>CAIZNP010000262.1 GCA_903934375.1 uncultured Synechococcaceae cyanobacterium
CATGCCCGCGAGCGCAGCCTCAACCTGCGCTTCGCGCTGCTGATCCTGATCAGCGGGCTGCCCGGGGTGTGGCTCGGTGCGCGCCTGGTGCTGGCCGTGCCGCCCCGCCTCTGCACCCTGCTGCTGGGACTGCTCACCATCGGCCTGGGGATCTATTCGCTCTGCCGCCCCAACCTGGGCACCCAGGCCCAGGCACGCGCCCATGGCCCGGCGGGTTTGCTGCTGGGGGGATTGGTGCTGTTCGCCATCGGCGTGCTCAACGGCTCCCTCACCTCCGGCACGGGGCTGTTCGTGACGCTGTGGCTGGTGCGCTGGTTCGGCCTCGATTACGGCCGCGCCGTGGCCTACACGCTGATTCTGGTGGGCCTGTTCTGGAACGGCACCGGTGCCCTCACCCTCGGCCTGCAGGGGCAGATCGCCTGGCGCTGGGTGCCCGCCCTGGTGCTCGGTTCGGTGCTGGGGGGCTACCTCGGCGCCCATCTGGCGATCGCCCGTGGCAGCAGGCTGGTGAAGCGCTGTTTCGAGGTGCTCTCGCTGCTGATGGGCGCCTCGCTGCTGTTCAAGGCCCTGGCCTGGTGATGCACCGCTGCCGCCGCAGGGCAGAGGGTTTCCCACACCTCCACGGCGCTGACAGTCGATAGCGTGAACAGCTGAAACAGGCTCTGCTGGTCCCCAGCTGCGGCTGCGATCCATGGCTGATCTCTCCTCCACGCTCCGCCTGCAACTGCGTTCTGCCGTCGTGGCGGGTGGTGGTTTGCTGCGGGAGGCGGCCGGTGGCATCCGCGACGGCCTAGAGCAGTTGCAGGCGGATCCCAGCCCCAGCCCGCGGCAGCTGAGCCTCGAACGGGAGCTGGAGCAGGCCCGACGGGATGGCCGCTGGCTCAGCGACGACGAGCGCCAGGAGCTCGTGGCGGAACGGCTACATCTCCAGCAGAGCGCCCTGGCAGCCCAGCAACGGCGCCGTTCCCTGCTGATCCTGCTGGTGGTGTCGCTGCTGCTGCCCCCGCTCTGGCCGCTGGCCGTGGGGCTGACGGCTTACCTGCTGTTTCCGCGCACCACCCGTCGTCTCACGGTCGTCGCCCTTGCACTGACAGGCGTTGGCGTTGTGCTGCTGATCGCCCTGATCGTCACCCTGCTGGTGGCCTGGCTCTGAGGCCGACTGTTGCCGTGCACACCGGAGCCTGATCCCATCTCGGGCTGAATAGAGGCAGTCGCCGCCCGGAGCGTGACAGCACCACCCCTGCGGATCGCCGTGATCGGTGCGGGCAGCACGGGCCTCTACCTCACACGGCTGCTGGTGTCGGCCGGGCATCGCGTCAGCCTGTTCGAGCGGGCACCGCAGCCCCGCACCGATGGTTGCGGCATCCTGCTGGTGGCCTCCGGTGTCGAAGCGATCGCCGCCTCCGGCGATCGGTCCCTGCTGGAGCGGCTGCTCCAGGGCGGCCAGCCGGTGCGTCGCTTCGAGGTGCGCAACCTGCGGGGCGACACGATCAGCGATTCCCCGGCCGAGCAGGACAGTGACCGGCAGCCGGCCCTGCTGATCGAGCGGCCCGCGATCCTGGCGGCGCTGCTGCAGGGGCTGCCGGCGGAGCGCGTGCACGGCAACGCCGAACTGATCGGCTGGCAGCAGGGGCCCGACGAGGTGTCGGCCTTCTTCGCCAACGGCGACATCTGGAGCGGCGATCTGCTGCTCGCCGCCGATGGCATCTTCTCGCGGGTGGCACCGCGGTTGGCGCCGGAGCATCGCCTGCACTACCTCGGGGATCGGGTGTGGCGCGGCGTCGTGGCCGACGATCACTTCTGCACCGACGGTGCCTTCTACGTCTACGCCCGCGGTCGCGGCATCTATGTGAACGCCTTCGATCTCGGCCCGGGGCCGGATGGTCGGTGCCGCACCCACTGGGGCTTCTTCCACGAGGAGCCGCTGCCCGCCAGCCGCGAGCAGCAGCGCCGGCTGCTGCAGGAACCGATTCCGCCAGAGGCCCTCGCCAGGCTGGATCCGCGGGCGGTGGCTCTGATCGCCGCCACACCGCCGGAGGTGGTGGTGGCCAACTGGTCGTACGACCTCGACCCGCTGCCCCGGCTGGTGCAGGGGCGGGTTGGCCTGCTGGGGGATGCCGCCCATGCCATGAGCTCCTCGCAGGCACGCGGCATGACCGCCGGCCTTGAGGACGCCCTGGCCATGGCTGAGGCTCTCGCGGCCTGCCCCGCCGATCCACTGGCCGCTCTGCTCCGCTACGAGCGGGAACGGATGCCGATCGTGCATGCCTACCAGGAGCGCAGCCGCAGCATCAGCAGCCGCATCGGCCGGCAGGGCAAGCGTCCGACGGCTCAGGCGGTGTGACGACGGCCACCGACTGCCAAGGCCGTCCCCTGCAGGATCCCGGCACCCACGCAGACCGCACCATGGCCAGCTCGTCCGTCCGCGTGGTCGGTCCCGCTGCCCTCAAAACGCTGATGGCCTACGGCGGCACCGTGCTGGATCTGCGCACTGAAGCGCCTGGTGTGGAGGCCCTGCCGGAGCGGGTGGCGGTGAGCGGCGCTGGACCGGATCAGCTCCTGCTGCTGCTGGCCAGCGATCTGGCCGTTGGCACGGAAGCGGCTGCCGACCTGCAGCACCGCGGCTATTCGTGCGTGGTGGTGCTCAACGCAGGAGCAGACCCCGCCGCAGCAGTTCCTGTTGAAAGGCCTGGCTGAGCGGATCGCGCTGGCCCCACTGGCGCAGCCAGGTGATCAGGCGGCTGAGCTGATGGCTCATCCACAGAAGGCAGAGGGTGAGCCCGACCCAGCGCAACAGATCCGCTTCAGCAATCTCCGTTCTAGGCGTCTGTCTAGGTATTTGCAGCCATGGTCGAGCGCTGTTGCGTCTGGTTTCCTGCCGCTGAAGCCTCCTCACACAGCCCCTCCGGGGCTGTTTTTTGTTGGTGGCACAACGGTCGCACCGATCACAACGCCGCGACACGGAACAGGCGGGTGTGGCCGGTCAAGGACCATTCAGGGCCAGGCCACCAGGGCAGCACCGATGCCCATCAGCATCACGCCGATCCAGCTGCGCGGGCTCAACTCTTCGCCAAGAACCAGAACGCCCAGCACCGCCACCAGCACCACGCTGAGTTTGTCGATCGGTGCCACCCGCGACACGGGACCCAGCTGCAGCGCCTGGAAGTAACAGAGCCAGGACACCCCCGTGGCCAGCCCGGAGAGCACCAGGGCGACCACACTGCCTGTGGGCAGGCCCTGCAGTTGGCCCAGTTGCAGTTGGCCCTTGGCCAGCAGGAGCAGGCTGAGGGCCACGGCCACCACCAGCGTGCGCAGCAGGGTGGCCAGGTTGGCGTCGATCCCCTGCACCCCCAGCTTGGCCAGGACGGCCGTGATCGCGGCGAACAGGGCGGCGCCCCCGGCCCACAGTTGCCAGCTCAGCATCACGACGGCTCCAACCCCTCTCAACAATGGCGCCGGCTGCCGCACACCGATGGCACGGGTGTGGTCGGCTACAGCAGATCTGGTGGACCGGCTGCACAGTGCGGTTGGGTCAACCCGTGTTCCACCGCTGTCTCGGCCATGTCTCAGCCAGCCCAACCCCAGTCACCCGGCACTGCCACCATCCCCCTCAAGGCCCGCCCGATCC
>CAIZNP010000263.1 GCA_903934375.1 uncultured Synechococcaceae cyanobacterium
AGCCGGGCCGCTGCAGCTGGCTGCAGGGCTACAGCGACGGCGAGGTGGTGAGCTTCCCGATTGCCCATGGCGAGGGCCGATACCAGGCCGAGCCGGATCAGCTGCGGGCCTTGGAGGACAACGGCCAGGTAGTGCTGCGTTACCGCCGCAATCCCAACGGCTCCGTTGGCGACGTGGCTGGGCTCACCAATGCCACGGGCAATGTGCTCGGCCTCATGCCCCATCCCGAGCGAGCCTGTGATCCCGCCACGGGTGGGGTGGATGGTCGTCGCCTGCTGGCCAGCCTGCTGGGGTGAGCGGCGATGCGACGCCGGCGGCTGCTGCAGGGAGCTGCATCCCTGGCGTTCACGGCTGCTGCCCTGTCGCGCAGACAGGCCCAAGCCAGTGTTGGTGAGCATGGGCCTGTTCCGCTCTGGCCGCCGCCGCTGCGGCCAGGCAGCCGCATCGCCGCTGTCGCCCCAGGCACCTGGATGGAGCCAGGCGACAGCACGCTGACGCTGCTCCGTCAGCGTTGCCGCGACCGTGGCTGGACGCTGTTGACGCCGCCCGAGTTGGGAGATCGTTGGCGCTGGTTCTCGGGCCGAGATGCCGTCAGGCTCCAGGTCCTGCGGGAGGCCTGGCTGGATCCGCAGGTGGATGCCATCGCCTGCGTCGGTGCCGGCTGGGGCAGTGCGCGCGTGCTGGAGCTTGGCTGGCGCATCCCGGCGACGCCCCGCTGGTGCATCGGCTTTTCCGATTGCTCGGCCCTGCTGCTGGCTCAGCTGGCGGCCAGCAGCCATGGCGGGATCCATGGATCGTTCGGTGGATCGTCGCTGCAGTGGCAGCGGCTGGCGGATCTGCTGGAGGGCCTGTCCGTGTTGCCGCTTGAGGGGCGGCCGCAACGGAGCGGTACCGCCGAGGGACCGCTGGTGGTGAGCAACCTCACGATCGCCACCTCCATGATCGGCACGCCTTGGCTGCCCGATCTGCGCGGCTCTGTCCTTGTGCTGGAGGACACGGGGGAGGCTCCCTACCGAATCGATCGTCAGCTCACCCAGTGGCGCAGCAGCGGACTGCTGCGCGGAGTCGCCGGCATCGGCCTGGGACGCTTCAGCTGGGCCCGGGATGATGTGTTGCGCGGCGATTTCAGCATGGAGGAGATCCTGCTGGAGCGGCTGGGCGATCTCGGCATCCCACTGGTCAGTGATCTGCCTGTGGGTCATGGTGCGCCAAACCTGGCCCTACCCCTGGGCCGGCGTGCACGTCTGGATGGCGCTACGGGACAGTTGCAACTGCTGCAGACCTGACCCTCAGCAGCGCAAGAAAAAGGGGCCCGGCTGGGCCCCTGGCTGCACCTTGAACTGGGTGCGATCGCCTGAACAGTGGGTGCTCAGTTGACGGCGGCGAAGAACTCCTTGCTCTTCACGGGGTCGGGGTTCATGGTCTTGTCGCCGGGGGTCCAGTTCGCGGGGCACACCTCGTCGGGGTTGTTGCGGATGTGCTGGAAGGCCTGCAGGAGGCGCAGGGTTTCCTCCACGCTGCGGCCGACGGGGAGGTTGTTGATCGTGCTCTGCATGATCACACCATCGGGATCGATGATGAACAGGCCGCGCAGGGCTACACCGGCGTCCTCGTCAAGCACCTCGTAGGCGCGGGCGATGTCCTTCTTCAGGTCAGCCACCAGCGGGTAGGCGATGTCGCCGAGGCCGCCGTTCTTGCGGTCGGTCTGGACCCAGGCCAGGTGGGAGAACTGGCTGTCCACCGAGACACCCAGCACCTCACAGTTGCGGCTGGAGAACTCGCTGTAGCGATCGGAGAAGGCGGTGATCTCCGTCGGGCAAACGAAGGTGAAGTCGAGGGGATAGAAGAACAGCACCACGTACTTGCCGCGGTACTGCGACAGGGTGACGTCCTTGAATTCCTGATCCACCACGGCGGTGGCGGTGAAATCAGGAGCCTGAAGACCGACGAGCCTCGACATGGTCAGAGAAATGCTCAGGGGAGTGGGTTCACGACGCTGAATCCGGCCCAAGCCGTAGGCGGACCGACTTCCAGTTGTCTGCGTAACAACTTATCACGGTCGGAGTGGCTCTGGGGTTCGCCATAGGCTGGTGGGATCAAGCCAAACCGAACCGATGGCCTGGGATCCGGCCCTGCTGCGCAAATACAACACCACCGGCCATTTCCGCCTGCTCAATCAGGTGCGTGCCGAGCTCAAGGAGCAACCGATCCAGCGCCCTCTGGTCACCAGCCGCAGTGCGGCAAGCAGTGGCGCCAGCGGTGGAAGCGGTGGTTCCCGTCGTGGTTCAGCACGCGCCAGCGCCGGCAGCAGCTCCAGTTCAGCCGGCTCGGGTGCAACCGGCACAGGCGCCACCGGCTCTAGGGCAGCCAGCACGCAGAGCAGCACCACCCACGCGGTCACCCGTCGCCGCGGCGGTTCCTCGTCTGCAGCCGTCAGCCTGTCGAGCTCAGTCCATGAGGACCAGCAGCCGATCATGGCCGTGCCGGTGCTCACCGATGTGGTGATGCCCGACAGTCACACCGGCGCCTGATCCGCCGGGCTGCGCAGCACCAGTGCCGCCCCAGCGCCCAGCAGCAACACAAACAGCAGAACTAGAGGTTGCTGGCTGGAGATCAGGCCGGAGAGGAAGGCACCGCTGAGGGCCGTCAGCGCAATCAGGGCGGCTCCACCCACCAGCAGGCGCCGTTTGCGGCTGATCCCCACGATGGGGCGCACCAAACTTCCTGCCGCCACCAGGCCATAGATCAACAGGAACCCCAGCACCGAGAACGAGCCGAACTGGTTGTAGAGCGTGCTGCTGCCCATGCCGCTCGCCACGGCGCCACTGGCCAACAGCACGGACGGCAGCCCCAAGCTCCAGAGGGCCACATCCGGCGTGCGAAAGCGCGGATGCACCATTGCCAGAGCCGCCGGCAGCACCCGCTGCTCAGCGAGGGCGAAGGTCACGCGGCCCAGGGCTGTGAGGCAGCCGATGCAGGTGCCGAGCAAGCAGAGCAGGGCTCCCAGCTTGATCAGGTTGCCGGCGCCACCCTGGCCGAGCTGATCAGCCAGCAGGCTCACCGGATCCAGGCCGCTGCGCTGCTGCGGTGCCAGCCAGCTCAGCCCTTCACTGAGCACCACCGCCCAGATCAGGAACACCGTGCCCGCCAGCACCACAGCCTGCCTGAGGGCCTGAGGAACCGCCCGCTGGGGTTGCAGGGATTCCGCACCGAGTGTGGCAGCGCTCTCGAAGCCGATGAAGCTCAACACAGCCGCCATCAGCCCGCTGCGCAGCTGGGCGATGGTGTCGCCTGCCGGATTGAGGGCCGCCAGATCTGCACGCACGCCGCCGTGCTGCAACACATGCAGGCAAAGGCCGAGAACAATCAGCACCGAGATGGTCTCGGTGACCAGCATGGTGCGGGTGGAGAGGCGTACATCGCGCCGTGCCAGCTCCAGGCAGAGCAGCCCCCCCAGCAGCACGCAGAGGCCCGGTGCCAGTGGCAGGCCCAGCTGCAGCAGCAGGCGATTGAGATAGAAGCCCAGGAAGGCCAGGCAGGCCACCAGGGTGGCGCCATACCCCAGGAGGAGGATCCAGCTGCCGAGCTGCCCCAGGCGCCTGCCGAAGCTGAGCTGCACATAGCCGGCGATGCCATCGGCCCCTGGGTTCTGATGCTGAAACAGCACCAGGGTTTCGCTCACCAGCAGGATCACGACGAAGGCTGCCGCATAGCAGAGGGCCGTGCTGTGGCCAGCTCCTGCGGCCACCTGCGGAATGTTGATCACCGCGGTCAGCGTTAGTCCCACGGTGCCGACGGCCTGGGCGGTGACCGCGAGGGGTCCGAGGCAGCGCCGCAGACCTGGCTTGGGCTGCTCCGGAGTGATGCTCACAGCTCTGGGGCTGAGTGCCCTGAGCGTATGAGCCGATGGGCTGAGCATCGGTCACACCTGGTCATGGCTGCGACGCCGTGGGTAGGGCGTGTGTCACATCCCCAGTCCACGCTGATGCTGTCGCTGAACCGCCATGAGCTGGAGTGAATTGCAGCGTCTCGTCTCCGCTGCCGAAGCCGATCTGCGGGCGGCGCGTGTCTAGCATGCGGTGGA
>CAIZNP010000264.1 GCA_903934375.1 uncultured Synechococcaceae cyanobacterium
GTGATTGCCGGCCGGCCCGGTGATCGGCGAGGGCACCAGGCCGCAGGCGTTCCAGCCGTCGCCCGCCGCCGCCGCGATCACCGCCTCGATGGCATCAACGTGGGCGGCCGGGTCGCGCACGACACCACCCTTGCCCACACGCTCCTTGCCCACCTCGAACTGGGGCTTGACCAGCAGCACCGCCTCGCGCCGCTCCGGCCGCAGCAAGCGTGCAATGGCGGGCAGAACCAGCGCCAGCCGGATGAACGACACATCCGCAACGGCCAGATCGGGCCAGGGATCCTCCGGGCCGTAGAGATCGTCGGCCTGCAGGTGGCGCAGGTTGGTGCGCTCCTTCAGCACCAGGCGCGGATCGGTGCGTAGGCTCCAGGCCGTCTGGCCATAGCCCACATCCACTCCGTAGATGCGGGCGGCGCCGTGCTGCAGCAGGCAGTCGCTGAAGCCACCGGTGGAGATGCCGCCATCGAGGCAGACGCGCCCTGCCAGGGCGATCGGGAACGTCTCCAGGGCGGCCAGCAGCTTCTCGCCCCCGCGCGACACGAAGCGGGCGGGCTGCTCCACCTGCAGCTCCAGCTCCGGCAGCACCTCAAGGCCCGGTTTATCGAGCAGGCGATCACCGCTGCGCACTTTGCCGGCGCGGATGAGTTGCTGCGCCTGCTGCCGGCTGCTGGCCAGGCCCCGCTCCACCAGCTGCAGATCGAGGCGTTGCTTGCGAGCCATGCAGGCATCGTGCCGCAGCACGGCTGGAGCGCCGTCACAAAACCACAAGCGAAACGGAACAAAAACCAGGGCACCGGGCCGAAATCCGGGAATGTTCCAGAGGATGGCCCTCAGCTCAGGGGAAGCTCCCATGACGCGCACCCAAAGCCTCCAAAGCAACCAAAGCTCCGGCAACGCCCACCCGGCTCACAGCAACGTGGTGGAACTGCTCCAGCCGGGCAGCTTCGTGAAACTGCGCAACCAGCCCGACGACCTGCCCCCCTTCCAGCTGATCCACTGTCGCGGCGGCCGCTGCTGGGTGCGTCAGCAGGCCTGGGGCTCGCTGGTGCACTGGGAGGTGGAACATCGCCAGCTGACGGCAGGCTGACCGGCCTGCTGACCGGCCTGATGACCGGTCGTGCGAAGGCTGACCTGATGGCCGTTCCATACATTGGTCTGGATGTGAGCCCACGGCGGCCTTGATCGAGCGTTACACCCTGCCCGAGATGGGCGCCATCTGGAGCGAGGAAGCGAAGTTCCAGAGCTGGCTGGATGTGGAGATCGCCGCCACCGAGGCCAACTGCGAGCTGGGCCGCGTGCCCGCCGAGGCGGTGGCCACGATCAAGGAGAAGGCCAGCTTCAGCGTTGCGCGCATCCTCGAGATCGAGGCCGAGGTGCGCCACGACGTGATCGCCTTCCTCACCAACGTGAACGAGCACGTGGGTGACGCCGGCCGCCACATTCATGTGGGCATGACCAGCTCCGATGTGCTGGACACGGGCCTGGCCCTGCAGATGAAGGCCTCGGTGCAGCTGCTGCGCACCGAGCTGGATGCCCTAGCCGACGCCATCCGCGAGCTGGCGCGCGTCCATAAGGGCACGGTGATGATCGGCCGCAGCCACGCCATCCACGGCGAACCCATCACCTTCGGCTTCAAGCTGGCCGGCTGGCTGGCTGAAGTGGAGCGCAACCGCGAGCGGCTGGAGCGCCTCGATGCGGTGGTGAGCGTGGGCCAGATCAGCGGCGCCATGGGCACCTACGCCAACACCGATCCGCAGGTGGAAGCGATCGCCTGCGCCAAGCTCGGCCTGGTGCCCGACACCGCCAGCACCCAGGTGATCTCCCGCGATCGCCACGCCGAATACGTGCAGACGCTGGCCCTGGTGGGCGCCGCCCTGGAGCGCTTCTCCACCGAGATCCGCAACCTGCAGCGCACCGATGTGCTCGAGGTGGAGGAGAACTTCGCCAAGGGCCAGAAGGGCAGCTCGGCCATGCCCCACAAGCGCAACCCGATCCGCAGCGAGCGCATCGGCGGCCTGGCCCGCGTGCTGCGCAGCTACGTGGTGGCGGCGCTGGAGAACTGCGCCCTCTGGCACGAGCGCGACATCAGCCATAGCTCCGTGGAGCGGATGATGCTGCCCGACTGCTCCGTGACCCTGCACTTCATGCTGCGGGAGATGACGGCCGTGGTGAAGGGCCTGGGGGTCTACCCGGACAACATGGCCCGCAACATGAACGTGTACGGCGGCGTGGTGTTCAGCCAGCGGGTGCTGCTGGCCCTGGTGGAGAGCGGCGTGAGCCGAGAGGAGGCCTACCGGATCGTGCAGCGCAACGCCCACACCGCCTGGAACACCGCCGGCGGCGACTTCCGCGCCAACCTCGAGACCGACGCCGATGTGACCGCCCGCCTCAGCCCCGAGCAGCTGGCGGACTGCTTCTCCACCGACCTGCACCAGGCCAACCTCGATGTGATCTGGCAGCGGCTGGGGATCTAGGCCCGGTGATAGGGCCCGCCCTGCTGAATGCTCATGGCCCGGTAAAGCTGCTCCAGCAGCAGCAACCGGGCCAGCTCATGCGGGAAGGTCATCGGTGAGAGGCTGAGCTGCCAGCTGGCTTCGGCCTTGATCGTGGGGTCGAGCCCGTCGGCACCGCCGATCACGAAGGCCAGCCGCTCTGAGCCGGACCCCTCCAGCGCCTGGGCGAAGGCCACAGAGCCCCACGTTCGCCCCTCCTCGGTGAGGGCCACCAAGCGCTCATCAGGCCGCCGCGCGGCACGGATCGCCTCCGCTTCCCGGGCCATGCCGCCATCACGCAGCTCCAGCACCTCCAGCCCAGGCAGCCGCTTGCGGTAGAGCGCCACCCCCTCGCTCACCCAGCCCTTGCGCAGCTTGCCAACCGCCAGGATGCGGATCCGGGAGGGGTTGATCACGGACTGAACGGAATCACAGTGGCCGCCAAGGCCTGAGTGTCTGGCACGCTACCGGCCGCTGAATCCACGACCGCCGGCCTGCCACCCGCTCTCCACGCGCTCGCCATCTCCACGTTCTGATGAGCAACCCGATGCCGCTCGCCCTGTTCTGGACCCCCTACGCCGACTGGATCTACGCGGCGGTGAGCACCACTGGCCTGTTGCTGCTCGTCTGGCTGGTGCTCAGGCCGCGGGGGTGATCGCGGCGTCGGAGGCAACGTCCGTAGGCAATAGACCCTCCGTAGGCACCACAACCTCCGCAGGGTCCACCGGCAGGCTGGCTCGCGCCGTGGCGGGGTTGAGGCCGGCGCCACCAGCCAGCAGATCAATCGGCTCGCACACCGGGAAGCGGTTGATCGCCTTGAGGGCGGCGCGGGCGTTGTTGCGCAGCTGCTCGCTGATGGCCTCGCAATAGGGGATCTGAGCCAGCAGGTCCACCGTGCGGCGCATGATCCGCACCACATCACCCTCATCGAGCGAGGTGTTGGCGATCAGATCGTTCCAGCTCACGCCCTTGGCCCAGGCGTGCACCAGGCCCATCAGCTCCGGTTCGAACCAGAGGGGCATCACCACCTGGGCCTGCTCCTGCTGGCGCAGCAGTTCACGGCGCAGACCGCGCAGATCATGCAGGGCCTCCTCAGCAGCCGGCGGCGGCGGGAAGCCGCTCCACAGGTCTGGGCGGTTCACCTCCGTGGAGATGGCCTCCAGCACCGAAGCCAGATCGGCCGGTTCGAGTTCATCGAGATGGCCGCTCATCAGCGCCAGCCCCAGCCAGAGCTCGTTATCGCCCCGCAGGGCCGCCACGGTGCGGCCGATCTCGGTGGGTTCGAGCCCCTCCTCACCTGCCAGGCAGCCGAAGAAGCGCAGGATCTCGATCAGAGCGAGGAAGGTCTCCCAGTGGCGGTTGGCGCGGAAATGCAGGATCCGCTGGCGCTCCTCGATCTCCGCCTCCAGCTCCTCGATGCGGAAGCGCTGCTTCTTGAGCTTCTTGCGATCGCCCGCCCCGTGGGCTGGATGCAGCTCGAGGGCCAGGTCGAGCTCGTGCACCAGGAGGGCCTGGGCCTGCACCTCACCGGCCAGGTCGTACTGGGGGGTGGCCATGTCATGGCGGCGGGCCATGTGCGCCACCGCCAGGGCCAGGCCGCCGCTGGCCTGATCGCCGTGGCGCAGCTCACCGGAGCGATGCAGCTCCGGTGCCTCCACCTCCTTCACCTGCAGGCAGCTCAACTCGGCATGCAGCGCCACCACCGCGCCGCAGGGCACCAGCACCCAGACGTTCTCATCGGTGAGGCAGAGCAGCAGCGGGAACTGGCCCGGGCCCTCCACCTTCTCCACGATCACCGCCGGCGTGACGCGGCTGCGCAGCACCGGCGCCTTCAGGCTCAGCAGCGTGCCTTCGCTGGCGAAGCGCAGGGCCAGAGTGAGCTCATGGGCGAGTGTTTCCTCGGCCTGCTGCTGCAGGATCCGCAACAGACGGCGCTCCTCCCGCAAGCGGCCGCGCTGCTTCTCGTAGTCCTCGAAGTCGTCCCAGGCCACCTCCTCCACCTCATCGCTGAGCAGGCTCAGCTGCTGGCGGAGGTCGGCGATGCGGGCTTCGTCCTCCACCAGATCAAGGGTGGCCAGGTAGCGGCCGAAGCTGCGCTCCACCAGCTCCTGGGCCTTGGCCAGATCGTGGCGCTGCAGCAGGTTCAGCACCATGCCGTAGCTGGGCGTGAACTGGCTCACCAGTGGATCGGCCGGCGCCAGCGCCAGCTGCCCGGCCTCGCGCACCCCCTCGAAGCGGCTCTGCACGGTCACCACATAGCCCTGGGTATCAAGCCCGCGGCGGCCGGCCCGGCCCGCCATCTGCAGGAACTCGCTGCCCATCAGCGACCGGTGGCCGCGCTCGGTGCGCTTGGAGAGCGCCGAGATCACCGTGCTGCGGGCCGGCATGTTGATGCCCGCCGCCAGGGTTTCGGTGGCGAACACCACCTTCACCAGCCCCTGCTGGAACAGCTCCTCGATCAACTCCTTCCAGGCCGGCAGCACACCGGCGTGGTGGGCGGCGATGCCGCGCAGCAACGCGTCGTCGTGACCGCCGTCGCGCACAGCCTCCGGCGTTGCCGCCACGAACGCCTCCAGGCGGGCGCCAATGCGCGCCTGCTCCTGGGGCGTCACCAGGCAGACCTTGCCGAGATCGCGCACCGCCTTGTCGCAGCCGCGGCGGCTGAAGATGAAATAGATGGCCGGCAGCATCTCCCGCTCGGCCATCTGCGCCACCACGAAGCCCAGCGGCGGGGCCTCGGGCTGGGGCGGCTTGGGGGTTTTCGGACCCTTGCGCTTGTTGCCCTTCGGTGCCCGCCACACCTTGCAGTTGGGGTGCAGGCCGTTGCCCTCGTCGTTGAGCAGCGGATGCAGACCCTTGGCGCTGCAGAAGCTGAAGGCCAGCGGCACCGGCCGGAAATCACTGAGCACCAGCCGGCTGGGGCCATGCACCCGCTCGATCCAGTCGGTGAGCTGCCCGGCATTGGCCACCGTGGCCGAGAGCGCCACCAGCTGCACCGAGGGCGGGCAGTGAATGATCGATTCCTCCCAGACCGTGCCGCGCTGGGAGTCGTTCATGTAGTGGCACTCATCGAGCACCACCGCCTCCACATCGGCCAGGGGATCGTCACCCCGATCGGCCTCGGCGTAGAGCATGTTGCGGAAGATCTCGGTGGTCATCACCACCACCGAGGCCTCACGATTCACCGTGAGATCGCCGGTCATCAGCCCGACCCGCTCGGCACCGAACTGCTCGCGGAAATCGCGCAGCTTCTGATTGGACAGGGCCTTGAGCGGCGTTGTGTAGAACACCTTCTGGCCATGGGCCAGGGCGCGATGGATGGCGTACTCGCCCACCAGGGTCTTACCGGAGCCGGTGGGGGCGCTCACCACCACCGAATGGCCCTGATTCAACGCATCGATCGCCTCGAGCTGGAACCCATCGAGCGGAAAGGGGAACAGCTGCTCCAGCGGCGGCACCGCTCCGGGATCGGCACTCGCGCCGCCGCCCGATTCCGCATGGGCCTCCGGCACGGGTTCAGATCGTGCGCCGCGCGCAGGGTCAGCTGCGGCGCTGCCACCGCTGTGGCGTGAAGTCATCGCCGAATCCTAAGTGGGGCAGGCCAACTCCACGGGATGGGACTGCGGCGAGACGGCCTTGCCTGGGGATGCCATGCAGTGATGGCAGTTGCGGTGGTAGCGGTTGCGGTGGTAGCGGTTGCGGTGGCGTGCCGTTGCGGTGGTGTTGGCTGAGGTGGCACTGCGCTGGAAGGCTCCGCTCATGGCGAGCCACGGCGCGTCATCTCCGGAGA
>CAIZNP010000265.1 GCA_903934375.1 uncultured Synechococcaceae cyanobacterium
GCCAACAGCCTGCGGCTGGATGATCTGGTGGTGGTGGCGCCCGATCCTCTGGCACGCCAGCTTCTGCAGGAGCAGCTGCGGGCCCGCCGCCGGCCGCCGCGGGGCCTGGCCCTGCGCTGCACCCAGCACCTGCGGCAGAGTCAGGCCGTGCACTGGAATGGTGGCGCCGTGGGCCAGATGCTGGGCCCGCTGGCCAGCCTCGCCCAGGACCTGCAGCAGGGTTGCCTGGTGCTCAGCAGCCAGGGGCGCTCGCTGCTCTGGCAGGGGGAGGCCGATGGCAGTGAAGGCGCCCTCGGTGCTGCGCCAGCCAGCCTGCCGGTGCCCTCCGTGGCTCCCCTGGCCAGTGATCAGTTGCTGGAGCTGCGCGGCCGTCGGCTGGATCTGCTGCTGCGTGGTCTGCTGGCCAGCCCGGTGCTGCGCCAGTCGCTCGCGCAGACCTACGGCCTCGGAGCGGTCCCCCTGCGGCAGCTGCAGGCTTCACCCTTCCAGCTGCGCTTGCTGGCGGTGCCCAAGGGTCCGTTCCTGGCAGGGTTGCAGCTTCAGCTCACAGCGGGATCTGGCCGTCCGGTGCTGGAGCGCTGGCTGAAGGACCTCAGCCAGGCCCTTGAGGATCAGGGCCTGGCCGCCACCCAACCGCTGCCGGGCATCACCGGCTGGAGCCGGGAGGACGGCACGCTGCTTGGTGGATGGCGCTGGCTGCCGCAGGGGCAGCTGCTGCTGTTCCTGGGCCCTGTGCCCACCAGGATTCCTGCTGGCCTGCCGTTAACGGAGGCTGCCTGGAGGTTGCAGCTGCAGCCCGCCGCCATGGCCACGGCCGGTCTGCTTCCCAGCGGCCTGCCGCCGGTGGTGCAGCGCTCCCAACAGCTGGAGCTGATCGGTCTGCCCCTGGGGCAGCGCTCCGGTGAGCGGCGCAGCAGCCTGGCGGGTCGCCTGGAGCTTCGAGCACCAGGCTCAGCGCCGGCGCCGCGCTGAACGCCGAGGCATCAGGCGGGATCGGTGGCGCCCGCCGCTTCCTCGGCTGAACCACCAAGGCGCTCCTGCTCGGCCCGCTCGCGCCGGCGACGCTCGGCGGCCACGGTTTCCTCCATCAGCTCCACCGCCTGGCTCATCTTCTCGATGTTGCCGGCGTAGAGGCTCAGGTCCTTGTCCACACGATCCTTGATCAGACCCATGGCCTCGCCGATCTCATGGGCGGCGCTGCGCAGGGCCTGAGGCTCCAGGGCATCGGCCCCCTGGGCGCTCTGCAGCAGGCTCAGCAGGCCGACGGCCACCAGGCGGGAGTAGTGGAAGTCTGGGCGCACGACCCCCTGCAGCAAGCCGGCAATCGGCGCCGGGGCACCCTCGCCGCGGTTGGAGAGCCAGCCCTTCACCTCCTCGAGGCTGTGGTGCCCCACGCCGCTGCGCGCCTGCTCTGCCTGTGTGCGCAGGGCAGGGCCTTCGAAGCCGTTGGCGGCGCACAAGGCGTTGAACAGTGGTTCACGCTGCTGCTCGGGGCGGTAGCCCTGGGAGAAGCTGTCGAACACCTGGGTGAGCCCCACGGCGAACAGGCCGTCGGCCTGGAAACCCTGTTGGTGGCTGAGCAGATGCAGCTCCACCAGCAGTTCATCCACCAGGCGCCGGTAGAGCGGCGCGATCACGTGGGGGAAAGCGGTGTGAAAGGCCCGCTTGCTGTCGGCAACGGTGAGGCTGGCGCCCACGCTTAGGGGATCAAGGTGGGGCGACCCTAGCTCGCGGGGAACGCTTCTCCCGGCCTGGCCTCAGTAGGATCCCGCCAGCTGCAGCGCTTCCCGTGTCCGTGATCCCGATCGTGATCGAAGAGTCGGGCCGGGGTGAGCGGGCGTTCGATATCTATTCGCGCCTGCTGCGCGAGCGCATCATCTTCCTGGGTGAGCCGGTCACGTCCGAGTCCGCCAATCGGATCGTGGCCCAGCTGCTGTTCCTCGAAGCTGAAGACCCCGAGAAGGACATCTTCCTCTACATCAACTCCCCCGGCGGTTCTGTGTACGACGGCCTGGGCATCTTTGACACCATGCAGCACATCAAACCCGATGTGCAGACGGTGTGTGTGGGTCTGGCCGCCTCGATGGGCGCCTTCCTGCTCTGCGCCGGTGCCAAGGGCAAGCGCAGCAGCCTCACCCATTCGCGGATCATGATTCACCAGCCCCTCGGCGGGGCCCGTGGCCAGGCCAGCGACATCCGCATCCAGGCCGACGAGATTCTCTACCTCAAGAAGAAGCTCAACCAGGAGCTCTCCGATCGCACCGGCCAGCCCATGGACCGCATCGAGGAAGACACCGACCGCGACTTCTTCATGTCTCCGGCGGAAGCTGTGGAATACGGACTGATCGACACAGTGATTGATAAGCGCCCCGTCCGCGCCGTCTGATTTGGGGCGCGGTCGCGGTCA
>CAIZNP010000266.1 GCA_903934375.1 uncultured Synechococcaceae cyanobacterium
AAGAACCGCTTCGGCGCCACCCATGAGCTGGGGGTGTTCGAGATGCGGGGTCAGGGCCTGGCGGAGGTGCTCAATCCCAGCGAGCTGTTCCTGGGGGGCGATGAGCCCAGCGCCGGCACCGCCACGATCGTGGCCTGCGAGGGCACGCGGCCGCTGGTGGTGGAGCTGCAGGCCCTGGTGAGCACCACCAGCTATGCCAGTCCGCGCCGCACCGCCACGGGCATCGGCACCAACCGCCTGCACCAGATCCTGGCCGTGCTGGAGAAGCATCTAGGCCTGCCCCTCTCGCGCTTCGACTGCTACCTGGCGGTGGCCGGCGGCCTGGATGTGGAGGAACCGGCGGCGGATCTGGGTGTTGCCGCCGCCGTCGTGGCCAGTTATCGCGATCTGACGCTGCCCCCGGGCACGGTGTTGATCGGTGAGCTGGGGCTGGGCGGCCAGCTGCGGCCTGTGGGCCAACTGGAATTGCGCTTGCAGGAATCGGCCCGGCTGGGCTTCCGCCGAGCGGTGGTGCCCAGGGGCAGCGGCCTCGGGCGCCTGGCGGCCGGCCTGGAGATCCAGTTGCTGGAGGCGGGTGGCGTGGCCGAAGCCCTCGTGGCGGCCCTGGGGGTGAATCCGGCGGACGATCGGGGCTGAGGCTCAGGCCTCAGAAATACACGTCGACGCTGCCGCGACCACTGGTCTTCAGCCAGTTCTGGGCCTCGATGTAGTTGTTTGGGGCCATCCGGATCGCCTTGGTCCAGAAGTCCGCGGCTAGATCGAAGCGGCGGTCGGCCTCATCGGCATCGCCCTTCTCCTCAGCGATCGAGCCCAGGTGGTGGTGGATCACCGCCGTGTTGTTGAGGGCCTGGGGCATCTTGCTGTTGAGATCGAGAGCCTGGGCGTAGTGCTCCAGGGCCTTCTCGTGCTCGCCGTTGCTGGCGAACACCAGTGCCATGTTGTAGAGGATGAAGGCGCGGTCGTTCGGGTCATCCTCGAGTGTCAGCGCCTCGGCGTAGTTGTCCAGCGCTTCGGCGTACTCGCCGTCTGCCTGGGCGCTCATGCCATCGCGGTAATAGGCGAAGGCCTCCTTGGCCCGCTGATTGGTGGGCAGCACCTTGAGGATCAGGTCCGCCATCACCGTGAAGCTCTTGTCGATGAAGTTGTCGTTGCGCTGGGAGCGGGGCACGGCGGGCACCTGAGCGTCTCAGCCCATCCTCTCCTGCCCAGGGGCGTGCTGGCGGACCCGTTCGCAGTCCCTAGCCTGAAGACCGACCTCGATCGCTCTTCGTGCCCACCGGCGTTGCCGAGACCGCTTCTTCGGCGGCGCAGCCGGTGCTGCCGCTTCTGCTGGAGATCGAGGGAATGAAATGCGGCGGTTGCGTCCGGGCTGTCGAGCAGCGCCTGCTGGCCCAGCCGGGCGTGCATCAGGCCAGCGTGAACCTGCTCACACGAACCGCCTGGGTGGGTCTTGACCCGGCACTGCTGGATCGGGAGGGGGCCGCCCAGCCAGCCCCCGACCCAGTGCAGCCCTTGATCACGGCTCTGGCGGAGATGGGCTATGCCGCCCGCCGCCGCGATCAGGAGGCCTTCGCCGAAACCCGTGAGGAGCGGCTGCGGCGCGAGAGCTGGTGGCAGCGCTGGCGTCAGCTAGTGGTGGCCCTGGTGCTGGTGGTGGTGTCGGCGGCGGGCCATCTGGCGGAGGCCGGTCAGCTGCCGCTGCCGGCCCTGGCGGACATCCGCCTCCATGCCCTGGTGGCCAGCCTGTCTCTCGCCCTGCCGGGGCGCTCGATCCTGGTGCGGGGGATGCGCTCCGCCCTGGCCGGTGCCCCGGGGATGGACACCCTGGTGGGCCTGGGCATGGGCAGCGCCTATCTGGCCAGCCTGGCGGCGCTGCTCTGGCCCGGCGTGGGCTGGCCCTGCTTCTTCAACGAGCCGGTGATGCTGCTGGGCTTCGTGCTGCTTGGCCGCTTCCTGGAGGACCGGGCTCGCAGCCGCACCGGCCGTGCCCTGCAGGAGCTCGCCCGGCTGCAACCCGATGAGGCGCTGCTGCTGCTCGGCGATGGTCCTGATGCCCCGGTCCGGCCGGTGCGGGTGGGGGCGCTGCAGCCCGGCGACAGGCTGCGACTGCTGCCGGGGGATCGGGTGCCGGTGGATGCCCGTGTGCTGGAGGGCTCCTCGGCCCTGGACATCTCCAGCCTCACCGGTGAACCGCTGCCGCTGCAGGCCATGGCCGGCATGGAGCTGGCTGCCGGCAGCCTCAACCTGGAGGGAGTGCTCACGCTCGAGGTGCTGCGGCCGGGTAGCCAGAGCGCTGTGGCCCGGATCATCGCCCTGGTGGAGCAGGCTCAGGCGCGCAAGGCACCGATCCAGGGCCTGGCGGATCGCATTGCGGGCCGTTTCAGCGTGGCCGTGCTGCTGCTGGCCCTGGCCACCCTGCTGTTCTGGTGGCTGTGGGGCACGCGGCTCTGGCCTCAGGTGCTGGCCGCCTCACCGGCGATGCACCAGCACGCTGGGCACAGTCTTGGTCTTGGGGCCAGCAGCCCCTTCGCCCTGGCCCTGCAGCTCAGCATCGCCGTGCTGGTGGTGGCTTGTCCCTGCGCGTTGGGGTTGGCCACCCCCACGGCGATCAGCGTGGGCACCGGCCGCGCCGCCCAGGCCGGCGTGCTCTTTCGCGGCGGTGATGTGATCGAGGCGGCTGCCGGGCTGCGCACCGTGCTGTTCGACAAGACCGGCACCCTCACCCTGGGCCGCCCGCAGGTGAGCGGCCTCTCTGCGGTGTCGGATGCCGCTGGCCTGATCCAGCTGGCCGCCAGCCTCGAGGCTCAGACCCGCCATCCTCTGGCCCATGCCCTGCTCCAGCGCGCTCAGGAGCTGGCGCTGCCGCTGCTGCCGGTGGAGCAGGCCCTCACCCACCCCGGCGATGGGGTGAGCGGACGGGTTGCGGACCGCTTCTGCCGCGTGGGCCGTGTCGGCTGGTTGGAGGCGGCCGGCTTGGAGATCCCGGAGCGGCAGCGCCACTGGCTGGAGGAGCAGGAGCGGCAGGGGGCCACGCTTCTGGCGGTGGCGCGGGAGCAGACCCTGCTCGGGCTGGTGGCGGTGCAGGACCAGCCCCGTGCCGATGCGGCCGCGGCTCTGGCGGCCCTGAAGGCGATGGGGCTGCAGCTCGGACTTCTGAGCGGCGATCGGTGTGCCCCGGTGCAGCGCCTCGGCGCTCAGCTGGGGCTTGCGCCCGATCAACTCGCCTGGGAGCTGTTGCCGCAGCAGAAGCTGGAGCGGATTGAGGCGTCCCGGCGCCAGTCGCCGGTGGCGATGGTGGGCGATGGCATCAACGATGCGCCGGCCCTGGCCGCGGCCAGCGTGGGCATTGCGGTGGGCACCGGCACCCAGATCGCCCTGGATACGGCTGATCTGGTGGTGCTGGGCGATCGGCTGGAGGCGATTCCGGCGGCCCTGCGGCTCTCGCGGCGGATCATGGTCACCGTGCGCCAGAACCTGGCCTGGGCCTTCGGCTACAACCTTGTGGTGCTGCCGATCGCTGCGGGGGCTCTGCTGCCCGGCTTCGGTGTGCTGCTCTCCCCTCCGCTGGCGGCGCTGCTGATGGCTCTGAGTTCGCTCACCGTTGTGGTGAACGCCCTGCTGCTGGGCCGTGATGGCTGAACGCGGTCGCTTTCTGGTGCTGGAGGGAATCGACGGCTGCGGCAAGACCACCCAGCTGGAGCAGCTGCGCACCTGGCTGCCGGCCAGCGGCCTGCTGCCTGCCGGGGCTGAGCTGGTGCTCACGCGCGAGCCAGGCGGCACCGCCCTGGGCCAGGCCCTGCGCGCGTTGTTGCTGCATCCCCCCGGCGACGCCGCCCCCGGCAGCACCGCCGAGCTGCTGCTCTATGCGGCCGATCGGGCTCAACACGTGCAGCAGCGGATCGAGCCGGCCCTGGCGGCTGGTCACTGGGTGCTGAGCGATCGCTTCAGCGGCTCCACCGCGGCGTATCAGGGCTATGGCCGCGGTCTGTCGCTCGATCTGATCGCGCAGCTGGCGGCGATCGCCACCGGTGGACTGCAGCCGGATCTCACGCTGCTGCTGGAGCTGCCGCTGGCGGAGTCGCTGCGCCGGCGCGGTCAGCGCCCGGCCGATCGGATCGAGGCCAGCGGTGAGGCGTTTCTGCAGCGGGTCTGCGACGGTTTCGCCGCGCTCGCTGCGCAGCCCGGCTGGTGCCGCCTGGATGCAAGCCAGGCGCCTGAGCAGGTGAGCGCCGCGATCCAGCGGGCCATCAGCGAGCACTGCGCCCTGCCGGCTGGCCCTGGCACTGACCTTGGCCCTGGCCATGGCTGAGCTCTTTGCCGGCTTGCTGGGGCAGGAACAGGCGATCGCCCTCCTCACGGCTGCCCTGGTGCAGCAGCGGCTCGCCCCCGCCTATCTGTTCAGCGGCCCCGACGGGGTGGGCCGAAGCCTGGCGGCTCTGCGCTTTCTCGAGGGTGTGATCGCCGGAGCGGCGGGCTCGGCGGCGGTGCGGCGGCGACTGGAGGCCGGCAATCACCCCGATCTGCTCTGGGTGGAGCCCACCTACAGCGACAAGGGCCAGCTGGTTCCCGCCTCCCAGGCCGCCGCCGCCGGTGTGAGCCGCAAGGCGCCGCCGCAGCTGCGGCTGGAGCAGGTGCGGGCGGTGTCGCAGTTTCTGGCCCGGCGGCCGGTGGAGGCGCCGCGCTGCCTGGTGGTGATCGAGTCTGTCGAAGCGATGGCGGAAGGCGCCGCCAACGCCCTGCTCAAGACGCTCGAGGAGCCTGGCGATGGTCTGCTGATCCTGCTGAGTGCTGCACCGGATCGGCTGATGAGCACGATCCGCTCCCGCTGCCAGAGCATTCCCTTTGCCAGGCTCACGCCGTCCCTGCTCCAGCAGGTGCTGGCCGCTCTGCCGCAGCAAACCTCCGCGGCGGAGGAGCCGGAAGCCTTGATCCCCGCCGATCCGCCGGAGCTGCCGGAGCTGGCGGCGGGGTCGCCCGGGGCCCTGCTGCAGCACCGGCAGCAGTGGCAGTCGCTGCCCGCCGGGCTTGCCCAGCGCTGCATCGATCTGGCACCCAGCCCCGTGGACGCCCTGGCTCTGGCCCGCGATCTCACCGAAGCCCTGGAGATCGAGCAGCAGCTGTGGCTGCTGGATTGGTGGCAGCTGCGGTTCTGGCGCCACCGCCAGGACAGGGCCGCTCTGCAGCGGCTGGAACGTCTGCGTCGCCAGTTGCGATCGTTCGTTCAGCCGCGGTTGGCCTGGGAGGTGGCTCTGCTGGAGCTCTGCGGCGCGGCAGCCGGCTGAGGTGTGGCTAAGGCTGGTCGCCTCTTCCGTGCTCAGGCGGCAGCGCGGCGGCTGTCACGCGCGTCCTGCACCAGGGCGGCCAGTTCGTTCTGCTGATTGCCGGTGGGCAGCTCGAGGCAGTAGCCGGCGCCGTAGACCGTCTTGATGAAGCGCGGCTTGCGGGGATCCGGCTCGAGCTTGGTGCGCAGGTGGCGGATGTGCACCCGGATCGTCTCGATGTCGTCGTCGGGTTCGTAGCCCCACACCTCCTTGAGGATCAGCGAGGGGGCCACGGTCTGGCCGTGGCGCTGCAGCAGGCAGTGCAGCAGTTCGAATTCCAGGTGGGTGAGGCGCACGGGCTCGTCGAACCAGATCGCCTCGAAGCGCTCGGGCACCAGGGTGAGCGAGCCGTAGCTGAGGATTTCGTTGTGCTTGGCGGAGAGCGGGGCGCGATCGCTGCGGCGCAGCAGGGCCTTGATCCGCACCAGCAGCTCCTCGAGGTCGAAGGGCTTGGCCAGGTAGTCGTCGGCGCCGGAGTTGAAGCCGCTCACCTTGTCCTTGGTGCTGCCCAGGGCGGTGAGCATCAGGATCGGAATCCGCGCGGTGCGCTCATCGCGGCGCAGCCTCTGGCAGAGGGTGAGCCCATCCACCTTGGGCAGCATCAGGTCCAGCAGCACCACATCCGGGGTGTACTGCAGGGCGAGAGCCTGGCCCTTGATGCCATCGTCGGCGCGCTGCACATCGAAGCCACTGTGTTCCAGGTGCCCGGCCACCAGCTCGCGCATGTCGCCGTCGTCTTCGATCAGCAGGATGCAGGGCTTCATGGGGTGCGCTCCGGGGCGGGGTTGGCAGACGGGACTGGAGGGTGTTCTTGAGCCGGCGGAGGAGGCTGGCGGAGCAGCGGTGCGTGGCGCCGCTGCTCACAGTGGGATGTTCACGTCACACATTCTCCCTGCCACCTTCAGCTTTTGCAGAACAAATGGTGCGCCTCGGCTTTGAGGCAGATCGGCCGGAAAAAGCTGCGCTGCAGCGGATCCGACCAGTTTTCACATGAACGCTGCCACCGAAATCTTCAGGAAGTCTTTGGTTCCAGTCGTGCTGATTCCGGCTTCTTTTGCGGCAACCGCTGGTAAGGCGCTGAGCTGAGGATCTGGCTGGGCCTTGTTGATCACGGCCGCTCGCTATGCCGTTGCCTGCGGCTACCGCTGCTGATGCAGGACGTTGCGAGCGGGCAAAAAAAGACCCCAGCCCGTGGGCTGGGGTGACGAAGCTCCCCGGGCGGGATTCGAACCTGCGACCAATCGATTAACAGTCGATCGCTCTACCGCTGAGCTACCGAGGAATGGGCCCCAGCTGGGACCCGAAGAACTTACCCCTCAGGCCTTCCCGCCGGCAAGGGGGCGGAGCTTCTGCTGCAGGGCTGCGCCGTTCTGCCAGCGACTGACGCTGCCACGCTCCACCAGGGCGGCAGCGTCGCACCAGCGCAGCTCCTCCAGCCGGTGCGTGATCCATAGGGCGGTGATCGGCTGATGCTCCCGGCTGCAGAGGGCGCGGATCAGCTCAAGAACCTCTTGCTGACTCTCGGCGTCGAGCAGGGCCGTGGGTTCATCCAGCAGCAGCAGCTGGGCGCGGCTGGCCAGGGCGCCGGCGATCGCCAGCCGTTGCTTCTGGCCGCCACTGAGGCTGTGGATCGGTCGCTGCCGGAAGCCGCTGAGGCCCACCTGGCCCAGGGCCTGCTCCACGGCGTCCAGCCGTTCAGCCGGGCACAGGCCCGCCGGCAGCGACAGCTCGATATCGCTGCCGCAGCTGGGCAGCAGCAGCTGGTGATCGGGGTTCTGAAACACCAGGGCCGGCTTGAGCGGCCGCTGCAGGCGGCCCCGACCGGGCTCGAGCAGGCCGGCGATCAGGCGCAGCAGGGTGCTCTTGCCGCTGCCGTTGCCGCCCACCAGCATCCACAGGCCCGGCCCTGGGATCGAGAAGCTGCAGTGATTGAGAGCCGTGTGGCCGCTGGGCCAGGCGAAGCCCAGCTGGTCGACCACCAGGCAGGGGCCGGCGCCGGTCGCACCGGCGAGGCCGGCTTCATTCATCGAAGCTGAAGCCGGGGCGCTTGCTGCCGCCGCCCATGGCTGATTTCTCGTAGGTCTGCACCGCCACCACTTCGCTGCTGAGCAGGCTGACGCGCTTGCTCTCCTCCTTCTCGCAGGTGAGCTCCAGCAGGCGGGGGTGGCCACTGTCCATCGCCTGCTTCACCTGCTCGTAGAGAGCATCGGCGGCGGACTGCTCTTTGCGCTGCACCGCCACGGGCATGGGGCTGAGCTTGATCGAGAGCTCGACGACGTACACAGGCGGGAAAGCGAGGCCAGCCACCACTCTGGCGAATCGTGCCGGCCGCCAGCGTCCACTAGGTGCTTTTACTCATTTCCTGGTCGCGGCCACGGTTCGGGGCCGGTTCGCCCGCCGCCACCGGCCTGTTGCCCGTACAGTGCGCGTGTAACGCTTCATGAAGCCTTCTCATGACGATCGCTGTAGGGCGCGCGCCGCAGCGGGGATGGTTCGACGTCCTCGATGACTGGCTCAAGCGCGACCGCTTCGTTTTTGTCGGCTGGTCGGGTCTGCTCCTGTTCCCCACCGCCTACCTGGCGCTGGGGGGCTG
>CAIZNP010000267.1 GCA_903934375.1 uncultured Synechococcaceae cyanobacterium
AGCCGCCTTCCTGTTGCAGGCGCCGCCGCTGCTGCTCAGCTTCATCGCAGCGAAGCCAGCAGCGGCGTTTGAGCAGCGGCATCTGGGGTGGGAGGTGGCTGCCCTCGCGCATCTCCACGCTGGCATCACCGGGCACGAAGGCCACGTAGTCGCTGCCGCCATCGGCGCGGGGTCGAACGAGCCAGAGAGGTCTTGCCATCGCGCACTCGCCGTCGTGACCTTTCGTTGCAAACAAGTCTGGCGTCCGCAGAGGCGAGACGTGGCCGTGATCACCACACCCCCACCCGGATCAGAGGGCGATCGGCTCCACGCCACTCACCACCGGGGCCACGGCACTCAGCGCCAGGTCGGGATGGTCCTCATGCAGCTGGTTGAGATTCCACTCGTTCTTGAACAACAGCACCGGCCGGTCCCAGGCGTCGCGCACGGTCTTGCAGTTGAAGATGCGACCCACCGCCTCCAGGGCCGGCCAACCACCCACCACCCAGCGGGCCACGGCAAAACCGAGAGGTTCGAGCCGGGTCTGGACGCCGTATTCGTTCTCGAGGCGGTACTGCACCACCTCAAGCTGCAGCTGGCCCACCGCTGCCAGGATCGGATCGCGCTTACTCTGATCCGTGTCGTAGAGGATCTGCACGGCTCCTTCCTCGCGCAGCTCATTCACCCCCTTGCGGAAGCTCTTGAACGCCGAGGGATTGGGGTTGCGCAACCAGGCGAAGATCTCCGGGCTGAAGCAGGGAATGCCCTCGTACTCCACCTTCGGCCCGAGATAGAGGGTGTCGCCGATGGCGAACATGCCCGGGTTATTGAGGCCGATCACATCGCCGGGGTAGGCGTCCTCCACCACTTCGCGATCCTGGCCGAACAGCTTCTGCGGACGCGACAGGCGGATCGCCTTGCCGGTGCGGGCGTGCTGCACCGTCATGTCCTTCTCGAAGCGGCCGGAGCAGACCCGCACGAAGGCGACACGGTCGCGGTGGCGGGGATCCATGTTGGCCTGCAGCTTGAACACAAACCCGCTGAAACCTGGCGCCACCGGTTCGATCACACCGGCGCTGCTGCTGCGGGGTGTGGGCTTCTGGGCCAGCTCCAGGAATGCATCCAGGAACGGCCGCACACCGAAGTTGGTCATGGCCGAGCCGAAGAACACGGGGCTCAGTTCACCGGCATGCACCAGCTCCAGGTCGAGCGTATTGCCGGCACCCTCCAGCAGCTCCAGCTCCTCGAGGGCTGCCTCCAGCAGCTCACTCTCCACAGCCCCGCTGGCGCGGGCGTCGTTGACGCTCAGCACCTTCTCCTCGGAGGCGCGCCCCCGCTCGGCGCGCTGAAACAGAATCACCTGGTGGCTGCGGCGATCGATCACGCCGCGGAAGCGATCGCCGCTGCCGATCGGCCAGTTCACCGGCCAGCAGGCCAGGCCCAGCTCCTGCTCGATCTCATCGAGCAGCTCGAGGGGTTCACGCCCCGGCCGGTCCATCTTGTTGATGAAGGTGAAGATCGGGATGCGCCGCATCCGGCACACCTCGAACAATTTGCGGGTCTGGGGTTCGAGGCCCTTGGCGGCGTCCTCGAGCATCACCGCGTTGTCGGCGGCGGCCAGTGTGCGGTAGGTGTCCTCCGAGAAGTCCTGGTGGCCAGGGGTGTCCAGCAGGTTGATCGTGCTGCCTGCGTAATCGAACTGCAGCACCGTGGAGGTGATCGAGATGCCGCGCTGCTTCTCCAGCTCCATCCAGTCGGAGGTCACCTTGCGCTGCTCGCCCTTGGCCTTGACGGCGCCCGCCTGCTGAATCGCACCGCCGTAGAGCAGCAGCTTCTCGGTGAGCGTCGTCTTACCCGCATCCGGGTGGGAGATGATCGCGAAATTGCGGCGGCGGCCCACCGCCTCGGCGAGGGCCTCCAGTTCAGAGTTGCTGGCGGCGCCGCCGGCGCTCGTGCTGATGCTGCTGGTCATCGGCCCAGCCTGCCAGGCTGCGGCAGCCGCGGGCAGGACTCAGTCGAGCTGGCCCCACACCTCCAGGTAGCGGTCCTCCAGGGAGGCCACGTGCAGGCCGTCCAAACCGGCGGCGCTCAGCTGGGCTGCCACCTCCTCCGGCGTGAAGGCGGCCTGCAGCGAGGCGAGGTAGTCGTGCTGCAGCACGGGTGGTGCATCGGCGAGATAGCGGGCGCGCAGGGCCTCGGCATCCGCCAGGCACGCAGGCCGGCGCAGATCCTTCACGTACACCGCCGCACCGGGGGCGGCCAGCTGCCGCAGGCTGCGCCAGAGCACACCGGGATCATGCAGATGATGCAGCAGGCTGTTGCTCAGCAGGGCGCTGGCGCCGCCAGGCAGGGCCGGATCCGGCAGCACCGCCTGCACGAAGCGCAGACGCTCCGCCAGCTGTGGCCATTGCTGGAGCTGTTGCTGCAGTTGCTCCCGCGCCAGGGCCAGCATCGGCGCCGAGCCATCGAGGGCAAACACCGCGGCCGACGGATAGCTGAACGCCAGCCGGAAGCTGATGTTGCCGGGGCCGCAACCCAGATCCACCAGCCGCTCGCCGAGTCCCTCGGGGAACAGCTGCCGCACACGCGCCAGGAACGCCTGATCGCTGTCATTGAAATCGGCATCGGCGTAGGCGCGGGCCTGCTCCAGGCCCGCCATCAGCTCAGGTTCGGGGATGCGCTGCATGGCCCATGGGAACGGATCACTCCGCGAGCCTGCAGGGCCGCGGGAGCGCCCCCGCCGCTGGTGGCAATGACAGCTTGCCGACCCCACCAGTGGCGTTATGGTGCCGGAACGCCCGCTGCTGCCGCCACGTCGTGACCCTGTCTGTTCCTGGATCCCGCGCCCTCGATGGTGCGGCTGCCCCTGGCCTCGACGCTCTCCATGACGCGATCCAGGACGCTGGCGCCAGCAACGGCACTGTCCTGAACGGCCCGAGACCCGACTTTCCGGCCACGGCCCCGGCGGCCAATCCGGTTTTCTACCGCACCTATTCGCGCAAATTGCCCGGCGGCCGCGAGAGCTGGCATCAAGTGGCCGAGCGCAACCTTGAAGGCCTGCGCAAGCTGGGCCACCTCAATGAGCAGGAGGTGACCCTGCTGCGGCGCATGCAGCAGGAGCAGAAGGCTCTGCCCTCCGGCCGCTGGCTGTGGATCGGCGGCACCCCCTGGATCGAGCAAGAGGCGAACTTCTCCGGCGCCTACAACTGCACCTCCACCAACCTGGTGGATTGGGAAGCCTTCGGTCTGATGATGGACCTGGCGATGATGGGCTGCGGCACCGGCGCCATCATCGAGCCGCGCCTGATCAGCCGCCTGCCGGCGGTGCGCAACCGCCTGGAGATCGCTGCGGTGAGCGACATCGGCGCCACCCCAGCCGGTCAGCGCCAGGAGCACACCAGCCACAGCATCGAGGGGCAGCAGGTGGCCATCAAGGTGGGCGACACCCGCCGCGGCTGGGTGGATAGCTACCAGCTGCTGCTGAATCTCTGCAGCGACGAGAGCTTCAATGCCGCCACGCCGATCACGGTGCACGTGGATCTTTCCGACGTGCGGCCCGTGGGTGAAACACTCAAAGGCTTCGGCGGCATGGCCAATCCGGTGAAGCTGAAGGACCTCTACGGCCGCGTGGCCCAGATCCTCAACAAGGCCCAGGGCCGCCAGCTCACCTCGGTGGAGTGCTGCCTGCTGATCGATGAGGCGGCGGTCACGATCGTGGCCGGCAACATCCGTCGCAGCGCCGGCATGCGCCAGTTCGCCGCCGATGATCTGAGCGCCGCCAACGCCAAGGACAACCTCTGGCAGCAGGACAGCGATGGCAACTGGCGCATCGATCCGGAGCGTGATTCGCTGCGCATGGCCAACCACACCCGCGTCTTCCACAACCGCCCCGATCGCGCCACGGTGTTGGAGGCGGTGACCAAACAATTCCAGAGCGGCGAGGGCGCGATCCAGTTCGCCCCTGAGGCGATCGCACGGTCCAACGCCGACCTGCTGCCAACGCCGGAGCTGCGGGCCGAATTCATCGAGATCTACTGCGACCAGGGCCGCGAGGAGGCAGGGCTCTGGCTGACCACGCATCATCCCGGCATCAGCCCCGAGGAGCTTGAGCACCGCCTCAGCCGCTACGGGCTCAACCCCTGCGGCGAGATTCTCGGCGCCGACTTCCACTGCAACCTGGCGGAAATCCACCTCAACCGCATCGATCCCGATGATCTGGTGGCCCAGGAGGAGGCCTTCACCGCCGGCGGCCTGGCGGTGGCCTGCCTGCTCAACCATCGCTTCGAGGTGGAGCGCTACCGCCAGAGCCGTGCCTGGGATCCGATCGTGGGCGTGAGCTTCACCGGTCTGTTCGACTTCTTCGTGCATGCCTTCGGCACCCCCTGGCTGCAGTGGTGGGAAGCCGGCCGGCCGGATACCGACGAGGGCCGTACCTTCAAGGCCAAGGAAGCGGAGTACCTGAGCCGCTGGAAAGCGAGCGTGAACCAAGCGGTGTGGGAGTACTGCGATCGCCACGGCCTGCGCCGCCCGAACCGCTGCACCACCGTGCAACCGGCCGGCACCAAGAGCCTGCTCACTGGAGCCTCGCCCGGCTGGCATCCGCCGAAAGCGCAGCGCTTCATCCGCCGCATCACCTTCCGCAAGAACGATCCGGTGGCGCTGGCCTGCATGGACTACGGCTACACCATCGTGCCAAGCCAATCCGACAAGGACGAGCAGGGCCGCCTGCTGGACGACGCCTTCGATCCCCGCTGCACCGAATGGCTGGTGGAGATCCCCACCGAGGTGAGCTGGGCCAACATCCCCGGCGCCGATGCGGTGGAGATCAACAACTTCTCCGCCATGGCGCAGTTCGACTTCTACATGCAGGTGCAGCAGTACTACACAGCTCACAACACCTCAGCCACGGTGGAATTCCGTGAGAACGAAATCGAACCGCTTGCTGATGCCATCCACCAAGCGATTGATAACGGCGAGGGCTACATCTCCGCAGCGCTACTGGCCCGCTTCGATGCCAACGCCACCTTCCCGCGTCTGCCGTTTGAGCCGATTGATCACAGCACCTACGAGCGCCTCCAACATGAGGTGGTGGAGCGCCGTCGCACCAGCGATTTCTTCGAGGCGCTGCAGCGCTACGACAGCGGCGAACTGATGGAGGCGGGCCCCGCCGGCTGCGACTCCGATAAGTGCCTGCTGCCGCTTGCCAAACCGAGCGCCGATTAGACTCGATCACGGCCTTGTTGCCGATATCGAACAACGGGGCCAGGAGATCTGCTTAGCCCGGATACAGCTCAGGCGTACTTTGCACGCGGCCCATCACCCACCTGTGCTGGTTGCTGCAGATTCACTGTCACTGGTTTGGGAGGCAAGCACAATGCGATCTCGGCCGGATTGCTTGGCCGTGAGCAGAGCAGCGTCGGCACGCCGGTACACATCGGGATAAGTTTCACCCGGGCGATGCTGAGCGATGCCGATGCTGACCCTTGGGGTGATGCGGCCATCAGCAGCCTCAACCACGATCGAGCGCACGGAATTCAACAGCCGGTTGGCCACGAGTTGAGCTGTGTGGAGGTCGGCTCCGGCAAGCAGGGCGAGAAACTCCTCGCCACCCCAGCGTGCGCAGTAGTCTCCGTCGCGGATACTGCTCTGAAAACTCTGAGCCAAGCAAATCAATACTTTATCGCCAACTTCATGGCCGAAGGTATCGTTGATGGACTTGAAGCGATCGGCATCAATGGCGAGCATGGAATAGGTGCTGCCATCGCAGTCCACCCGTTCATCCTCTCGGTGGCAGCAATCGGTCATCAACTTGCGGTTCGGCAGACCAGTGAGCTGGTCATGCGTGGAGGCCTCCAGCAGCGCCCGGTTCAGATCATTGAGGATGCTTTGGTAACGATCAGAGATGCGGATCGCCTTCTCCAGACGACTGATCTGCATATCGTAATAAGATGAGAGATTGAGAAAGCGCTCCTGTAATCCGGTCTGATAGCGATCGGATATTTGGGTGATGCGCTCAAGCCGTGACATGTGCATCGATACACGCTCCATAAGCTCCTCCAGCGCTTGCCTGAGAGGGTGGCCCTGGAAGCTGGGATCAGCAAGCAACGCGCCGATCCGCAACTCAAGCTCGTCCTCCTTGTGCGATTGGCGAGGCTTCAGGGACATACGGATTAATCACGCAAGGCAGAAATAAGGAAGGTAAAGCTATAATCTTCTTTGAATTCTTCAGCCATTTCAGCCGAGCGTGGATTGCGACTATCGTACAGCCAGGTAACGCTCAGATCGCGTCCTTCGTCGTGGGCCAACTGAAGTTGATCAAAGATATCAATCATGGCACGAATACTGCTGGTATTGAGATAGTTTAACCGCAATTCGACGCGCAGGGGACTGTCGCATTTAGCCAAGAAGGTCTCAACCCATGTGATAATTTGGTCGAAAATCTCATAGGTGTTTTCCGGGTACGACTCACCAGCCATCCATAGAACACCCGACTGCCAATCCGCCTGGACTGCCGGGGTCGACATCGTGGCGGCAAGGTTGAGATTGGTGCCAATGCTGGCCTGCCCTGCTTCTTGCGTCATTGCCGGCGTCAGATCGTGGCTCGAATGGTGAAAAACGCCTTACCGTCATCGAGCGCTTCCAGGCTACATTGCAAAGGGGCACTGGATTTGCGAGCAACATCAATCAGACCCAGGCCGGCGCCGGTACTGGCACCCTGCTGGCGAGGTCGACGCAGCTGCTGCTTGTAAAGCGACTTGAGTTGCTGCTTGTCCAGTTCAGCAAGTGCAGCAACACGATCCAGCAGCGATTGACCATCAGCGGCCTGAACAATGTTGCAAGCGGAAACGGTGTAGCGCCCATCAGACGTTTCCGCAATCACCACCGTTGCAGTGGCATCAACCCGAACATATCCCATCGTCGAAGCATAATGACGTATATTCTGACTCATCTCAATATAAACACTGAACACATCCATGGCTGCTGAAAGACTGTTCGTGGCGGACTCAATATAGTCTTTCAGCGCGGCGCCAATCTCGCTGATCAGCGCTCGGGAAGTTGGCCCATTGAAGCAAATCAGAATTCGCTCCGCGAAAAACATATCGCGCAGAGAGCATAGAGCAAGCCTGGTTGTCAGTGGGGGTTGCATGAGCACGGTCCTCCTAACAGATCATAACTCATTCGGAAGTCAGGGGAACGTGGTTCAACTGACCCGGAATGAAAACATGGTGATGTCATCGCGCTGAGGGTGATCACCACGGAACTCGGAGATCGAGCGGCTGAAGGCATCATGTTGCTCTGCCAGCGGTTTGGCCGCATGATCAAGCAGCCATTGGCAGAAGCGCTCGGTCCCCACGCCGAAACCAAGCTCTCCACCGGCTTGGTCAAACACGCCATCGGTCGCCATGTAATAGGTCATGCCACGGCACAAGGGCATCTCATGGTCCTGATAGGTACCGGCGCGTCGATCCCAGAGGGAGCGGTTGTCACCCTTGACCATCTCGACAGTCTGGCCATCGCTCCAGTAGAGCGAAATCTTTGCGCCGGCGAAGCGCAGGATCTCGGCCTCGAAATCAAGCAGCACCAACCCCACGTCCATGGAGGTGGCAAGGGCTGGCGAGAGCTGGGCTTCGCTGAGCACGAGATGCATTCCGGCGTTGGTGGCCTGCAGAACAGCAGCTGGAGACTCAATGCCCACCTGGTGGATGAAGCGATCAATACCAGCTCTGGCCAACATTGTCATCATCGCGCCGGGCACACCATGCCCTGCACAATCGGCAACACCGGCAATGCAGCGGTTGCCATCATCATAAAAGACATAATAGTCGCCACCAACGGTGTCGCGCGGCTGCCATAGAACAAAATGGTCACCACCAAATCGCTCAGTCAACTGGCGATCGGGCAAGATAGATCGCTGTAGGAGAGCTGCGTAGCGGATCGAATCATCCACCTGCTTTTTCACATCACGCAGGCGCTGATTGGCCAGATCCAGCTCTGCATACGCCTGACGCTGCCGATGCAGTACACCATTGAAGGCTTCAGCCAGACGAGCCACCTCATCGCTCCCCACCACCCGCAGAAGGGCGCCATCGGCGCCCTCATCAATGGCAATGGCATGGGACTCGCGCACCAGGCGTCGCAGGGGACGGATCACCCGCTGCGAAACGATGACCGAGGAGATGGCCAGGTTGAGGACCAGCAGACCACCGAGGAACAAGGTGATGGTGCCATGGCCGGCGGCGGAGCCAGAATCCTTCAGCAAACGCCAGGAGGACAGCAGCAAGGTTGCCAGCACGATGCCATTGAGAGTGCCCAGCATCAGGAAGATCTGCTGGATCGAAAGCAACCGGCGCTGTGGAAGCCTAGGTGCCACCCGAAGCATGCGTTCCCTTCAATCTAGGAGCGTGTCGCATGTTGCGCCGAGGCCAGGCAGTACTTGATTGAGCTCCGGGAATTCCGGAAGACCCGATCGCAGCCGCGGCGATCCAACCAAAGCCCTCAGGCCGTTGCCAGCGATACCCGGAACAGTTTGAGCAGGTTCTGAGTGGTGGCCATCAGCGACCATTCCCCGTTCACCTTCTCCAGCCCTCGCAACCGGAAACGATCCAGGCCCCTGGCACCCCTGATCTGACCGAATACGGGCTCCACGATTGTCTTGCGCGCGCCATCGATCGCCTGGCCGGCATTGGACCTGAGTTGGCGATCCATGCGGCCGCTGGCATTCAGATCTTTCGGCGGTCGCCCCCTGGATGGCCGGGCCCGCCTACCGTGCGCCTGCCGGCTGGTGGAGATGTAGGCATCCAGACCCTTCTCCTCACAGGCTTCCAGTTTGTCGATGCTGCAGTACCCCGCATCAGCGATCAAGGCACCCAGTAACTGACCGGTGTTGGCCTGGATCCAGCCATCAGCGCCTTTGCGCCTGTGGCTGTCAGGATCGGTGACATTCCGCTGGGCCTGCGGCTTGGGGTTGCCGGCTGCATCGCTGCGGAACGCGCCCTGCGGCCTCGGCCTTCTCGATCGCCAGCATTTAAGCGTCATCCTGCTTTGCAGAAGCCAAAGGCTTCTGCTTGTGCTTGCTGGCATTAGCTTTGACCTCGGTGCCATCCAGTGCCACCTGGCCCAGGCTCACCAGCCCAGGCAGGGCGGCCAGGTGACCGTCGACGGACATCGCTGATCCAGCTGTGCTCCGGCTGCTGGTTCTCGGTCAGCACGCGGAAGAAGGCGTCGCCCAGCAGGCCTTCTCGATCGTCCTGGAGCTGGGCAACCCGACGCAGTAGCTGTACAGGAGCAGCACCACCAACCGCTGCGCAGAAGACTGCGTCTACATCCGGGGATCAAACGCCTTCTCACGCGTGGCAGCCAATCCACCGGTGATGGCGGCAGCAGCAGCATCTGCTCGGGGTTCCAGGGGCGGAACGACTTGGGCTTGACCAGACCCCATTGTCTCGCCCATAGCCACTGCCTTCACTGGGTTCTGGGCAGATTCAGGGCCCGCTGCGGAGAGGGAGGGCGCGGTTCTATGCGCGACACGCTCCTGGTCGGTTCCCCAAGACGGCATCAGGCCGGCACCAGCAAATCCAGGGCGATGGCCACCTGCTCAAGAAGCTCGCAACAGCGTTCGTACTGGTGTTCGGGGGCCAGACTCACCGGCAGTGTTTCGATCATGTCCGCCAGCTGACGGGTACGCGAGGCGACCAGATTGGTGGAGAGAACAGCCATGGGAGGACGCGGCCGCAGGACCGCAGGGGCTCTGATCTCAGCATGAACGAACGTCTCATCGATCTCAGCCTCGGCCTCAGCCAAGGCGCAAGAGCCGTGGGAGACTGAGTCAGGTCCTTGGGACCGACTCCTGGAGGGGTGGTCGAGTGGTTGATGGCTCTGGTCTTGAAAACCAGCGAGGTGAAAGCCTCCGTGGGTTCGAATCCCACCCCCTCCGCTTCACGGCCGGTCCGGCACTGAGGCCTGGATCGTGCCACCCTGAGACAAGCAAATCTTCAGCTTTGTGGCAGCCTTCCGCAAACTGCAGCTGCCGCGACAGTGCCGCGCAGTCCCAGAAGGCTTGCATGGCTGCAAATCAGCAACGCCCATGGCCTACGAACCCGGAACAAGCGAGTGCCGCGTGCTGATCGACAGCAAGGCCCAGATCGAGGCGATCCTGCTCAACCTGGCCAGATTGGAGAACACCGGGCACATCCGTCAGCAGCTGGTGGCTGTGCACAACCAGCTCGAGGGCCTGCACGAACTCCGTCGCAACCAGAGGCGTTCCCCTTCCAGCTCCGCGTTGCTGTAATTGGGTCATCACTGCGGCCCAGGTCGATGCGTTCGCTCATCCTGCGGCCGATCCGTGTTGCCTCCATGCAGGCGGGTACCTCGCTGGTCATCACCGTGCTGGGCGGCAGCTTGATCAGCGCCCTGCACCTGTTCGCTGCTGCCGGTCCACCGGGGGGGGCAAGCCCAGCGCCCCCCCCGGCTCTGGCAGCAAACCAAAGGATTGAGTTGGCCGATGTTCAGCTGCGACGTCAGGGCTGGCAACCGCGCGGGGACACGCTTGTTGAGAGCTTCGACCGCGAGCTCGCCGGCAACGATCTCAGCAGCCTGGGAAGCTGCTCCGGCACCGGCGCAGGCTTTTGCCGTTACGACTACCGACGGGGCCGACAACAGCTGCAGGTGATCACGGTGCCGGGGCGTGATGGCGATGGCCTTGTGCATCACTGGCTTGTGGAGGATCGGCCTGGAGGGAGGCCCTAGCCTGTGGACCCACCTTGGGCACAAGCGCGGCCATGCTGTTCGACAACAATCAACGGCCTGCCTGGCTGAACTGGCTGTTTCTGGCCATCTTCGTCTGGTCGAGCTGGCAGCTGGCTGGCCTGTGGTTCAGCCAGCTGCATCCAGGCTGAGGACGCGACAAGGTTCGCTCAGTCATAGGCGTTTGGCACAAAAAACTGCTCATTGATGGGGGGGCGTCGATACCCCTCGCCACTGCGGCGCAATGGCAGCTTCATCGCCGGCGGCGTCATGTCTTCATAGGGAACCTTGCTGAGCAGGTGACGGATGCAGTTCAGCCGGGCGCGACGCTTGTCGTCGGCCTCAACGGTGAACCAGGGGGCCTCGGGGATGTTGGTGTGGGCAAACATCTCATCCTTGGCGCGGGAAAACTCCACCCAGCGATCGCGCGATTCCAGATCCATCGGACTGAGCTTCCAGCGGCGGGTGGGGTCCTTGCTGCGTGCAAGGAAACGGGCCTCCTGCTCCTCGTCGCTCACTGAGAACCAGTATTTGAGCAAAACGATGCCAGAGCGCACTAGCATCCGCTCGAATTCCGGGCAGGACTGCTCGAACTCGCGCAGCTGCCGCTTGCTGCAGAAGCCCATCACGCGCTCCACCCCTGCGCGGTTGTACCAACTGCGATCGAAAAGAACGATCTCGCCGGCGGAGGGGAAATGCTCCACGTAGCGCTGAAAGTACCACTGGCTTCGTTGCTGGTCACTGGGTGTACCAAGGGCCACAACACGACAACCACGGGGGTTGAGCGGTTCGGTGATGCGCTTGATCGTGCCGCCCTTGCCGGCGGCATCGCGGCCCTCGAACAACACGATCAGGCGAAAGCCATCAGCCTTCACCCAGTACTGCATCTTCACCAGCTCCTCCTGCAGGCGAATCAGCTCCCGTTCATACAGCTTGCGCTCAAGCCGGGATGGGGTGGAATCCTGCGGATCCTGGGCCAGATCGTTCAGCCTGGTCGACGGAGCGTAAGACTCGTCGGCTGTTTCAGCGACATCGGCCGCTGGCCGAGTGCGATCTCGCTGTTTGCGGCCCATGGCAGCGGGATACAGCCTTCGCCCGCAGGCTAGGAGCGCTCGCCGGGCTTGCCCAGGCGAGGCTGAGCAGCCGATCGGGCCGCCGCCGGTCTCGCCGGAGTCCGGGCGGCCAGGGTACGCACGAGGCGCACCAGGCCACCCAGCAGGAGCACGAGAGCCAGCAAGGCCGCTGCCACCAGCAGCAGGACCGCCAGCAGCTGCAGCAGGCCGAGCAACAACTGCGAGAGTCCCCCGATCAGATGGGCGATGGCGGTGCTCACCAGCAGCAGGCTGTCGAGGTCGATCCACTGGGGGAGCTGCAGCAGCAGCACCAGCAGACCCACCCCGGCGGCCATCAGCGACAGGGCATCCAGGATCCGGCGCGGCCTGCTGGGGCGACGGCGCTGACTGAAAACCACACGGGAGCGGCCGGTCGCCCGCCCGCTGCCCACGATCTGCAGCCGGCGGGAGCGCTTCATGGGTCAAGGCGGTGGCCGGCGCCGCGCATCCAGCGCTCGAACTCAATCAGCACCAGCTCATTGGGGCAATCCACCAGGCTGAGATCGCCCACGGTGCAATCCCCCTGGCCGCCGTGATGGAGCGAGAGGTGGAAGTCGTCGCCGCTGAGGCCGCAGACCTCAGGATCACTGCGGACCACCACATCAAGGAAGGCCCCCAGGCGGGTGACGCGGCGGCGTAGTTCCGACCAGGTCATCGCGCTCATCGCAGCACCATCAGTCTGGGGGACTTGGGCAGAACGTCAACGGAGCTGTGCCGGCGCGGCGGCCGGGGTCTTGCCGGGGAGTGGTGCCCGAGGTGTGGGCGGCAGCAGCGACACCAGCAGAGCCGAGATCAGCAGCGCACCCACGCCTGCCAACGGTGCCGCCAGGCGCTGGGCCAGAGGCTGCCGGCGCCGCAGCTCACGGCGACGCAGCGGCTGCGGAGACGGCAGCTCAAACGGAGCCGCCACCCGGGCATCCAGCCGCAGCTGATCCAGGCAGCGCACCAGATCGGCCAGTTCTGCGTCATCAAGCTGCAGGCGTAGGGGCGGCGTGTCGGGCTGGCTGCTGCGCAGTTCCAGCTGGTGGCCGCCGGCCGTTAGCGCTACCGCCACGGCGTCGCTGGCGGCACCGAAAGCCCGGGGCTGGCCGCTGAGCAGGTGGCGTGCGTAGGGCATCACCGCATTGAGCAGCGCCTGCAGGTGATCCCGTTTGCCTTCCAGCTCGGTGCGGCCCGCGAGGGCCAGGGTGAAGCCGGTGATGATGCCCAGGGTGTCGGCGCTGTGACCGGCGGAGAGGTCCGGCAGACCCTCCAGCACCAGCCGGCAGCTGGTCTGTTCGTAGCGAGTGGAAAGTTTCATCGGCGCGGGATAGTGCGGAGAGCCATCAGCTGGCCGCATCCAGCAGGCTGGCCTTGAGCCGCTCGAAGCCACCGGGTCCGGCGCTGAGGGCCATGGCCTGAATCAGATCGCGGCTGAGGGCATGACCCTCCTGGGGATCCAGCAGTCGCTGGACGGCACCGCGGCGGAGGTTGAAGCGCTCGCGCAGCAGCTCCTCGAGCCGGCTGCGGAACAGCTGCCAGCGCTGGGCCGTGATCTCTGGCGGCTCCGCCGAGGAGAGCAGGCTGCGCAGCATCGGATAGAGGCGATCCGCCAGGGCATTGAGGATGCGGATCAGCGCATCCGCCTCGGCGCTCTGCAGCTGCCCGCGGCGGGTGGTGCGTCGCAGCGGGTTGCTGCAGCGCCGTTTCCACAGCTCCACCCGGTTGGGCAGCACATCGGTGCAGCCCATCTCCTCGCTCAGCCACACCATCGCCTCACCGCCATTGAGGTCGAGAGCTTCAGCGCAAAGCAGCATCAGATCGAGCCGTTCGATGCCACGCCGGGAGAGAGGGCGCGAGGGCGCGGTGGCCCGTGGGGTGGCGTGGGGCGGGGAAGCATCGTCCATGGCTGCGATACTGCCAGCTGTGGCGGCCATCCGTCGACCGCCTGTGCCGCACGCTGACCTCCCACCGATGAGCACCATCGAGCTGCGCGCGCTGGTGCGCGACATCCCGGATTTCCCCAAGCCCGGCATCCTGTTCCGCGACATCACACCGCTGATGCGCCAGGTCACCGCCTGGCAGGAGGTGATGCGGCAGCTGGGCGAGGTCTGCGATCGACTGCAGCCGGACCTCATCGTGGGCATCGAGAGCCGCGGCTTCATCGTTGGCACCGCCCTGGCCACCGCCCGCCGGATCGGCTTCAGCCCAGTGCGGAAGCCAGGCAAATTGCCGGGCGAGGTGATCGGCGTGGACTACAGCCTCGAGTACGGCACCGACCGGCTGGAGATCATTCCCGATGGCTTTGAGCATGGGCCGCGGGTGCTGATCGTGGACGACTTGCTGGCCACCGGCGGCACTGCCGGCGCCTGCGCAGACCTCGTGAGCCAGGTGGGCGGCCGGCTGTGCGGCTTCGCCTTCGTGGTAGAGCTGGCCGACCTGGGCGGCAAAGGCAAGCTGCCGGAGGGTGTGCCGGTTGAATCGCTGATCGTCTACTGAACGGCTCAGTCCTGCTGGGCCTGCCAGGCGAACAGCTGATCAAGCTGTTCCAGGTTGATCAGCCCGAAGCGCCAGAGCACCACCGGCAGCGGAGCCTGCTCCAGCTCAGCCTGACGCAACCCGAGCCCAAGGGCACTCTCACTGAGGCAGAGCTCCTGGCGCAACCGGCGCAGCAGGGCCTCACTGGGCGGAATCTGAGGCGAGCTGGTGATCACCATCCGCCCATGCTGCTCAGGTCCCCAGCAGCCGGCAAGGCCCCTCGCTCATCGCCCGGAGACTGAGGCGGCGCAGCAGCGGCCAGCGGCCCAGCAGGGTGAGGGCCAGTTGGCGCAGGGGCAGCAGCAGCGGCTGGCGATTAGAGAACAGGCGCACCAGGGCATCGGTGGCCAGCAGCACCAGCAGGATGTCGAGCCAGCGGCGGCGGGCGTAACGGGCCGGCAGTGCAGCGGGCGGGAAACGGCCGGCGACGCAGCGCTCGGCCAGCAGCCCAAGGTCGGCTACATCACGCCAGCAGAGATTGAGGCCCTGCCCACCCACCGGGTGGCAGCGGTGAGCCGCCTCACCCAGCAACAGCAGGCCGCGGCGCTGCAGCGGCCAGGTCAGCGCCCAGCTCACAGGGAAGGCCTTCGGCTGATCGAGCAGCACCTCCGCCTGCAGGGCATCCGGCAGTGCCGCGCTGAGCGCATCCAGGAAGGCCGCTCCATCCAAGGCCTCCAGCCGCTGCAGCCGCGCCATCGGCGCGCTCCACACCAGCTGAAAGGCATCGCCACCGAGGGGAAGCACTGCGAAGGGGCCCTCAGGCCGAAACAGCTCCCAGGCCTGATCCGGGGCCGATCCGCGCAGGCGCACCTGCACCGTCAGGCAGCCCTGGCGATAGGAAAAGCCCCAGCCACGCAGACCAGCTGCCCGGCGGGTGGGGGAATGGTGGCCATCAGCCGCCACCAGGAGATCAACAGGGGTGGGCTCCATCGGGGCGCCGAGATGGAGCGCGATGGCGGGCTCGCTGCGCACGGCCCGCAGCAGAACCTCCATCAGGGGCCTGTGCTGAAGGATCCAGCCCACTGCTGCGCTGGAGTGGGCCGCGCTGGGGAGATCGTCCGCAGTGAAGGCAACCTGGCGATGGAGCGCGCGGTCGCAGAGATCGAGGCGACGGAAGGGCGCAAGGGCGGGCAGGAGTTCAGCCCAGAGGCCGAGCTGCTCGAGCAACGCCCGGCTGGAGTGGGTGAGGGCGTAGGCGCGGCTGCGGGCGCTGAGCTGCTGGGGGCTGAGCGGGTCAACCAGCTGCACCCGCCAGCCTGCTCGGGCCATGACTAGGGCCGCCAGGGCTCCACTGGGGCCGGCGCCATTCACCCGGGCCAGGGGAGCAGAGGAGCGATGGGAGGGTGGCGCGGGCACGGGCAACAAAAAACCGCAGCACGAATCTGTGCTGCGGTGATGGGGGGATACGTCAAGATCCGCGTGGGCTCGGGTCTGAGAGGAGTCAGCCGATGCCGAGCAGACCGCGGGTGAAGGCTTCGCCGCCGAGGGCGAATTCAGTGGCAAGCAGAGCAATGAAGCCGAGCATGGCCATACGGCCGTTCAGCTTCTCGGCGCGCTCATGGAAGCCCCAGCCGTTGTCGGCGTCGACCACTTGCATGCGGGGCTCGCTGGCGAATGCGTTGAGGCGGCCGCCATCTTCCTGGGTGACGGTGGCGCCGCGGATCACGGCTGGTGCGGAGGGATTGGCCTGGACCATGGGGACCTCGCTTTTGGTTGTTGCCTGAATTGTAACGCAGTGTTGCGCGTTGTAAAGGGTTGTTCTCGGTGTGGGCGCTGGAGGGTGGCCTGGGGCGTCTGGCTGCTGGCAACTTGAGGCTGGCGGCGGGTTCGCAGCAAGCCTGCAACAAGCGCCGGGGCAGCATTAAAGGCAGGCCTCCGGCCTGAGGCCTCAAGCCAGCCTGCGCAGGCACAGCTCCTCGAAAGCCGGACGCAGCAGATATGGGTATTCGCCGACCCACAGCTTCGGCTGGGGCAGCCAGGCATCACTGAGAGCTCCGATGCGGGAGAAATCCTTGCGCTCGCTCAGCACCAGGCAGCGCACCACCATGCCGCGGCGGATCACCTTGTGCTTCTTGTCGAAGGGGAAGCGGATGCTGCCGAGGTAGCCCTCCTCATCCTCCAGCTCCAGGCAGAGCCAGGTGCGACGGTTCTCCACCAGCTCCAGCCGGCCGGAGCGATCGGTGGTTTCCTGGCGGCCCTCCACCAGCTCACGGGTGTAGAGGTCGGCCACTTCCCCCTCAAAGATGGCTGCGGCGGGGTAGCGGCGCAGGGTGGCGTTCCTGCGGCCGGCCTCCACGATCGGGCCCCACAGCACGTAGAGCAGGAACACGAAGCCCACCACCAGCATGATCGGCGCCACCTGGCTGGACATGGCCACCCCCTGGCTCACCAGCAGGCTGATCACGCCGCCGATGATCGAGATGAACACCCGCTGCAGCAGCTTCTGAGGGCCGCCGCTGCAGGCGTTGAACTGGGTGCCGGTCGCGACCGCCGGGATCAGGCGCGGCAGTTCGCCGGGGCGCAGCGGTATCAGCATCGCTCTGCTGCAGCACCACAACTGAGGCTCATGTTGCCGCCCTTCGCGCCACTGCGCCGCCCCCTCACAGCAGCCGCTCGAGGCCGTACACCAGGCCGCCCATCTGGCGCACCCGGCGTATGGTGAGCAGCACGCCGGGCATGTAGGCGGAGCGATCGATCGTGTCGTGCCGGAGGGTGTAGCTCTCGCCCGGAGCGCCGAACATCACCTCCTGGTGGGCCACCAGGCCGGGGAGGCGGATCGAATGCAGCCGCAGGCCGCTCTCGCGCTGGCCGCCGCGGCAGCCCGGCAGGGTTTCGTGCTCCTCCACCTGCAAGGGGTTGAAGTGCTTGCCCAGCTCCTCCATCAGCTCGGCGGTCTTGATGCAGGTGCCGCTGGGGGCATCGGCCTTGCGGTTGTGATGCAGCTCGGTGAGCTCGGCGAAGTCGTAGAAGCGGGCGGCGGCGGCGGCGGCCTGCTGCAGCAGCACCATGCCCACCGAGAAGTTGGGGATCACGGCGCCACCCACCGAGGCCTTCTCCGAGAAGGTGGCGAGATCACTGAGCTGGGCGGGTGAGAGGCCCGTGGTGCCGATCACCGGGTGCACGCCGTAGGCGATGGCGGCGCGGGTGTGCTCGTAGACCACCGCGGGATGGGTGAAGTCCACCAGCACCGCGCCGCCGCCGGGGCCGTCGTTGCGGACGGCCTGGCTGGCCTGGCAGAGGGTGCCCTCGAAGTCGGCCGTGATCGCCACCTCCAGCTCGCCCAGGCCGAGTTCAAGGCCCACGTCGGCCCCCTCCTTACCGGGGGTGGTGTCGACCGCGCCTACTAAGAGGCAATCAGGCGCGGCCGTTACGGCGCGGATCACCTCGGCGCCCATGCGGCCGAGGGCGCCGGCCACCACCACGGCGATCGGCTTGGAGGGGGCGGAAGGGGCGCTGCTCATCGCGTAGGAGCCGGGGCTGGGCACTGCCCCAGAGCCTATGGGGCCCGCCGCCAGCAGCCACGGCAGGGCACGCCGGCAGCAGCAGGAGGACGCTCCCGCGCGAGCCTCCGCCCGCCTTGGCCTTGCCGCCCGCCTTGCCCGCAGCCATCCCCACGTTCGCCGCCCTGCCAGCCGCCGATGCACTCACCACCCCCCTGGTGGCGATGGCGCTGATCATGCTGGTGGCCCAGCTGCTCGGGGAACTGCTCGAGCGCTTGGGACAACGGCGGGTGATCGGCGAGATCGTCGGCGGCATCGCCCTCGGGCCGAGCTTGCTAGGCCCACTGGCGCCTGGTCTTGAGCAGGCCCTGTTCATGCTCTTGATCGGCCTGGTACTGAATCCCGGACTGCTGCAAAGGCGTCTCGCCTGGCCAGTCGCATCCCCCTGGTCGGCATCGCCCTGCCGCTGGCCTTGGGGGTCGGGGTTGCGGAGCTTCTGGAGCGCTGGCTGCCGGATCTCCTGCCGGAGCATCACAGCCTGGCGGGGGCATTGTTCATGGGCACTGCCATGGCGATCACAGCCTTCCCGGTGCTGGCGGGGATCCGGCAGGGGCGGGGGCTGATCGGCCAGCCTCTGGGGGCGCTGACGATCAGCGTGGCCGCCATCGACGATTTGATGAGCTGGATCCTGTTGGCGGCCGTGGTGGCCTCCGCCCGCCCCGGCAACGCCTGGGGAGCCTGGCTGCCACTGCTGCTCACGGCGGGCTGGGCGTTGCTGTGCTGGTGGGGCTGATGGGCGGAGCGCTGCTGAGCGGCGCCGTCACCGAGGCGATCGGCGTGCACCTGATCTTCGGCCAGTTCCTCTGGGGCCTGGCGATGCCGCGCTAGGGGGCGCTGCAGCAACTGGTGTTCTTCGCCATCAGCGGCCTCAATACGCGCTTGACGGCCCTGAACAGCCTGGATCTCTGGCCGGCCACGGCGCTGGTGCTGGCGGTGGGGTGGCGGGCAAGTTCGCCGGGACCTGGGCCACTGCCCAGCTGAGCGGTGTGCCGCCCCGAGAGGCCCAGGCCCTGGGGTGGCTGATGAACACCTGCGGCCTCACCGAACTGGTGATCCTCAGCGCGGGGCTGGAGCCAGGGGTTACTGGCACAGCCCTGGTCAGCATCGGCGTGCTGATGGCGATCGGCACGACGCTGATGACAGGCCCGCTGCTGGAGCGGCTGGGTTACGCGCGACAAGCCCCACCACATCGCTTGTAACGCCTGCGCCAGAGGCCTCACACGGGCGCCCGGCCCTTCGTAGGCTGCTTCACATTGCTCAATCCGCGCGCATGTTCACGCAGGTCCGCTCCGCCTCCCGCCGCGTCAGCCCCGGTGAGGTGAATGGCAGGGCTGTGATGAAGGCCGTGTACGTGGTGCTCGAGCCCCAGTACCAGAACGCCCTCACCCAGGCCGCCACCTCGCTGAACGACCAGAACGGTCCGCTGGCGATCGACCTGTGCGGCTACCTGATCGAGGAGCTGCGCGATCCACAGAACTACGCCGACTTCTGCGCCGATGTGGCCCAGGCGGATGTGTTCATCGCCTCGCTGATCTTCATCGAGGACCTGGCTCAGAAGGTTGTGGAGGCGGTGGCCCCCCACCGTGATCGGCTTAAGGCGGCGGTGGTGTTCCCCTCCATGCCGGAGGTGATGCGGCTCAACAAGCTCGGCACCTTCTCGATGGCCCAGCTGGGCCAGAGCAAGAGCGCCATTGCGGGCTTCATGAAAAAGCGCAAGGAGGCCGGCGGCGCCGGCTTCCAGGACGCAATGCTCAAGCTGCTCAACACCTTGCCCACGGTGTTGAAGTATCTGCCGGTGGAGAAGGCGCAGGATGCGCGCTCCTTCATGCTCAGTTTTCAGTATTGGCTGGGCGGAACGCCAGACAATCTCCGCAACTTCTTGCTGATGCTGGCGGACAAGTACGTCTACCCGCGCGGCAAAGGCGGCGAGGCAAGCGATCGGCCTGAACTGCAGGTGGCCGATCCGGTGGTGTTCCCGGATCTGGGAATCTGGCACCCGCTGGCACCAGGCATGTTCGAAGACCTGAAGGAGTACCTGAACTGGAATTCCAGCCGGAAGGACCTCTCGGAGAAAGCCCGCCAGGGCCCGGTGATCGGCCTGGTGCTGCAGCGCAGCCACATCGTGACGGGCGATGAGGCCCACTACGTGGCGGTGATCCAGGAGATGGAATACCGCGGAGCCACCGTGATCCCGGTGTTCTGCGGCGGGCTCGATTTCACCAAACCGGTAAATGCCTTCTTCTACGACCCGCTCAATCCCGATCAGCCCCTGGTGGATGGCGTGGTGTCGCTCACCGGTTTCGCCCTGGTGGGAGGCCCCGCCCGGCAGGACCACCCCAAGGCGATCGAGGTGCTGAAGAAGCTGAATCGCCCCTACATGGTGGCGCTGCCACTGGTGTTCCAAACCACCCAGGAATGGGAAGAGAGCGATCTGGGTCTGCACCCGGTGCAGGTAGCGCTGCAGATCGCCATCCCCGAGCTGGATGGCGCGATCGAGCCGATTGTGCTGAGTGGACGTGACGACGCCACCGGCAAGGCCCACACCCTGCAGGATCGGGTGGATGCCATCGCCGAGCGCTCCATCCGCTGGGCCTCCCTGCGCATCAAGCCACGCACCGAGAAGAAGCTGGCGATCACGGTGTTCAGCTTCCCGCCGGATAAGGGCAACGTCGGCACCGCCGCCTACCTGGATGTGTTCGGCTCGATCTATCGCGTGCTCGAGGAGATGCGCGCCAAGGGCTACACGGTGAACGATCTGCCAGCCACGCCGAAGGCGCTGATGGAGGCGGTGCTCAAGGATCCCGAAGCACTGGAGGGTTCACCCGAGCTGGCCATCGCCCATCGCATGAGCGTGGCCGAATACGAGCGGCTCACCCCCTATTCCGAGCGGCTGGAGGAGAACTGGGGCAAGCCCCCCGGCACCCTCAACACCGATGGCACCAACCTGCTGATCTTCGGTCGGCACTTCGGGAATGTGTTCGTGGGCGTGCAGCCCACCTTCGGCTACGAGGGCGACCCGATGCGGCTGCTCTATTCCCGCAGCGCCAGCCCCCACCACGGCTTTGCTGCGTATTACACCTATCTGGAGAAGGTGTGGGGCGCCGATGCGGTGCTGCACTTCGGCACCCATGGCTCGCTGGAGTTCATGCCAGGCAAGCAGATGGGCATGAGCGAAACCTGCTATCCCGATTCCCTGATCGGCGCCCTGCCGAATCTCTATTACTACGCCGCAAATAACCCAAGCGAAGCCACGATCGCCAAGCGACGCGGCTACGCCGAAACCATCTCCTATCTCACCCCGCCGGCTGAAAACGCCGGCCTCTACAAGGGTCTCAAGGAGCTGGGTGAACTGGTCGGCAGCTATCAGCAACTGCGCGAAGGCTCGCGCGGAATCCAGATCGTGAATGCGGTTGTGGAAACGGCCCGCCAGTGCAACCTTGATAAAGACGTGGCGCTGCCGGACGTCGACGGATCCGAACTTGATCTCGATGGCCGCGATGCGGTGATCGGCGCGGTGTACCGGCAGCTGATGGAGATCGAGAGCCGGCTGCTGCCCTGCGGCCTGCACACGATCGGCAAGCCCCCCACCGCCGAGGAGGCGATCGCCACCCTGGTGAACATCGCCGCCCTTGAGCGGGAGGACGACGGCCTCCGTTCCCTACCGGCACTGCTGGCGGAAAGCAGGGGCCGCACGATCGCCGACGTCTACAAAGGCAACGACGACGGCGTTCTCGCCGATGTGGAGCTGAACCGCGTCATCACCGAAACCTCGCGGGCGGCCGTTGGGGCGATGGTGAAGGCGGTCACCGGCAGCGACGGCCGCGTGACCCTGCGCCGCAACTTCGCCTGGTTCTTCACCCTGCTGGAGCAATTCGGCTTCAAGTTGCCCAGCCCCTGGCTGGCGGCCTGCCGCGCAGCTCGCTTCCCGGATGTGGATCAGGCCGAGCTCGACAAGCTGTTCGGCTACCTGCAGTTCTGCCTCGAGCAGGTGTGCGCCGACCTGGAAATGGAAAGCCTGCTGCGGGCGCTCGACGGCGAATATGTGCTGCCGGGTCCAGGCGGTGACCCGATCCGCAACCCGGGCGTTCTGCCCAGCGGCAAAAACCTGCACGCCCTGGATCCTCAAGCGATTCCAACCAAGGCAGCGATCGCCGCAGCCAAGGGTGTGGTCGACAAACTGATCGAGCGGCAGAAGCAGGAGCAGGGCACCTGGCCGGAAACCATTGCCTGCGTGCTCTGGGGTACGGACAACATCAAGACCTACGGCGAATCGCTGGCCCAGATCCTCTGGTTCATCGGCGTGAAGCCCGTACCCGATTCCTTGGGCCGGGTGAACAAGCTTGAGCTGCTCTCGCTCGAAGAGCTGGGCCGACCGCGCATCGATGTGGTGGTCAACTGCAGCGGTGTGTTCCGCGATCTGTTCATCAACCAGATGGCGCTGATCGATCAGGGCGTGAAGATGGCCGCCGAAGCCGATGAGCCCGTGGAGATGAACTTCGTTCGCAAGCACAGCCTTGAGCAGGCTGATAAGGAGGGCATCTCCCTGCGCGATGCAGCAACCCGCGTGTTCTCAAACGCCAGCGGTAGCTACAGCTCGAACGTGAACCTGGCGGTGGAGAACAGCACCTGGGAGGAGGAGAACGAATTGCAAGAGATGTACCTCTCCCGCAAAACATTCGCCTTCAACGCCGATAACCCCGGCGAGATGAATCAGAAGCGCGAAGTGTTTGAGTCGGTGATGAAGACGGCCGATGTTACCTTCCAGAATCTCGATTCGGCCGAGATTTCACTCACGGATGTGAGCCACTACTTCGATTCCGACCCCACCAAGCTGATCCAGGGCCTACGCGACGACGGCAAGGCTCCGGCGAGCTACATCGCCGACACAACAACCGCCAACGCACAGGTACGCTCCCTGAGCGAAACCATCCGCCTGGATTCCCGCACCAAGCTGCTCAACCCCAAGTGGTATGAGGGCATGCTGAACAGCGGCTACGAGGGTGTACGTGAAGTGGCCAAGCGGCTCAACTTCACCTTGGGCTGGAGTGCCACCAGCGGCGCGGTCGACAACTTCGTGTATGAGGAGGCCAACGAAACCTTCATCAACGACCCGGAGATGCGCAAGCGGCTGATGGAGCTGAACCCCCACAGCTTCCGCCGCATCGTTGGCACCCTGCTGGAGGTGAACGGCCGCGGCTACTGGGAAACCAGTGATGAGAACATCCAGCAGCTGCAGGAGATCTACCAAGAGATCGAAGACCGGATTGAAGGCGTCACGGAAGGCTGAGCATCAGCTCAGCACCAAAGTAACCTCCAAGACCAACCGCTCACTTGAGCATGTATCCAACACCACGGATCGTGTGAATGAGCGGCTCCACATCAGGCCGCTCTATTTTTTTGCGTAGGTAACGGATGTAAACCTCCAGGAGATTGCCGTCGCCGCACCAGGTGTCGCCCCATACGCCGATCAGGATCTGATGGCGGGGGAGCACCTGCTGCTTGTGGCGCAACAGGAAGAGCAACAGCTCGTATTCCTTCACGGTGAGCTTGACGCTGTCACCACCACGATGAACCAGGCGCTCATCGGTGTTAACGATCAGGTCGCGGTGCACCAGTTGGGCGCCATCTGCGTCATTGACGCCCATGCGGGCACGGCGAAGAAGGGCCTGCAGGCGCGCGGAGAACTCCTCGAGCGCAAAGGGAAAGGACAGAGCATCATCGGCGCCGGCCGCCAGGGCGGCCACACGATCGCTGTAGTGGTCGCTCGCAGCCAAAACCAGCAAAGGCATTGTGGAACCGCCTCCTCGAAGGCGGCGACACAGGACAATGCCGGAGACCTGCGGCAAGGCTGCGTCAAGGATGGCGAGGTCGGTCGGCGCCTGCTGGAGCAGGCGTTGCACCATCAGGCCGTGATGCGCGAGCTGAAGTCGGTAACCAAGAGAGAGCAGATGCTTCAGCAGGAGATCACGCCGGCACGCGTTGGCATCAGCAAGCAGCAACCGAGCAGCAAAGGTCACGCAACAGGGCAGGTGGCTGGCGAACCGCACCAAGAGAAAAGCCCTTGCGGGGAGGGCAAAGAGCAAGACTAGAGGACGCAGTCGATCGGGTCATCTAGTCCCTCCGGATTCGAGACCAGGCGTAGTCGAAAATTCAGTAGGCTGGCAGATCAACATTCGAGAGATCGGGGTAGATAGCTGCATCAAAATTGCCGTGGTGATCAACGAGATGCTGAAAGTGCTGATCAAGGGCTGCCAGCACAGCGGCGTCATCAGTGACATGCCCTTGATCGTTGAAGGCAAGATCGCCGCCCTGAACTGGGGTGATCTCATTGATGCCATGGGCAAGATGATCTATCACGTCCTGATGAATGCTGGCATAGTCCCCATCAGAGAAGCCATTATGATCAATAAAATCAGAAATGACATGATCAAGGCGATAGGCAAGCTCGGCACTACCAAGCGATTGATCGGCCACACCTCCGCCCCTGACATCAACATGCTTGGCCATCGTATCGAGATATGAAGACGCAAGCGAAGGGATGTCAACCTGATCAGCAATGGCGGAGCCAGCAATAAATTCCATATCATCCGCCAATCCAACCGAGCCATCGGCGTAAATTACACTGATCTGACCATAGACATACACATCTCCATTAGCCTCTGTGGACGATTGCGAATCGAGATCATACGTCAGATTGAAACTCGTAATTCCGTAGTCCGCTAAATAATTGACCTCGCCAAGTTCGCTAATCCCATTAGCGTCAATATCTTGCCATATCCTGAAGTCTGTCCAATCGTCATCTCGAGCATCAAAGACATCATCTTTATTTGTATCAAAATAAGCAACAAGCGCTTGGAGGTCTGTCGACACAGAGGGATCGTGACCCCATCGCGTAAGAACAAATTCCCTAGCCTCTAGCACTAACCCATCAGAATTATAATCATAAATCAAGAGGCCATCTGCTGGCGCAATCCAGCCTGAAGTAGACAAGCCGGCGCCAAAATCCCAAACAATGGCACTTTCAGAACTAGACAGATAATCAACGACTCCAGAATGATCGAGATCAATGGCGATCGGGCCGCTGCCTACAACCTGCTTTTCAGTGTAAGCATCGATATTTTTGGGATTACCGGTGTTAAGACCATTTGCATCCTCAAGGTAAATAGAGTTGGCGCTGAGAACCGAACCATTATTATTGAAGACAACCTTGACAAGATCGCCAAATGAGAATTGAGTTGTCCACCCAGAGGACAGCTTAACAACAAAAGGATCTTGAGTGGAAATAACCATACTCCTAATATACAGTCCATCAACAATTTTGAGACCTCCGGTAGCATTAAACTCACTGATATGAAGCGAGTCTATATCTCCCTTATCAGTGGCGGTCTCACCGGGATTGGTCTGGAAATAACTAGCTCCGTCAAGCACTACAGATGCAGTGCTACCGTTCCAGAAGACGATATCATTTTCTTGATATGATGTGATCGCACCGGTGGCATTCCGAATTGAGCCTGGTTGGCCGAAAGACAGCAAAACACCCGTGTCGAGGATGTGGAGAGCATCAACATTAGCGGCTTTAAAATCATCTTGATTAAGCGCATTAAATTGACCATACGCGGAAATCTTGTTACCACTGGCCTGCGGGTTATACACCCAAAGATCAAGATTGGTATCGTCTAGAAGTACTTTATAAGTTGATGTCTCGAGCTCTCGGGTATTCGGTAGCGAGAATACCAATTTGCCATCGGCCAACAGATGCATGGCGTCAATATTTTGAATTTTACCAAAAAGCACAGGGGTGCTTGCCGGCACAGAAGCCGCAGCAGGCCCAGTATACGATTCATCAAGATATTCAAATCCTGAAATAGACTGTTTGGCAAGATCAATTTGCATAATATCTCCCTCAGAAATAAGAAATTGCGGATCTCCGGGAGAGGTCTGTTGATAGCCAGTGGCGGTGGAGATCAGGCCGACAGACCTTGCTTCGTTAACACCATTAACGGTGACAGCAAGAGTAGTCGTACTAATGTCTCCATCGCCATCCTTCAGTGTATAGCTAAATGTGTCAGTCAGAATCTGCCCACTATTCAATCCCTGAACGACCGCCAAGCTATTGTCAAGGGTGTATTGGTAAGTACCATCAGGACGAAGTACTAGTGCTCCATAAGCACCCGCAACACTGGTAGCTACGCCACCTATTAACTCTGTTGAAGCAGACACAGTACCAGCCCTCACTCCAGTCACACTTGCTCCATCTGCTCCGCGCGTATCAGCAACACCGTCGGTGGCGTTGGTGTCTGACCCCACCGTGATATCAACAGCCGTGATCACGTTGCCAGTCGCAATCGTAGCCCCGTCCTCTGTGACTGAATCCACGTCGGCTACCGCCGTTGGCACATCATCAACAATATTCACGCTCAAAGTTCCGCTGATGCTATCTCCATCTCGGTCCGTCAGCGTTACCGTCCAATCCTCAAATAGTGAATTCGCTCCTAATCCCAAAGCGTGACTTTCATTATCGAGCAAGCTATAGCTATACGTCACCGTACCTGTCGACGCATCGTATCCAGTGATCGACAGCGTGTTACCCAGTGACGTGCTACCGCTCACCGACGCAAACACACCGCCGCTGATGACCGTAAGTTCTCCAACCGTAAGCGTCTGCACTCCATCCGGCGCACTGATCTTGAACGTTCCAACCTGCGTCGTCGATTCCTTCGTCACATCAGATCCCGCCGATTTCCCAACACCACGACTCGACAGAAGGTCATCCTCATTCAACGTCACATCTCCACCTTGCGCTGCAGGCGTCAAATCACTGATCTCAGGAGGAGCATCCTCATTGCGGATGTTGAGCGTCAGCTGGGCCGTACTCTCATCTCCATCGGCATCTCGCAGGCTGTAGGTAAAGGGGTCCGTCGCCGTTCCTCCTCCCCCCAGAGCAACGAAATCAGAATCCGCTGCATTGAGCGTGTAGGTGTAGCTGCCATCTGCATTGATCACGATCGAGCCATAGGTGCCGATGAGGCTCGCACCAACAACGGCAGCACCATCTGCGCCCAAGATGTCGTTGCTGATCACATTCCCGCTCAGCGTGACATTCGTCTCACTGGCCGTACCAGCATTGCTATCAACAACCGCCGTCGGCACATCATCAATAATATTGACACTCAAGCTGCCGGTGCTGTTATCTCCATCTCGGTCCGTGAGCGATACCGTCAG
>CAIZNP010000268.1 GCA_903934375.1 uncultured Synechococcaceae cyanobacterium
CCGCATCCCAGCCCAGGACGCGCCACGCGCCCGCCTCTGGCTGATCGCGCCGGCGCACCTTGGCATCCACCGGGTTCACGGCGATCGCCTCCACGCGCACCAGCAGATCCCAGGCACCTGGGGTGGGATCGGGCAGCTCAATGTCGACCAGGGCGAGCGGATCATCCGCCGATCGCGACTGCTTATAGCCAATCGCACGCATCACTCAGGCCTCCAATTGCCGAAGCAGGTCGCGATGCACGCCGGTGCCCGCCTGCAGGGCGGCGATTGCGGCGGCGGGGATGGGGTGATCAAGGGCCTCCCGCCAGCTGGCCAGCAGCATGGAGCTGTCTGGCGGGTCGTCACCGAGGGCATGGCAATGGCAGCCGATCCCGAGGGCACAGGCCTGCACCTTCGGGTCGTAGCTGAGGGCCGCGACGGGCGCTCCCGAGAGGGCCGCCAGGATCAGGGCATGCAGCCGCATCGCAACCACCAGCCCCGCCTTGCGGAACAGGGCCATTGCCTCCTGGGGCCGCTGCACCTGCAGCTCGCGGCTGCGGCTGCGCAGGGCCGAGCCCAGCAGCCCCTCGCTGCTGAGGCGCTCGAGCAGACCGGTGTCCTGATCGCGGTGGAACGGCAACCACAGCACCTCGCGGTTGGCAGCCTCAGCCAACAGCTCAAGGGCATGCAGGTAGGGCCGCCAGGCTTCAGCCTGCAGCTGGGCTGTGGGGCGCCAGCAGACAACGATCGGACCGCCGCTCCCAATCCAGAGCTGCGCCGGCAACGCCCAGACCGCATCGGAGCCATAGGAAGCCCGCACCCCCAGGGAGGCCGCCAGATCCGCCGACTGGGGATCGCGCCAGCTGATGCCCGTGGTGGCCGCCAGCAGGGGGCGCACCAGGGCGCGGCTGCGACGCCGCCGCAGCGGCCCCAGCCCCTGCGCCCAGAGCAGCACCGGTTTGCCCTGCAGCCGGGCGGCGCTGATCAGCAGGCCGTAATAGAGCAGGCTGCGGAAACTGGTGGCGTCCTGCAGCAGGCTGCCGCCGCCGAGCACCAGGGCCCGGCAACCGCCGAGAGCGGCCAGCACCGCTTTGAGACTGCGGCGCTGCACCGTGGCCACGCCGAAGCGCTCTCGCACCTGCGCTTCATCGAAGGCCGTCACGAGTGGCGTTACCCCGGCGGGCACCAGCTGCAAAAGGGCTTCCAGCAGCGCATCGTCGCCGAGGTTGTGCTCTCCGTAATACCCGCACAGCAACACCGGCAGGGGATCCGCTGAACCGTGCTGCCTGCTGGGATGCGCCGCCAAGGGTTCGCCGCCATCTGCGGCGCAGCTTGGCACCGATGAGGGCTCCTTAGATTCAGCGGTACACCACGCCCTGCCATGGCCAGCAGCGAAGCCCAGCGCCAGACCCTGATCGCCTCCCTGCGGCAACGCTGGAACGAGGCCATGCGTGAGGGCAACGCCGAGGCCAAGCAGGCCCTGTTCAAGGAGGCGGTGTACCTGGGCATCCAGCCGGAGCACTTCACCGGCGAGAGCTGAGCGCCTGGACCGACCATCGATGGAGCCACACCCCCTGCTGCTGTTCCAGAGCCTGTGGGGCTTTGGCGGCACCCTGGCGGGGGCAATCCGCCGGGCGGCCGTGCACGGTTTTGATGGTCTTGAGGCCAACCTGCAGCACCCGGCCCTGGTGGCGCTTGAGGCCGGGGCCATCAGCGATCAACTGCAGGCTGCAGGCCAGCGGCTGATTCTCGAACTGGTGACGGGCGGCGATTACGTGCCCGCTCTGCAGGCCGGCCCCGAGCAGCACCTGGCGGAGCTCGAGCAACTGCTGGAGCAGGCGCAACCAATGCAGCCGCTGCGCATCAGCGTGATCACCGGCAGCGACAGCTGGCCCATGGCCGAGCAGCATCGTTTCCTCGAGCGTGCGCTGGATCTCGCCACTGCGGCAGCCGCACCGGTGAGCCTCGAGACGCACCGCAGCCGCAGCCTGTTCAATCCCTGGGCCATCGGCGGCTTTCTGGAGGCCCATCCCCGCCTGCGCCTCACCGCGGATCTCAGCCACTGGTGCTGCGTGGCGGAGCGGCTGATGGAACCGGAGCTCGAACCGATCCAGGCCATGGCCGATCGCGTCGACCACATCCACGCCCGCATCGGCCACAGCCAGGGGCCGTCGGTGAGTCACCCCTTCGCACCGGAATGGAGCGAAGCCCTGCAGGCCCATCGACGCTGCTGGCAGCTGTTCCGGCAGCACCAGGTGGCGCGGCAAGCGGGCCCGAACACGCTCACCCCGGAGTTCGGACCCGATGGCTACCTGCCGGTGTTGCCGTTCACCGGCATGCCGGTGGCGGATCTGGAGACGATCAACGCAGCCATGGCGCAGTGGCTGCGCAGCGGCGTGCTCGATCCTCAGGGCTGAGCCGGCACAGAACCGGTCTGCAGATCCAACCCCATCAGCCGTGCATAGAGGGCCTGCTGCTGCAGGATCCGCTGCTCAAGGCGGTGCGGAGGCCCCGGCCGCAGACCGCTCGCATAGCCGACCTGGGCTGCCTCCACCAGCAGCCGATCCTCCTCGAGAAACACCTGCAGTTCCGCCATCCACGCCTCTGCCATGGGCTCCAGCAGCGGATCCGCCAGCAACCACACCTCCATGCGGCACCGATCGATGGCAATCGGCGGGAACTGGATCAGGGCCAGGCGCCCATCGGGCCAGAGGAGCAGATGGGTCCAGGGGGCCAGGCCGAAGGTGAGGAACTCGCCTGCCTCAGCCCAGGGGGTAGCCAGCAGGCTGCCGTGCTGCGAAAGGGCATGGCGGTAGTGGCGCACAGGGCCCTGCTCGCGATGCAGCGTCGTTGGGTGGGCAATGGCGACGTGGTAGTCGTCGAGGGTGTTGTCGTGCGCGATCTTCCAGTTGCAGGCGAGCGTGAGGCTCTGGCGGCGCAGCAGCTTGCGGGGCTGATCCAGCAGCGCACCGGCCTCCTGCAGCAGCAGATCCAGCTGTGCCTCCAGGGGGATCGGATCGGGGCCGCCGGCCACCCAGATCAGCCCCGCCAGCTCACGGCAGGCGAGGGGCGTGAGCGGCCAGGCGCTGCGATCAAAGGGTTCAAGGAAGTCCGTTTCCCGTGCCGCCGCACGCAGTCGGCCCTGCAGGTCGTAGGTCCAGCCGTGGTAGGGACACACCAATCGGCGGCAGGCCTGGGCGCCGGCATCCGGCTGCTGGAACGGCACGCCCCGATGGGGACAGCGGTTCACAAAAGCGCGCACCTCAACGGCAGCCCCGGCACCGGCAGCCAGGGCATCAGCGCGGCCGGGGTCGCCGTCACGGCTGAGCAGCACCGGCAGGCCGAGGAGATCGAAGGCCTGCACTTGGCCAACGGCGAGGGAGTCGCTGCTGGTGAGCGGATGCCACAGGCGCGCGGCGTAGCGCTGCCGCTCCAGCGGGGCGATCTCCGGAGCGGTGTAGAGCCACGCCGGCAGGAACGAGGCACTCATCGGCTGAGGGCAGGCTCCAGGGAGCGCAGACACTGCGCCAGCTCCTCGCGCAAGGCCAGGAACTGCGGCGTCAGGCGCAGGTGGGCCAGATTGCTGCGGTCGAGGTCCACATCCACGCTGCGCACAATCCTTCCCGGCGACGGAGCCAGGATGTGCACGCGGTTCGCCAGCAGCAGGGCTTCCTCCAGATCGTGGGTGATCAGCAGAGCGGTGAGGCCGGTCTGCCGCCAGAGCTGGTGCAGAAACTCCTGCATCGACTCACGGATCTGAATATCGAGCGCACCGAACGGCTCATCCAGCAGCAGCAGCTTCGGTTCGGCGGCCAGGGCCCTGGCGATGGCAACGCGCTGCTGCATGCCACCGGAGAGCTCCCGGGGCATGCGCCGGGCCGCATCCGCCAGACCCACCACCTCGAGGAAGTAGCTGGTGCGTTCACGCACCTCCTGGCGGGAACGGCCCTGCAGCTCCATGCCGAAGGCCACGTTCTGGGCGGCCGTGAGCCAGGGGTAAAGGCTGTACTTCTGGAACACCATGCCGCGATCGGAGCCAGGGCCGCGCACGGGCTGGCCGTCGATCGTGATCGTGCCGGCACTGGGTCGCTCCAGGCCGGCGATCAGGCGCATCACAGTGGATTTACCGGAACCGGAGCTGCCCACGAGGGCGAGAAAGTCGCCGGCGTTGAGATCGAAGCTGATGCGATCGAGCACGAGCTTCGCGGCGGCACCATCACCAAAGCTCTTGGAGATTGCGGAAACCTGGAGATGCATGGCAGATCCCTCAGTTGGCCCAAGCGCAGCTGCGCCGCATTAACAGACGGAAGCCCAGATCCATCGCCAGACCGATCAGACCGATCACGATCAGGCCAAGAAAAATCTCATCGGTGCGCAGAAAACGTTGAGCAAGGCTGATGCGCTTGCCCAGCCCCTCGGTGGCGGCGACCAGTTCGGCCACGATCACCAGATTCCAGGCGGACGCCATGTTGATCCGATAGGCATCAAGCACCTGGGGGGCGATGCAGGGGGTGATCACCCGCAACAGCACCTGCTGCCGGCGACCTCCGAGGGTGAGTGCCGTTTCCACCAGTTCGTGCGGCACGAACTTCACCGCATCCATGATCATCAACGTGTTGAAGAACACGGTGCCGATGAAGATCAGCAGCACCTTTGGCAGTTCGCCGAGGCCGAAATAGATGATCAGCAAGGGGATGAAGGCCGGAGCCGGCATGTAGCGCACCAGCCCCATCAGCGGCTCCAGCAGCCGGCAGATCACCACGTTGGTGCCCATGGTGATCCCCAGTGGCAGGGCGACGGCGGCGGAGAGGGCAAAGCCACCGAACACCCGGCCCACACTGGCGGTGAAGTCGCGCCAGAGCAGACCCTGCTGGGCCTGCATCTGGCCAGCGGTCCAAACGGCGCCGGGACTGGGCAGGAAAAGCTTGTCCACGGCGCCGGTGGCGGTGATGGCGCTCCAGAGGATCAGCACCAGGGCAATGCCGGCGCTGCCAAGCAGCCAGGGGTGGCTGAACCAGGAGCGCCGCATCACTTCACCGCATCCACGAACTGGGGCTGGAGCAGACCCTCAAGCTTCGGAGGGGTCTTGGCCAGGCCGACCTCCTGCAGGAAGGCGGAGATCTGCTGGGCGGCGTAGGGCAGGGACTGCATGGTTGTGCCCGGCTTGAACACCTGCTGGTTCTCCGCCAGCGTGAGGATCGTGGTGCCGGCGTCGTAGGCCTTGTAGTCGGCCTCCGAGACAGCGGCGCGCTCGGCCATGATCGCCAGCGTGGGCCCCGGCTCGGCCTTGATGGTGCTGAGGGTGGCGAACCAGGCGTTCACCAGCTTCTGCACGGCCTCGGGGTTCTTCGCCACGAACTCTTTGCGACACACGAGGTGATCGCTGATCGCACCGGGTACGTCCTTGGAGGAGAACACGGTGGTGCTGCCGGGGCGCTTGAGGGCCTGGGTGGTGAATGGCGCGAACACGCCAACGGCGTCCACCTTGCCGGCGGCGAAGGCGGCGGCCGCCGCTCCCGTCTCCAGGGGTACGAAGGTGATGTCCTTGGCGCTGAGGCCGGCCTTCTTCAGGCCGAGCAGGAGCAGGTAGTGATCCACCGTGCCCTCCTCAGCGGCCACCCGCTTGCCCTTGAGGTCCGCCATGGTCTTGATTCCCGGCGCCGCAATGATCTGATCGTTGCCGGTGGAGTAGTCGTTGGTGAGCACCACCTGCAGCTCGGCACCGCCGGCCACCGAGCTGATCGTGTCGCCCAGGGTCTGGCTGTTGCAGTCGAGCTGACCGGCGTTGAGGGCGTTGATCGAATCGAGGTAGCCGTCGAACCACTGCAGGGTGACGGGCACCCCGGCCTTGGTGAACAGCCCCTTGTCTTCACTCACCTTGAGGGGGAACCAGCCGGGCCAGGCGCTGTAGCCGATGCGGACCGGGGCCTCACTCACAGGTTTCTGGCAGGCGCTGAGGCCGGTGGCACTCAGGCCGAGCAGCAGCAGCCCGGCGAGGAAACGGGAACGGCGGGAGGTGGGGCTGGTCATGGGGATACGGGGGGTAATGGGACGTGATCTGGGTCGGGATCGGGGGAGCGGCAGGCCTTGCCGGGCGGAGATCAGAACAGCTCGAGGTAGCGCTCGGTCTCCCAGGCGGAGACGGTGCCGTGATAACCGCTCCACTCCTCACGCTTGAAGGCCACGTAGGCGTCGGCCATGGCATCGCCGAACACCTGGCGGGAGAGGGGATCGGCGGCAAAGGCCTCGATGGCCTCGCCGAGGGTGCGCGGCAGGGTGGTGAGGCCGCGGGCTGAGCGCTCCTCGGGGCTGAGCCGGTAGGCGTTCACGAGATTCGGCTCACCGGGATCGAGACCGTCTCGGATCCCCTCCAGCCCGGCGGCCAGCAGCATGGCTGCCGCCAGGTAGGGGTTACAGGCGCTGTCGGCGGCACGGCACTCCACACGGCTACCAGCGCCGGGGATGCGCAGCATGTTGGTGCGGTTGTTGTTGCCGTAGCAGACGAATACCGGCGCCCAGGTGAAGCCGCTCATGCTCCCCTGCACCACCAGGCGCTTGTAGCTGTTCACCGTGGGGGCAATCACGGCGCAGATGGCCGGGGCGTGGCGAAGGATGCCGGCAATGAACTGGCGCCCCAGTTCACTCACCCAGCCCAGCCGCCCATCCTCAGGCGTGAACAGGTTGACGCCGCTCTCGAGATCCGCCAGCGACATGTTGAAGTGGGCGCCGCTGCCGGTGCGATCGGCGAACGGCTTGGGCATGAAACTGGCGATCAGTCCGTGGCGCTTGGTGATCTCGCGGGCCATCAGCCGGAAGAAGGTGATCCGGTCGGCGGTGACGAGGCCGTCGGCGTAGTTGAAGTCGGTCTCGAACTGACCGTTGCCGTCTTCGTGGTCGAAGGAATAGACACCCCAGCCCAGGCCGTTCATCGCCTGCACCAGCTCATCGAGCCAGTCGAGGTTGTCGAGCAGGCCGCGCAGGTCATAGCAGGGCTTGTCGAGCTGGTCGGCTGCGCTGGCGGGCTGCAGGCTGCCGTCGGCGGCGCGACGCAGCACGAAGAACTCGGTTTCAACGCCGAGCTGAAAACGCAGACCCAGGCGTGTGGCCTGATCGCGCACGCGGCAGAGGATGTTGCGGCTGCAGGCCTCGAATGGTTGCCCGGCCAACTGCAGGCTGCTGGCGAACCAGACAGTGTCCGGTCGCCAGGGCAGCACCGTGGCCGAGCTCAGATCCGGCAGCGCCGCCACCTCATCGTCGCTGACGTCCTGGGGCACGCCGTCGACAGCGGCACCGGTGAACAGTTCCGAGCCCGCCGCCATCGCGCCGAGGTGGTCGATCGGCACGGCTTTCGCCTTGCAGACGCCGTGCATATCCACGAAGCTGGCCAGGGCGTAGCGCACCCCGCGCGCCTCCAGCTCCTCCGTCAGGTCGGCGACGGAACCGCTCTGGATCAGGGGAAGCAGCTGTGCCGTCATGCGCTCACCAGGTCGGGGGTCGTGGCAGCGGCAGTGGACACGGCGACTGCCATGGCGCGCTGTTGCTGCAGCTGGCGGCGGATCCAGGCGTGCCAGGCCTCGAGGCCCTCACCGCTGCTGGCCGACACCCGCAACACCGTGCAGCGGGGATTCACCTGGCGGATGTGGGCCTCGATCCGCTCCACATCGACCGGCAGGTAAGGAAGCAGATCGGTCTTGGTGATCAGCACGCAGTCCGCCTCGCGGAACATCACCGGGTACTTGAGCGGCTTGTCGTCGCCCTCGGTGACGCTGAGCAGCGCCACCTTGCGGTGCTCACCCACCGCGAACTCGGCCGGACAGACGAGGTTGCCCACGTTCTCCACCCAGAGCAAATCCAGGTCGGCGGGATCGAGGCGTTGCCGCAGCAGCTTCAGCCCGCCGCTCACCATGGCGGCATCGAGATGGCAGGCCCGGCCGGTGGTGATCGGCACCACCGGCACCCCCACCGCCTCGAGACGTTCTGCATCGAGCTGGGTGGTCATGTCGCCCTCAAGCACCGCCATCGCCAGATCGGTGGACAGGGCGGAGAGGGTCTGCTCCAGCAGCGAGGTTTTACCAGCGCCTGGGCTGCTCATCACGTTGAGGCAGAGCAGCCGCCAGGCATCGAAGTGCTCACGGTTGTGCTCGGCCTGGTGGTCGTTGGCGGCCAGCAGATTGAGGCCGAGGCTGTCTTCCAGGGGCATGTGCATGGTCAGATCTCCAGGGCGACGGGTGTGGGCTGGTTGCTGATGCCTGAATCGTTGATGCTGTGTTGTTTCGCGGCGAGCGTGTAATCCACCGAGCGGATCTTCAGTTCACGACCGCTGACGATCTCTTCCATCGGCTGATCACAGCAGGGCGAGCGGTAGGCCTGCTCGGCTTGGGGGCTGTAGCGCTCGCCGCAGCAGACGCAGCGGCCCACCAGCGGCACCGATTCGATCGCCAGCCGGGAGCCAGCCAGCCAGCTCCCCTGCACCGCGGCCTGCCAGGTGAACACCAGCTGATCGGGTTCCACACAGGTGAAATCACCCACCTGCAGATGCACGGCCTGCACCGTCGGGATCCGCGGTGCGTGCTGCTGGCGCCAGTCCTGCATGGCGAGCAGCAGGCACTTGGTCATGTCGACTTCATGCATGGCTCATCTCCAGCGCTCGTCGACGTTCATGTCGCAGTCGTCGCTGATCCAGGCCGGCTTGCCCTTGCGCGGCAGCTGACCGCTCACCACCAGGTGGGCCATGGTGTCGCAGATGACGCGGGTGGCCATCAGTGAGGTCATGTCGCTGATGTCGTACGGGGGCGACACCTCAACAATCTCCAGGCCGCACACCGGCACATTGCGCACGATCAGCTCCAGCAGCTTCAGCGCCTCGCGCGGCAGCAGGCCGCCCGGTTCCGGCCAACCGGTGCCCGGCACGAAGCCGGCATCGATGCAATCGATATCGAAGGAGATGTAGACGCAATCGGTGCCATCGGTGGCACGTTCAATCGCGAACTGAGCGGCCGCCTCCAGCCCCATGTCGCAGATGTCGGTGACAGTGAGCACATTGGTGCCGCGCTCACGGCACACCTTCACCCCCTCACGCGGCACCTGCCAGCCACCGATGCCCAGCTGCACCAGGTTCTTCGCCGGTGCATTGGCCATGTTGGTGGCATGGAACCAGGGGCAGGTGTGCATGCGTTCATCCAGGTCGGTCTCCTGGGTGTCGACATGGCGATCGAAGTGGATGATGCCGACCTTCTTGTCGCCGAGATGGCGGCAGACGCCACGCACCGTTGGGAAGCCGATCGAATGATCACCGCCGAGGATGATCGGGAAGGCGCCACTGGCGAACACGTGGGCGATGCCCTTGGAGATCTGATCGAAGCTCTTCTCGTTGTTGGCTGGGATGGTGAAGATGTCGCCGACATCGCAGAGCGTGATCTGCTCCCGCAGATCGACACCCATCTCGTAGTTGTAGGGGGTGTAGAGCGCCGAGATCCGGCGGATGCCCTGGGGTCCGAAGCGGGTGCCGGGTCGGTAGGTGGTGCCGGAATCGTGGGGCACACCCACGATCGCCACGTCGTACTCGCCCACCCGGTTCACATCCTCCAGGTAGGGGGCCTTCATGAAGGTGTTGATGCCCGCGAAGTGGGGCAGTTCACCGCGCGAGAAGGTGGAGATGTTGCGGTCAACGATGCTCTCGGCCGCTTCAAGCCCCAGGCGCTTGGCCTGATCCACTTCCTGCTGCCAGCCGGTGAGCGGCAGACGGCTTTCCTTCTCGAGGGCGCGCATCCCCTCACCGGGATGCAGACGTTCGAAGGCGCCGGCGGCGCCTGACTCTGAGGTCATGGCTGGGAAGGGTTGGAGGTGGAGCGGTCTCCCGGGCTTTTATCCCTCCGTGCAGCCGGCAAAGCCGGCCGATACCTCTCGGACCAGTCACCCCTGGCGGGGCCGGAACCCTAGGCATCACATCCGCCTAGAAACTGTCCGCCGAAGCCCATGGAACCGTGGTGCCAACGGCTACGAATCCAAGAACCAAGTTCCGATCGACACCGCTGGCGCACCAGCACGATGCGAGCCTCGATCAGATCCCGGACCGCACTCAGGCTGGGCGCGAAGCCAGAGCGGATGGCCCACCAGCCGAACCCGGCAGCCGCGATAGGTCCAGCCGGGTGTCAGCGGGGTGGAATCCATCAGGGTGGAGCGACCGAGAAACGGACGGTGCTCATCAACACGGAACCGCCGCCCGGGGATCGCGACAAGGGGCGTCAGGCCGGCAGCAGGGAGGTGAGCTTGGTGCGGAAATCGCCCTTGGGCATGCCGCCGCGGATCTCACCGTGAATGGTGAAGTCGCCCTCGGGATCAGTCACGAGCAGATAGGTGGGCCAGCCCATGCCCTGCTTGTCGGGGTACTGGGCCAGCAACACGCGCCGATAGCGGCGGTAGAGCTGAGTGTCCTGCAGCATCACGCTGACAAACGTGCAGCCGAGTTCATCGCACACGGTTGCGTCGTAGTGGCTCATCCGATGGCAGGTGCCGCAGTCCTCGGAGCTGAACTTGAGCACGTGCAACATGGTCTGGAGGCGACGGTGCTGCCGTCGGCGATCGGTGATCTGGCGGACCTTAGACAGATCGGCAGACGAATCGACCGACAGATCGACCGACGAATCGGCCGATCTGGACCGTAGCCTGCGGAATCGTTCAGCCCTGCGTGGGCGGACGATGGATCGGGCGGGCCTTGAGGGGGATGGTGGCAGTGCCGGGTGACTGGGGTTGGGCTGGCTGAGACATGGCCGAGACAGCGGTGGAACACGGGTTGACCCAACCGCACTGTGCAGCCGGTCCA
>CAIZNP010000269.1 GCA_903934375.1 uncultured Synechococcaceae cyanobacterium
CCCCGAGATGGAGGACGCCCTGGCCCTGCACCACAGCGCCATCGACCGCAGCGAGCGCGAGGCGATCGAGGCGCGGGTGAAGAGCGGCGAGCTGCGCTGGGTGGTCTGCACCAGCTCGCTCGATCTGGGGGTGGACTTCCAACCGGTGGAGCGGGTGGTGCAGATCGGCTCAGCCAAGAACCTGGCGCGACTGCTGCAACGGGCCGGCCGCAGCGCCCACTGCCCCGGCGGTACCTCGCAGGTGCTGTTCATGCCCACCAATGCCCTGGAGCTGCTGGAGGTGAGCGCCATGCGCCGCGGACTGAGCGACGGGCTGGTGGAACACCGCCGCCCACCGCTACTGCCCCTCGATGTTCTGCTGCAGCACCTCACCACGCTGGCCTGCGGCCCAGGCTTCGAGCCCGCTGCCGAGCTGGCCACGGTGCGCCGCTGCTGGAGCTTCCGCGCGCTCAGCGACGACCAGTGGCAGTGGTGCCTGCAGATGCTTGAGCACGGCGGCGCATGCCTGGGCGCCTATCCGCGCTACCGCAAGCTGGTGCGCTGCGAACCCGGCAGCGACGAGCTGGCCGCCGAAGGCGCCCTCTACCGCTACCGCGTGCTCGACAAGGCCATCACCCGCCTGCACCGCTTCAACATCGGCACCATCACCGCCGATCGCGCCGTGACCGTGCGCTTCGTGCGCGGCGCCGTGCTCGGCCATGTGGAGGAGGCCTTCATCTCACGGCTCAAGCCTGGGGAGGTGTTCTTCTTCGCCGGCCGCCAGCTGGAGTTCGTGCGTCTGCGGGAGATGACCGCTCAGGTGAAGGCCACCACCCGCAAGAGCTCCACCGTGCCCGCCTGGGCCGGCGGCCAGATGGCCCTCTCCGACCTGCTCAGCCAGCAGCTGCGCGATGAAGTGGACCGCTGCGCCCAGGGCACGCTCGACAGCCCCGAGCTGCAGGCCCTGGAACCGCTACTGCAACGCCAGGCGGATCTCTCCTGCCTGCCCAAGGCCGATCAGCTTCTGCTGGAGGTGTGCCGCAGCCGCGAGGGAAGCCATCTGTTCGTCTACCCCTTCGAGGGGCGCTTCGTGCATGAAGGCCTCGGTTTTCTCTGGGCCTGGCGGCTGGCGCGCCACCGCACCAGCACGATCACCGTGTCGGTGAACGATTACGGCTTCGAGCTGCTCGCTCCGAAGGGCTACCCCTTCGAGGAGCTGATCGAGCTGCACGGCGATGCATTGCTCGACGTGGAGCACCTCGATGCCGACCTGGAGCAGGCAGTGAACCTCTCCGAGCTCTGCCGCCGCCGCTTCCGTGCCATCGCTCAGGTGAGCGGCCTGATCAGCCAGAGCATGCCCGGGCAGAACAAGACAGGCGGCCAACTGCAGATCAGCGCAGCGCTGCTGTTCGATGTGTTCCGGAAGCACGAGCCCGATCACCTGCTGCTGGAGCAGGCCCGCCGTGAAGTGCTCGAGGAGCAGCTGGAGCGGCACCGGCTGCAGGCCGCCCTGGAACGGATGGCATCCAGCCAGTGGCTGCTGGAGCGCATCCCCCGCCCCGGACCCCTGGCGTTTCCTCTGCTGGTGGAGCGTCTGAACAATCGCCTGAGCAATGAATCGCTGCTGGAGCGGGTGCAGCGGCTGATCAGCGAGGCGCAGCGGGCGGAGGCTCGGGCCTAAGCCCGAGACCATCTCGGCAACGACAACGACGATTGCCTGCTGAAGGCGGTGGCCCAACGATTGCTCATCACAGTGCCGGCAGAGAGGCATGAGTGCGAGCTGTTGGTGGCCAAGGAGGAGGATCTGGCCCAACTGGTGACCCTGGCCGAGGACCTGCTGCTCGGCTTGAAGAAGCCCGATCCGGATCTGCCCGTGGGGATCCGGATCAGGGCGGCGGCACGATCGCCATGGCCGGAAGCGCCGGCTAGAACGGCACGACGCGAGGCAGTGCTCGATGGGGCAGCAGCAGCAACCCCGCTTTCTGGCGGTGCGCGTGGGGGATCTTGTGGCGGTGCAGGCCTGCGGTGATCTAGCTGTCGACTGGTGGCTGGGCCACGTGATCCACGCCGAAGGGGGCGCGCGCTGCAACGCCAATTCCCTGTTTCAGATCGCCTGCGTCGACACCGGTGTGATCCGCACCGTGAACGCCGATGCGGTGATCGAGATCCTCACGGCGGCGGCTGGCGCGCGATCAGGTGCGTTCGAGACGGCGCACGATCACAGCCATCAGCGCCAGCGAACCGGCCAGGGCAATCAACAGGGCGATCGTCATGGCGACCAACGCGAAAGGCGCTGATTCTGCCGCCCTGGTGTTCGTGTACGGCAGTCTCAAACGGGGCCAGGCCAATCACCACGTGCTCAAGGGCGGCCGCTGGCAGGGAACGGCAGCCCTGGCCGGACTGGCGCTGTACGACCTCGGCCCGTTCCCAATGGCCATCGCCAACGGCGACGTAACCAGCTGGCTGGAGGGTGAGGTCTACGCCGTCGGCGCCGCCGTGCTGGAACGGCTTGACCGCTTCGAAGGGGTGCCGCGCCTCTACGAGCGCCAGGCCCACGCCCTGGCCGACGGACGGACGGTGTGGGTGTACGTGGGGCGGGCGCGGCAGGTGCGGCATGTCCGGTGGATCCCATCCGGCTGCTGGACCGGCCCGCGCTCCGCTGACTGATGGCAGCAGGTCCGCTCTGATCAGCGCTGCGCTCCAGCCCCTGACACGTCCATGCTGCTGCCACTCCTACTGCTTCTGCTGAGCCCCGGAGCCGCCAGGTCGGAGGACCTGCGCCATGACTGCCTCGCCTGGCAGCGCGCCCATGGATCCGAGCAAGTGGCTCTCGCCGATCGGATCGGCAGCGCCCAGCTGCTCACCCGGGCCCATCAACCAGCGGAGCTGGGCAGCAGCGGCTCGCGCAGCCTCTACAGCTGGAGCGACATCCAGCGCCTGTGCCGCCGCCTGTGAACGGCTACTAAACGGCCACGAAACCGCCACAGCACCCATGGCGCGGCTCAGGCCGCCACCAGCCAGCGGCCACAGCCCGCCAGGAGGAGCGCCAGGGCCGAGGCGCCGAGCCAGGCTGCCCGGTGGTTGGCCAGCAGCCGCCGCAGCACCACCACGGCGGCCAGCCAGCCCAGCAGCACCGCGGCGCTCTGACAGAAGGCGATCACATGGGAATCGGCACGCCAGGCGGGCAGGGCAGCCAGCCAGGTGACGAGCCAGCCTGTATCGCCAGCGCTGACCAGCGGCGCGAGGCTCACCGGCAGCACCGCCCCCGCCTCCGCCATGCCGATCGGCAGGTGGCGGGCCAGCAACAGCGCCCACAGCAGCGGCAGCAGGCCGTAGAGCGTGCGACGCAGCCGCGGCGCCGAGAAGAAGGGCCGCGCCAGCAGAAACAGGGCCGATGGCAGGGCCAGGGCGAGGGTTGCGACGGCGAGGCGAGGCAGCAAGGGGCCGACCACCAGGCTGGCTGGGGCCAGCGGCAGCCAACCCAGCAGACGCTGGGCCTGGTGCAGACAGAGATCCCCGGCGAGCACCAGGATCAGGCCCGGTTCGCCCACGGGCGTGTCCATCTCGCGCTGCAGATCGGCCGCCGGCGGCCGCAGGGCCAGCTGCACCGAGCGATGCGGGCAGGCCTGGGCGCAGGTGAGGCAGAGCACACAGTTGCGGTTGTCCGCCAGGTGGGCGGGATGGGTGCCGAGCGGACACCCCCCCGTGGCCAGACCTTCGCCGTCGGCCGGACCACCCTTGAAGCAGGCATAGCTGCTGCAGCTGCCGCTGCAGGTGCCCACCTGAGCGCGCAGCTCCAACACCGACAGCTTGGCGAACAGACCGTTCATGCCGCCCACTGGGCAGAGGTAGCGGCACCAGAACCGCTTCTCGAAGCGCAGCGAGCCGATCACCGCACCGGCGGTGATCAGCAGCAATAGGCAGCTGCTCAGCCAGGCGGTGTTCTGCAGGTTCCACACCTCCTCCCAGAGCAAAATCAGAGCGAAGCCCGCCGCCAGCAGCGGTGAGGCCCAGTCGTCGCTGTTGCCGCGCGGCCAGCGGGCCGGCTGCCAGCCGAGGGCCCGCGCCGCCCGCTGGGTGATCTCCCCCCAGACCATGAACGGGCAGAAGGAGCACCACAGCCGGCCCACCAAGGGAAAACCCAGCAGGATCAGCGGCCACCACCAGGCCCAGAACAGATTGAGGGCACCGTTATGGCCGCGATCCTGCGGCCCCAGCCACAGCCAGAGGTTGACCAGCACGAACAGCCAGCTCACCAGGCCGAACAGCAGCGTGTTCCAGAGCCATGGCGCCCGCATCCACTCCCTGAGGCGAGGCTTCCAGCGCCAGATGTCAACCCGCAGGCGCTGCTGGCGTGGCGAGGTCCAGAACACGTCCTCCGGCAGGAGTGCGGGCCAGGCGGCCTGTCCGTTGGTTCCCCCCTGGCGCCGCACCTGTTGCAGGGCGCGGTAGATCAGCGTCTCGAGCTCGCGCAGATTGTTGGGGAAGTCGTAGATCTGCAGCCGCTTGACCACCGCCTCCGGGACCTCCGGGGGATAGGGCCAGCCGAGCTTGCGGCTGCGCTGACGCACGCCGTAGCGGAGCCACTCGCCCAGGTCCTGGCGCCGCACCCGCAGGGGCGGCACGCGGATCAGGCTGCAGGCACGATCAAAGGCGGGCGTTGCCTGCTCCGCGGTGAAGAACACACGGCCGGGGAAATGACGCCAGGGGCCTGCGGCATCACCATCGGAACCGGCGGGACGCCATTGCCCGGTCTGGGCCAGATGCAGCAGCAGCGGCCGCAGGTCGGCAGGCACCTGATCGAGCTTGTCGATCAGCAGGGCGCCGCCAGCGAGCAGCTCCAGCAGCGGTCGCTCCGAGGCGTCGGCCACAGTGCCGAACAGATCGGAGCCGTCAGGCCGCAACAGGGCACCATCGAGCTGCAGCATCAGCTGGTGGCGAGCGGCGGAGCCGAAGTGGATCAGGGCCGCCAGGTTGTCCTTCTCCAGGCCGGGCTCTCCGCTGATCAGCACCGGCCGTGCCGTGACATCAGCGGCGGCGAGCCTCACCGACTCGCGCAGGCTGCGGGCATAACGACTGCTGCCGACCACGCCGCGCCGGGCTCGACCCACCAGCAGCGGCGCCAGCCGCAGCAGCTCGGCCGGCTCTCGCAACGGTGACTCCAGCGGGGCTGAGCTCACGGAGGCGTCGGCAGTGCCCCCCAGTGTGATGCCGAGGCCGCAACGCAGCAGCACCGGGTCTGAACCGATACTGGCGCGTCGAGCGATCTCCTTCCCCTGCGATGACCATCACCCTCTACGGCGGTGCCCGCAGCCGCGCCTCGATGCCCCGCTGGTACATGGAAGAGAAGGGCATCGCCTACGCGTGGCAGCAGCTGGATATGGAGGCGGGTGAGCACCGCTGCGAACCGTTCACGAGCATCAACCCGTTCGGCAAGGTTCCGGCCCTGCTGGAGGAGGACCCGGGCCTTCCCGGCGGGCGGGTGCAGCTGTTCGAGAGCGGCGCGATCCTGCTCTATCTGGCCGAGCGCCACGGCGGCGAGTGCCGCACAGCCGCCGAGCGGGCCCTGGCCCAGCAGTGGGTGCTGTTCGCCAATGCCACCCTGGCCACGGCCCTGTTCGTGCC
>CAIZNP010000270.1 GCA_903934375.1 uncultured Synechococcaceae cyanobacterium
ATGGCGTTGCTGAGCTCGCGCTCGGCATCCTCCTTCCAGCGGGGGGTGACCACGGCCCGCACGGTGATCGAACGCTTGATCGTGAGGCTGTCGGCCATGGGCTTGGGGGGACTCGCCGGCAGGCTGCCAGGGTCAGGCCGCCACCGCAATGCAGGGGCGGGGCGGGTTCCCGGACTCGCACCGGGCTGGGGCCAACGGTGGCCTCAGCGGCCGTAGAGGGCGTCAATCGCCGCGGCATCGCGGGCACTGATGCGATCGCGTTTCTGCTTGAGGGTCTGGGTGAGCAGGCCGTTCTCGATCGTGAACGGCTCCACCAGGGCCACACCGGCCAGCCGCTCATCGGGGCGGGAGCCCACCCGGGCCTGCAGGCGCCGATTGAGACGGCCGGTGAGGGCCTTGAGCAGCGCCGCCTCAGCGCCCGCATTGGAACCATCCGGCCAGGCGTCGGGCGGCTGCAGGCCCTGCGCGCGGGCGTAGGCGGCCAGGGCCTCGGCACGGGGCACCACGAGGGCCCCGAGGGCCTTGCGGTCCTGCCCCACCAGCATCACCTGCTCCACGAGGCTGCAGGCCACCAGACACTCCTCCAGCGGGCCGGGCTCGATGTTCTCGCCACTGCTGAGCACGATCGTGTCCTTGGCGCGGCCGGTGAGCACAAGGCTGCCATCGGCAAGAAGATGCCCCAGATCGCCGGTGTCGAACCAGCCATCGCCATCGAGCACCTTGGCACTGGCCTCCGGCTTGCCCAGGTAGCCCGCCATCACCTGCGGGCCGCGGGCCAGCACCCGGCCGCGCTCGCCGATCGCCAGGGCGGCGCCGCTGTCAGGGTCGACGATGCGCAGGTCCGTGCCGGGCAGGGGCTGGCCGGAGCTGCCGCGGCGGTTGCACCAGCGGCGCCGGCAGGTGAGCACCGGGCTGGTCTCGGTGAGGCCGTAGCCCACCAGCAGTTCGATGCCGATCGCCTCGAAGAAGGCATCCACGTGGATCGCCAGGGCGCCGCCACCACTGATGGCCGTGCGCAGCCGCCCGCCGATCAGCTGCTGGCGCACCTTCGGCCAGAACAGCCGAGCGGCCATGCCGTGCAGGGGCCAGCTCAGGGCTGCCGCCGCCGCGGCCAGGGTCCGGCGGGGCAGCGGCTCCGGGGTGAGGGTGAGATCGGCAGCGATGCGGCGCTGCAGCCGGTGGAAGCGGCTCAGGGACAGAGCCGAGCGCAGCAACCGCTGACGGGCCGGCGGCATGGCGGCCAGGGCGTCCTCAAAGCCCCCCAGCAGGGCCTCCCACAGCCGCGGCACGCTGATCAGGTACTGCGGCCGCACCCGCTGCAGATCGGGCCGCAGCTGCTTGAGGGTCGTGTAGGTCTGCGCGCAGCCGCAGGAGAGCAGGAAGTATTCGGCGCTGCGCTCGTAGGCGTGCCAGATCGGCAGCACGCTCAGCACCGCATCGCCGGGTTGCGGCGCCACCGCCACCCCGAGATGGCGCAGCTGGTGCAACAGGTTGGCGTGGCTCAGGGGCACCCCCTTCGGCTGACCGGTGGTGCCGGAGGTGTAAAGCACGGTGGCCAGGCGCTCCGGATCCGCGGCCGGCCAGGCGGGTGCCGGCGCCGCCGCGCCGCGCTCCAGCAGCTGCTCCCAGCTCAGGCAAGGCACGCCGCCCAGCGCGACGGCGGGAGCTGCCGCGGGAGCCTCCCCCTGCAGCAGCACCACCGCCCGCTGGCGGGCCAGCAGCTCCGGAGCCAGCTGCAGGGGCTCAAGCAGGGCCGCCGATTCGAGCACCAGGGCCACGGCGCCACTGTCGGCGGCGATGTAGCGCAACTCCTCAGCGGGAGCGCTGCTGCCGCGCACCGCATCGGCGGCCCCCAGGCGCATCAGCGCCTGATCGGCCACCAGCCAGCGGGGGCTGTTCTCGGCGAACAGGGCCACCACATCGCCGGCGCCGATGCCGAGGGCGGCGAAGCCCGCCGCCGCCTGCTCGATCGCCTGCTGCAGTTGCCGGTAGCTGAAGCGCTGGGGCGGCCTGGCATGGGGGGCGTCGAGCGCGAGGCTGTCGCCGTAGCGCTCCGCCAGCACCGGCCAGAGCTGTTCCAGCCCGCCCAGA
>CAIZNP010000271.1 GCA_903934375.1 uncultured Synechococcaceae cyanobacterium
AGACAGGCACTGCTGGCTCTGGGGCTGCTGCTGCTGGTTCAGGGCTTCAAGCTCTGGCTCGGCGGTGCCGCCAGCCCGCTGGCTTTGCTCGTACCGCCGACGCTGCTGCTGGCCCAGGGACTGGGCACCGCCGCCGGGCTGGCCTGGCTGGCCGCCGCCAGTCTGCTCTGGCCGCTGCCCCTGGAAGGCTTCAACGACCAGCGTGTGCTGGTAGCTGCCGGCGTGGCGGCGCTCACGGCGGTGCTGGCGGGCCGGCAGCGCAACCGGGCGCAACTGCTCCAGCTCACGCTGCTGGTGCCGGTGGTTGCGCTGGCGGCCGAGTGGCTGCTGCTGCAGTTCGCCGTGGCCCGCAGCGAGGGCAACGGGCTCCTGCCGATCGGCGCCGACCTTCCCGGCGAGGCCCTGCTTCTGGGCGGACTGCTGCTGGCGGTGCTGCTGCTGAGCCCGCTGCTGGAGAGCAGCTTCGATCTGCTCACCCGCAGCCGCCTGCTGGAGCTTGCGGACCTAGAGAGGCCGCTGCTGCGGCGCCTGTCCTGCGAGGCCCCCGGCACCTTTGAACACACGCTGATGATCTGCGGTTTGGCGGAGGAAGGAGCGCGCACGATCCATGCGGATGTGGACCTGATCCGCACAGGCGCGCTGTACCACGACGTGGGCAAGCTTCACGGTCCCCAATGGTTCATCGAGAACCAGGAAGACGGCACCAACCCCCACGACAACCTCGACGACCCCCAGCTCAGCGCCGGCATCCTGCAGGCCCATGTGGATGAAGGGCTGCGGCTGGCGCGCCGCTACCGGTTGCCGCGCCCGCTGGCGGACTTCATCCCTGAGCACCAAGGAACGCTGAAGATGGGGTACTTCCTGCACGAGGCCCGACGGCGCGATCCGCAGGTGAACGAACGCGCCTTCCGCTATCGCGGGCCGAATCCCCGCAGCCGCGAAACCGCCGTACTGATGCTGGCCGACGGCTGCGAGGCGGCCCTGCGCTCCCTGCCACCGGACACCAGCGAGCAGCAGGCCCGCGCCACGGTGCACCGCATCGTCGATGCTCGCTGGCAGGACGGTCAGCTGGCGGACAGTGGCCTGAGTCCAGCGGAACTGGAGCTGCTGATACGCGCCTTCGTGCGCGTCTGGCGCCGCATGCGCCATCGCCGCATCCCTTACCCGATCCCCGCCCGCAAGGGCTACAGCGCCTGAGCCATGACCATTCCACACGACAACCTCTGGCACCAGGCCTGGTATCCGGTCGCCTACCTGGATGACCTCGATCCAGCCCGCCCCAGCGCGTTCACGCTGCTGGGCGACGACCTGGTGCTCTGGTTCGACAGATCAGCCGGCAGCTGGCGAGCCTTCGCCGATGTCTGCCCGCACCGGCTGGTGCCCCTCTCCCAGGGGCGGCTCAATGCCGCCGGCGAGCTGGAGTGCCCTTACCACGGCTGGACCTTCAACGGGGCTGGCAGCTGCACGGCCATCCCCCAGGCAACGGACGGCCAGAGCATCGGCCAGCGCAGCCACTGCCGCAGCTATGCCACCGCCGCAGCCCAGGGGATGCTCTTCGTTTTCAGCGGCGACGTCGCCGCGGCTGCGGAAGCTCCCCTACCGCTAGTGCCGCTGCTGCAGGAACGGCCGGATGGCTGGGCCGATGGCTGGCTGGTGCAGGACACCTTCCGCGACCTGCCGATGGATGCCCTCACGCTGCTGGAGAACGTGCTCGATGTGAGCCACGTGCCCTTCACCCACCACGCCACAGTCGGTCGCCGCGACAACGCCGGCCCGGTGGAGCTGGAGCTCACCGCCTTCGGCCCCAGCGGCTTCACGGGGCTGTGGCAGGAGGGACCTCGGCGGGGAAAGCTCGGCAGCCAGCACACCACCTTCGCGGCCCCGTGCCTGATGTGGCACGACCTCACGGCCCCGACCTTCGCGCGCTTTCTCACGGTGGTGTACGCCACGCCGACGCACCGGGGCGAATGTCGCCTTTTCGCCCGCTTTCCCTTTCAGTTCCGCTCCCCCTGGCCGGCGCGGCTTCTGGCCCTGCGTCCGCGCTGGCTGCAGCACATCGGCAATCACACCGTGCTCGAGGACGATCAGCTGTTCCTGCACTGGCAGGAGCGGGTGGTTGAGCAGCGCGGCGGCAACCGCCAGGCACTGCGCCAGTTCCACCTGCCCACCAGCGCCGACCTTTACGTCCGCAGCCTGCACGACTGGGTGCAGCGCTACGGCGGCGAGCCGTTCCCGGGCGAACCGCTACCGCCACGTCTCGGGCTTACGGCCCTGATGGAGCGTGACAAGTCCCACACCCGCCACTGCCGCAGTTGCTCGGGAGCCCTGCAGCGGCTGCGGCAGCTGCGCCGCCTCTGCGTGCCTACCGCCGTGACGGGCTTGGCCGCCGCCGCCTGGCTGGGTGCCGGGCCAGCGGCTCTGGCCGCCCTGCTGCTGGTGGGGGTGACCCTTGCCCTGCACGCTCAATGCAGCCGCTGGATCGATCAGCTGCAGCAGGGCAGCGGCTTGCCGCCCCGCAACCGAACAGCCTGAGGGGCCTGCCGAACGTCACCGCGTCTCTCGGTTCTCAGCGCCGGCCCGCCAGCACGGCCCGCGCCTTGCGCTCCAGAATCAATCCGGCGGTGAGCAGGGTGATGGCGTTGGCAACGATCAGCGGACCATCGCGGGTGAGCAGGCCATAGATCCCCCACAGGGCGATGCCGCTGGTGAACAGGAGATACATGCGCAGGGAGATGGCGGTGGTGTCGCCACTGCGCAGGGTCTTGATCGCCTGGGGGATGAAGCTCACGGTGGTGAGGCTCGCGGCCACATAGCCGAGGACGGCGACAGCAGGGGAGTGGGGTGAGGCCATGGCGCTGCGTTCCGAAGAATTCAGAAGGGGCAAGGGGAGTGAAAGCTCAGCTCCCGGCCGGAATCCGGGTGCTGAAATCCGAGGGTGGTGGCGTGCAGATGCAGCCTCCGCTGGCCGGCCAGCGGAGGGGGCGGACCGTAGAGCGGATCCCCAAGGATGGGATGACCGATGGCGCTGAGGTGCACCCGCAGCTGATGGGAGCGACCCGTCAGGGGCCGCAGCTCCAGGCGGCTGCTGGCTCCGCCAGAGGTGGCAGCAAGCAGCCGCCAGTCGGTACGGCAGGGCTTGCCAGCCGGATCCGCGCCGTAGAGGGGCGGCCGATGCTGCTGCTTGGCAATCGGCAGGGTGATGCAGCCCTCCGGACCGTCAGGAACACCACGCACATCGGCGACATACAGCTTCTGCACCGCCCGCTCGGCGAACAGCGCACTCAGATCGCGGTGCAGATCGGCGCTGAGCGCCACCAGGATCAGACCTGAGGTATCGCGATCGAGCCGGTGCACCAGTTGCGCCTCGGGCCAGAGGCAGCGCACGCGCGTGATCAGGGAATCCGCCAGATCTGGCCCGAGTCCGGGCTGAGAGAGCAGGCCCGCCGGCTTGTCGAGCACCAGCAGACCGTCGGCGCCATCAAGGATCCAGGCATCCGGGAGCTGGCCCGCTGCCGACACACCCTCAGCGGGTCCTGCCGCTGTCGCCATCGGCCAGCAGACGGGCGATCTGATTGCGGCCATTTCCCTTGGCCAGATACAACGCCTGATCAGCCCGGTAGAAGAGATCAGAGAAGCTGGTGTCAGCACCCACCAGCGCCGTCACGCCACCACTGATGTGGGGGCGGTAGTCGGACTGACTGAAGACGCCGGCCATGGTGGCCACGTCCTGGCGGATCCCCTCGGCATTCGCCATCGCCTGGGCGTCATCGCAGTCCGGCAGCAACACGGCGAACTCCTCATCGCCGATGCGACCGAACAGGTCCTGGGGCCGGAGGCGTTGCTCAGCCAGACGGCAGATGTCGAGCAGCACCCGATCGCCCGCCTCATGGCCCCAGCGATTGTTGATCTGACGGAAGTCGTCGATGTCGAAATTAAGCAGAGCCAGGGGCCGTCCGTCGCGGCGAGCCTGCTGCAGCTCCTGTTCGCCGAGTCTGAAGAAACTGCTGCGGTTGACCAAGCCTGTGACCGGGCAGAGGCTGGTGATCCGGCGCAGTTCAAGCTCCCGCATCACCAGGTCGGCCATCGTCTGCAACTGATCGAGCTGAGCACCCTCAAGCCGGCGCGGCTGCTGATCGATCACGCAGAGGGTGCCGAGGTTGTGGCCTTCGGGCGAACGCAGGGGAGCACCCGCATAGAAGCGGATCCGGGGCTCCTTGAGCACGAGGGGATTGGTGGCGAACCGCTCATCCGCACGGGCATCGGGCACCATCAGCACCCCGTCGCCGACGATGGAATGGGCGCAGAAGGCCATCTCGCGCGGTGTTTCGGTGGCATCCAGACCATGCCGCGCCAGAAACCACTGACGATCACGATCGACCAACGACACCAAGGCGATCGGCATGTCGAGGACGGTGCTCGCCAGCTCGACGATCCGATCGAGATGGGGATCGGCCGGGGTGTCGAGAACGCCATGGCGCAGGAGGTCCCGCAGGCGCTGCTCCTCATCGACGGGGATCGGGTAGTCGGGGAAGGGGGGCACGCTGAAGTTCCTCCGTCTTCACCGTAGGCCGGCCGGGACGTGGTGGCAGGAGGGCCTGGCGTCTGCATGGGGCCATCGCCACACTGACGGCAGCCGGCAACGCACCATGGCTCTCGAGCGCTTCAAACAGGCCCTGGCTTCGCTGCTGGATGGAGCCCCCAGTGATCCGCTCGAGCGCGATGAATACTTCGAGCTGCACACCCTGCCAACCGCAGGCGGGCAGGACTTCGAGGTGGTGATCTGCGACGAGGAGAAGGAGATCTTCGCCGTGATCTACACCGCACGCCTGTTCGAGGAGGGAGAGGAGGGCCAGGCGGCGGTGGAGGCCTTGGTGCCGGCCTTCCTGGAGCAGGCCTTTGGTCTGACCCCTGAGGAGTGGCAGTGCAGCGAACCCTTTGATCTGGGCTGGCGCAGCCGCGAATACCTCTGGTTCATGGAGTTCGCGGTGCCCGGCCTGACACCGCTCTGTCGCTACGACTGAACCTCCAGCAGCTGCATGGCCAGCTGCGGCAGGCTGACCAGCAGAAGCACCCCATCTCCCTCGGGCACGGGCAGACCAGTCGCTGCCCTGAGCGCCTCACGCTCCATCAGCGCGATGCCGCAGGTCTCGACCAGCAGCAGGGGGAATGTCCCGGGCCCACCGTGCATGGCCTGCAGATCGAGGGCCTGACGCGCCGCCCGGGAGCTCCGCTCCAGACCGAGACGGCTTACCAGTTCAGGCCAGAGGTGGTTGACCGGCGTGGCTGCAGCAAGATCGAAATCGGATGTCTGCATGGGCAGCAGGCTGGATCGCGGCATCAGCATGCAGCTCAGCTGCGGTGCAGATGCACGAAGTGGGGGGCGAACAGAAACACCGACTCGCCCAGCCGTTCCTGCTGCCCATCGAGGGCAAAGGCGCCGCCCGCCATGAAATCCGCTGCCCGCTGGGCCTGTTCCGGAGGCAGGGAGCTGAGATTGAGCAGCACCGTGGCGTGATCGCGCAGGGCCATCACCGCCTCCTGCACCGCCTCGAAGCTGGTGGGCTGCATCACCACCACCTCGGCGCCCCAGTGCCCTGGGTTGGGGGCGAAGTCCGGGGGCAGAAGCTCCATGGAATGCTCAGCCGTCCACGTCCGCCCCATCCAGCATGGCCGGACTGGGGTGGATCGTCTCGATGGCGTCTTCGTTGTCGAGGAACGCGTCGAAGGAGCGGTAGCGGCGAATCAACGGCGCAGCCTCCGGATCGGCGCAGAGCTGCTGCCAGGTGAGCTCCTTGGGCTTCGCCTCACGGAACGCCGCCATCGCCTCGTCAAGATCACCGGCATCGCCGAATGCCTCCCCCTGAAGCAGCAGTTCGTAGAAGGTCATCGCCTGCATCCAGTTACGTCAGGCTGACACAGCCGCTCGGATCGAAGCCGCCGCCCAGGGTTCATTCCTCTTCGCCCCCGACGGGAATCAGTTTGATCTGCTTACGGCCGAGCTTGATCTCGAACTCAGCCCCGGGCTGCAGACCCAGCAGAGCGGTGTAAGCCTTTCCCACCAGCACATTGCCATTGCCCTGCACCGTGGCGACATAGCTGAGCTTGCGCCCCCCTGCGCCGGAGCCAGCACCGCCCGTGGCCCCAAAACTGAGACCCTTGGCCTCAAGCAACGCTTCGTAAAAGGCCGTGAAATTGAGACGCTCACTGCCATCCTTCTTGGCGCTCACGTAGCCGCAGGCACGCACGAGGTCGGATTTGCTGACATCTCCCAGCTCCTTCACCTTGGCGAGGAGATCAGATCCAGTGAGCATGCCCGAGAAAAATGCTGCGCCGAACATAGCGGCCTGGCGCTGCATGGCCAGAGCGGAAATGCGGCATGAAGAGAGATTGCACGCGGCAGCTGCCTTCGACCTGCTCATTAGCCTCAGCACAGATCTCTGAACACGGCCATGAGCGTTGGCGAACTGTTCCTCGGGACTGTCTCCACCGGTGTGATCACCGTCGAGGAAATCGACTGGATCACAGCACAGCAGGCTTGCTTCAACCGCCAGGAGGAGGCGACCGTGCTCAAGCTTGGACGCCTGCTCGACGCCGGCCGGATTCAGATCGGCTGCCGTCTGCTCAGGGCCTGACAGCAGGAGTCGTGTGGCTCAGATCAGCTCCGGATGGTCGGGATCGCCCTTGAACGGTCCCACCACCGCTGAGCTGATCCAGCCCCCATAGAAGCCGCCTGGCTGGGGGCGCACCGCTTCACCGTCGAGCCAGCAGCCATCCATCAGCGCCGGATAGACGGCGTACCAGCCCGCCAGGGCCGAAAACGCCGGGCTGGGATTGTCGTAGCACCAGAGCGCTCGCGCCAGACACCGGTCACCCACCAGTACATCCCAGTAGCGGGCCACTCCCTTCCACTCACAGAAGCTGCGACCGGCGGCGGGCCGCAGCAGTTCCGTGCGCACGGCCTCGGGCGGCAGGTAGTAGGTGGGTGGGTGGAACGTCTCCAGAACCCGCAGCGAACGGCGTGTTTCCGCCAGCCGCTCTCCAAGAGCGCGCACCAACACATGCTGATCAGATGCCACCAGGGCCGGCGGCCGTGGGTAGTCGCATACCCGCTCCGTCGGAGCCATCGCCGCCGCTCAGCCGGGGATGAACGTGCGCAGGCGCCGGGCTTCCTCGCCTGCCCGGCGCTGCAGCTCGGTATCGCTCAACCGCTCCTCCTCACGCAGCTGGGCCGCGATCACATCGGCCTCCTCCAGGGCAAAGCCCTCCCTGGCCGCCAGCTGCAGCAACTCCTCCAGCGGCAGGGGCCGTCGGAGGCGCTCCGCCAGCTCCGGTGCGGAGCGTGCACGGGCCAGAAAGGCATCGAGTTGCTCTAGCGACACAGCGAACCCAGTCGGACATCTCCGTCCTAACCGGTCGCGACAGCAGCTGCAGACCCGGCCGGTCCACTCGCCAATGCAGGGCCCACACCGCAGACTTGCCACAGCCGCCGCGGCCCGATGAGCCGAACCCCCGCCCGCCCGGATGCCATACCCGCAGCCTCGGGCCTGCCCACCTGGATGCGCTGGGGCGGTGCCGGCCTGACGGCCCTGCTGGCGGTTCTCTTCGTGGTGGTGCTGCTGCAGGTTCGCGGCCAGGGCCAGCGGCTGCAGGCGCTGCAAGACCGGATCCAGTCGCTCGAGAATGCGCAGGACCTGGAACGCACCAATGCCCTCGAGGAACAGCTGCGCTCCACCGTGCAGAGGTTGCAGAACCTTGAGGGGATCGAGCAGAGCCTGCAGCGCCTGAGCAACGAGCAGGAGACTCTGCGGCAGCAGCTTCGCAGCGCCGGGAGCCGCAGGGGCAGCGGTGATCTGGGACCGCTGCTGCCTCCGGAACTCCCTGAGCCATCGGCACCGAGCAGCAGCCGCGATCGCCCAGGTCGCCCGGTCACGCCGCCGCCTGCCCCGACAGTCCAGCCATGAGCAGCGGCAGCCGTGCCGCGCGCCGCCTGGCCCAGGTGCAGACGCCGGTGATCCCGGTGATGGGAGAGCTGATCCGCAGCACCCCCGGCACCCTCTCCCTGGGCCAGGGAATGGCGCACTGGGGGCCACCGCCACAGGCCCTGGAGGCGGCGCGGCGGGCTCTGCTCGACGATGGGGAGCTGAACGCCTACGGGCCCGTCGCCGGCGAGCCACGCTTACGTGAGGCGCTGACGGCCTGGTTACGTGAGCAGCACCATCTGGATCTGGAGCACTCCGCTCTGCTGGTGTGCGCCGGCAGCAACATGGCGTTCAACGCCCTGGTGCAGGTGCTCTGCGATCCCGGCGACGAGCTGATCCTGCCGGTTCCCTACTACTTCAACCACGAGATGGCGATCCGGCTGGCAGGGGGCCGGCCGGTGCCTGTGCAGGCAGGCCTGATTCCGGACCCCGCCGTACTGGAGGCGGCAATCACCGCCCGCACCCGCGCGATCGTGACGGTGTCGCCCAACAATCCCAGCGGCGCCGTGATCCCGCCGGCGGTGCTGAGGGCGATCAATCACCTCTGCGCCGAGCGCGGCCTGCTGCACATCAGCGATGAGGCCTATGGGCTGTTCTGCCATGGCGACACCCCCATCTGGAGCCCCGGCAGCCCCAGCGGCAGCGGCGGCCACACGATCACGCTGGGATCCCTCTCGAAGAGCCATGGCATGGCCGGCTGGCGGGTCGGCTGGGCCGTGGTGCCTCAGGGGCTGATGGACGAGCTGGCGAAGGTGCAGGACACGATCCTGATCTGCCCGCCCCGGCTGATCCAGCAGGCCGCCATCGGTGCCCTGGAGGCTGGAACCGATTGGTGCCGCGAACGCATCAGCGGACTCAAGGCCCGCCGCGCTCAGGTGCTGGATGCCCTTGATCAGCCAGGGGTCCCCTGGCAGGTTCTTGGCCCGGCGGATGGGGCGTTCTATGGGCTGCTGCAGCTCGATAGCGCCCTCAGCAGCGATGCGGCCATGGAACGGCTGATTCGCGAGAAGCGGGTGGCGCTGGTGAGCGGCAGCAGCTTCGGGCTGCAGGGCTGCTGCCTGAGGCTCAGCTACGGGATGCTGAACGAGGCGGACCTTGGCGAAGCCCTGCGGCGCCTGGTGGGCGGGCTGCATGAACTCGCTCGCTGAGCTCACTGCGGCGCAGGCCTGAACAAGAGCCGAGGCCTCAGCCCTTCACCGCATCACCGCTGGCGCTGGGCAGGATGTAGCGCTGCAGGCCGATGAACAAGGCCAGCACCGGCAGGATCGACACCACGGCACCGGCGGCCACCAGCCGCCAGTCGAGCGAGAAGCTGCTGGAGAGCTGCTGCAGCCCCAGCGGCAGCGTGTAGAGGTTGGGGTCATCGAGGATCACCAGCGGCCAGAGAAAGTCGCTCCAGGTGCCGATGAACACGAACATCGCCAGGGTGATGAGATCGGCACGGGCGGCCGGGATCATCACGTTCCACCACTCGCCGACGGGGGTGCAGCCATCGATGCGGGCTGCCTCCTCCAACTCCGCCGGCACACCGGCGAAGCTCTGGCGCAGCAGGAAGATACCGAAGGCGGTGGCCGCCTGGGGCAGGATCAGCGCCCAGAGGGTGTTGCGCAGGCCCAGCTGCACCATCAGCAGGTAGAGCGGGATCATCACCACCTGGAACGGGATCAGGATGGTGGACACCACCAGCGCCAGCACCAGGCCACGCCCGGCGAAGCGCATCCGAGCCAGCGGATAGGCCGCCAGCGAGCAGAACAGCAGATTGGCGATCACCGCCAGACCGCTCACGATCGCGCTGTTGCGGATGTAGACGAGCATCGGGCTGTCGGCAAACAGCCTCCGGTAGGCATCGAGGCTCGGTTGGCTCGGCAGCAGCGCTGGTGGGGTGGTGAAGATGTCCTCGGCCGGCCCCTTGAGCGAGGTGCTCACCAGCCAGAACAGCGGCACCAGCATCGCCAGGGCGACCAGCAGCAGCACCACCAACTGCACGGCCGCGGCGATCGGACTGCGGGGCCGGCCACTGCTGAGGTCAGCCATCAGAGGCGGGGCCGCTCGGCGGGCGCCAGATCCCCGACAGGCAGCGGCGCCTTCTGCGGATGCAGCGGCGTGCGCAGGCTGCCGGCCACCAGCCTGTTGAGGGCGTTCACGAACGCCTGGGCCGCCGCCACCACGATGTCGGTGTCGGCGGCATGGCCGGAGTAGAGCACCCCATCGGCCCGAAGGCGGATCGTCACCTCGCCCATGGCATCGATGCCCTCGGTGACCGATTTCACCGAGAACTCCACCAGCTCATTGGGCACGCGCGCCAGGTGATTGAGGGCCTGGCAGACCGCATCCACCGGGCCGGTGCCGATCGCCGCTTCGGTGAGCTCGGCACCATCACCGTTCACCAGGGTGACGGTGGCGGTGGGCTGCAGGTTGGTGCCGGTGCTCACCTGAACGAGTTTGAGCGTGTAGCGGGCCTCATCCTGCTGCTGCACCTGCTCGCTCACGATCGCCTCCAGGTCGCGATCGGTGATCTCGCGCTTGCGGTCGGCCAGCTCCTTGAAGCGGGCGAAGGCGTCATCGAGATCGTCGCGCTCCAGGGTGTACCCGAGCTCCTCGAGGCGGGCGCGGAAGGCGCTGCGGCCGCTCAGCTTGCCCAGGGAGATGCGGTTGTCGGCCAGGCCGATGGTGCGGGCATCAATGATCTCGTAGGTGAGACGATTCTTGAGCACGCCGTCCTGGTGGATGCCGCTCTCATGGGCGAAAGCGTTGGCCCCCACGATCGCCTTGTTGGGCTGCACCGCCATGCCGGTGAGATTGCTCACCAGGCGTGAGGTTTTGTAGATCTCTTCGGTGCGGATGCCGGTGAGCGGCTCGGTGCTGTCGGCCGGGCGGCCCAGGAAGGGGTTGTAGTAGCTGCGGCGCACGTGCAGCGCCATCACCAGCTCCTCGAGCGAGGCATTGCCGGCCCGTTCGCCGATGCCGTTGATCGTGCACTCCAGCTGGCGGGCACCGTGCTTGACGGCCTCGAGGAAGTTGGCCACCGCCAGGCCGAGGTCGTTGTGGCCGTGCACCGAGATCACGGCCTGATCGATGTTGGGCACGTGACGGTTGATGCCGTCGATCAGGGCACCGAACTCGGCGGGGGTGGCGTAGCCGACTGTGTCGGGGATGTTGATCGTGGTGGCGCCGGCGGCAATAGCCGCCTCGATCACCTGGTACGTGAACTCCGGATCGGAGCGGCCGGCGTCCTCGCAGGAGAACTCGACGTCGTCCACCAGCGAACGGGCATAGGCCACCATCTCGCCGGCGATCTGCAGCACCTCGGCGCGGCTCTTGCGCAGCTTGTGCTCGAGGTGGATGTCGCTGGTGGCGATGAAGGTGTGGATGCGGCGGTTGGCGGCCGGGGCCACGGCCTCGGCGCAGGCCTTGATGTCGCCCTGGGCGGCGCGGGCCAGGCCGCAGATCACCGGACCCTCAGGGGTGCCGACCGAGGCGGCGATGCGCTGCACGGCGTTGAAATCGCCGGGGCTGGCGAAGGGGAAGCCGGCCTCGATGATGTCGACCCCCAGGCGCGCCAGCTGCTGCGCGATGGCCAGCTTCTCCTCCAGGTTCAGGCTGGCGCCGGGCGACTGCTCCCCATCGCGGAGCGTGGTGTCAAAGATCAGTACCCGGCCGGGGTCGCGCGCCATGACGGCAATAAGTCGGAATGGTTATGAGTTAGACCCATTCTAGGCCTCGGCCGGCGGTCCGTCATGCGCGGGCTCAGGCCCGGCTGAACACCGGCTGCTGCTGCGCCTCCACCTTCTCAAGCTGCGGCCGCAGATCCGCGAGGTCGACAAAGCGATCCGCAGCGTTACGCAGCTCCCGCGGCACCATGCCATCGGTGCTGATCAGCACCACCTTCAGGCCGCGGGCCCTCAGCACCTCCAGCAGCCGCTCCAGATCGCGGCTCCCGCTGAGCAGCCACACCTCATCGCAGCGGTGGGCCACCGCCATCAGATCAATGGCGATCTCTACGTCGAAATTGGCGCGGGAAAACTGGCGCTGCTCCGGATCACCACCGAACTCGCGCAGAGGCTTGGCGCGCACCGTGAAACCCAGGCTGGTGAGGGCATCACGAAAGGGCCGCTGATCCGTGGGGTCCTTCAGGCCGGTGTACCAGAAGGCGCTGCCGATCTCCAGGCCGGGCGCGGCCGCTGCCAGCTCCAGCAGGCGACGGGGATCGAAGAACCAGCCCAGCTTCTGCTGCACGTAAAACATGCTGTGACCATCGACTGCCAGAGACAGCGGCATCCGTCACTCCGACTTGAACGGCAGGTTAGGGAGCACGCGTAGAGTCGCTCTACTGCGAGCTGGTAGGCCCTTGGCCGCCGGGAACCTGGCCCTGGTGCTGCACGCGCACCTGCCCTACGTGCACTCCAGTGAGCCCGGCTCCCTGGAGGAGGATTGGTACTTCCAGGCATTGCTGGAGTGCTATCTCCCCCTGCTTGATGTACTGGAGCAGGCGGCAGCCGATCCCGCCCAGCATCCGCGGCTGAGCATGGGCCTCTCGCCCACCCTGCTCTCGCTGCTGAGCAACCCGGAACTCAGCCGCCGCTTCCCCCCCTGGCTGGCGGTACGGCAGGAGCTGCTGACCCTGGCGCCTGCCAGCCACGGGCCTGCCGCGACCGCCCTTCATGTGCAACTGCGGCGGGCGAGTGCCAGCTGGCAGGCCTGCAGCGGTGACCTGCTGCCCCGCTTCCGCCGCCTGCAACAGGCCGGCGTGCTCGATCTGCTCACCTGCGCCGCCACCCACGGCTACCTGCCACTGCTGCGCGACTGCCCGGAAGCAGTGCGCGCCCAGCTGCTCACGGCGGTTCGCGAGCACGAACGCCTGCTTGGCGTGCGGCCCCAGGGCATCTGGCTGCCGGAGTGCGCCTACTACGAAGGACTGGATCGGCTGCTGGTGAGCTGCGGCCTGCGTTACGCGATCCTCGACGCCCACGGGCTGCTGCACGGTCAGCCACGGCCCCGGTACGGCGTGTATGCCCCCATCTGCACGCCGGCGGGGATGGCTTTCTTCGGGCGTGACAGCGAATCGACGCTGCCGGTGTGGAGCGCCCGCGATGGCTACCCGGGCCAGGCCCACTACCGCGAATTTCACCGCGACCTGGGCTGGGATCTCCCGGTCGCGGAGCTTGAGAGCCGTGGCATCACCTGCCCGCGGCCCCTGGGCCTGAAGCTGCACCGCGTCAGCGGCCGCAACTGCAGCCTTGAGGCCAAGCAGCCCTATGTGCCGGCGGAGGCAGCAACGGCCGTGCAGCGCGATGCCAGCCACTACCTACAGGGCCGCGCCCACCATCTGGCGGCGCTGGACACGGCGATGGAGCGCCAGCCACTGCTGGTGGCCCCCTTCGATGCCGAACTGTTCGGCCACTGGTGGTTCGAAGGGCCACGGTTCCTGGCGGAACTCTTCCGCCAGGCAAGCGGCGAGGGGGTAGGGCTCGTCACCTTGCGTGAGAGTCTCAGCCGCGGCGAAGCCCTGCAGCTCTGCCAACCCTCCCCCTCCAGCTGGGGGCAGGGTGGCTATCACAACTACTGGCTGAACGACAGCAACGCCTGGGTGATCCCCCAATGGCACCGGGCCTCAAGGGCGATGGTGCAGCGGGTGAACCGTGGCGTCGCCAGCGCCGCCGACCGCGACCTGCTCACCCAGGCGGGGCGCGAACTGCTGCTGGCCCAAAGCTCCGACTGGAGCTTCATTCTGAGGGCCGGCACCACCACCGAACTGGCCCGCGAGCGGATCGAGCGCCACCTGGGCCGGTTCTGGCGCCTGATGGAGGCTCTCGATCTGGGCAAGCCGCCACCGGCGGACTGGCTGAGCGCCGTCTGCCGCGAGGACGGACTGTTCCCCAGGCTCAATGCCGCGGACTGGGCAACGCCGCCCCGAACGCCAGCCACCAGCGCACCAGCGCCGGAGCCGGTCTGAGCCGATGACCATGGTCACCAACACACGGCTGGATCCCGCCGCCCAGATCCAGTTGCTCGAGGCGGCGCTCCCGAGCCAGAACCACTTCAGCGCCGCGCTGAGCGGCCGCGGGCTGCCGGCGCCCCGACGCAGCACCCTGCGGGTGCTGCAGCTGAATCTGGGACGGCTCTGCAACATGCGCTGCAGCCACTGCCATGTGGATGCAGGGCCGCACCAGGCCCACACCCAGATGGACGCCGCGGTGGTGGAGCAGTGCCTGGAGGCGATCGTGCGGCTGCAGCCGGCCGTCCTGGATCTCACCGGTGGCGCACCGGAGCTGCATCCACGCTTCCGTGATCTGGTGCGGACGGCGAGGGCCCAGGGTTGCCACGTGATCGATCGCTGCAACCTGACGGTGCTGCTGCTACCGGCCCTGACGGATCTGGCGCCGTTCCTCGCGGAGCAGGAGGTTGAGATCGTGGCCAGCCTGCCCCAGCCGGAAGCGACCGGTACCGATGCCCAGCGGGGAGAAGGCACCTGGGACGCTTCGATCGGGGCGCTGCGGCTGCTGAACGAGCTCGGCTACGGCCAGGGAAACCCGCGGCAGCAGCTGACGCTGATGAGCAATCCCTGCGGCACCAGCCTGCAGCAGCTGGGCGCCTGCGAGGAGAAGGCCTGGAAGCAGCGGCTGGAACGCGACGCCGGCGTGCACTTCGACCGGCTGATCGGACTGAACAACATGCCGATCGCCCGCTTCCTCGAGCAGCTGCAGCGGGATGACCACGTGAACTGCTACCTCGGTCTGCTGCAGCGGGCCTTCAACCCGGCGGCCCTCGACGGGCTGATGTGCCGCGACACGGTCTCGGTGGCGCCCGACGGTCGCCTGCATGACTGCGACTTCAACCAGATGCTGGAGCTAACGCTTGGGGCTGCCGCTGCGGTCGAGGGATCCCGGCCACTGGCGGGTCGGATCGATGAGCTGGCGCAGCACGATCTGTTCGACGCCCCGATCCACTGGGGCAACCACTGCTATGGCTGCACCGCCGGGCAGGGCAGCTCCTGCAGCGGGGCTACGACCGCGACTTGAGCGGGCCTGCCACCAGCACCTGCTCCCAAGTCAGGGCGCCAGCACGCGAAACAGCAGCGCCAGCTCACGGCCCTGCTGCTGCATCAGACCCCAGCGCACGGACCACGGCGCCACGACGAAAAGCCGGACCATGGCGGCAATCAGCTCGGGCAGGCTGAGGGTGTTGGTCAGGAAGCCGTACCACTGCTCAGCGGGCAGGCTGAAGAAGGTGCGGAAGAACAGCCGCAGCTGATCCTCCGGGTACCGCATCAGCTTCTCCAGGCCGAAGCGATACAGGGCGTGCTTGCGACGGAGCTCGAGCGGCCAGAGGGCAGCCCAGGCGCGACGCGCCAGCTCAGGAGCCTCAAGGGCCGGATCGGCGAGCCCGCTTGCGATCACCTCCGCCAGGGCGGGCGCCCGCCGCAGCAGCGACCCCACCATGTAGCCGGAGGCAGGGTGCACCAGGCTGGCGGCCCCGCCGAAACCGAGCACCTGCTGGTCCAGATCCGGCAGGGGCAGGTTCATCGGGAACAGGCAGAACTCCTCGTGCTCCACCGTCTCCACCGTCACACCGCGGTGGGCCAGACGGCGATGCAGGCGATCCTTCAGCACGTCGGTGGGGACAGGCGGCGCCAGGGCCAGGGAGGTCTCTTCAACGAAGAAGCGACCGCCACCGAGATCCATGGCGTAGAGAAACGTCGGCGGAGCGCAGCGCCGCTCCGCTGGGCTGAGGTGATCGCAGCGAAAGTCCATCAGCACGAACTGTTCAGGCTGCACAGGCGGGGCCGAGAAGGTGCCGACGATGCCGTAGGCCGCCTGACCCGCCACAGGGCCCTCATCGGGGCGCTGCACGAACGCCGCCTCATGACCGCTGGCATCCACCACCAGCCGGGCCCGCAGGCTGCGGCCATCGGCGGTGGTCACCGTGGAGCCGTGGCGGTCGTGGGCGATGGATGCCGCCATGCCCTGCTCCCACGCCACCCCACCGGCGCGGCAGTGGCCCAGCCAGTGCTGCTGCAGCCGGTTGCGATCGAACAAGCCGTAGTCAAAGGGATGCAGGCTGGCTCCAGCAGTGGCGTCATCCCCCTCCAGGCCGGCATCGAAGTAGCTGCGGCAGTCGCTCCAGCGATGCTCCAGCAGCTCCCCCAAACCCTGACCATCCAGCTCAGGCCCCCAGATCCCGTAGGTGTTGGCCCAGGGGGCCTGCGGATCGGCGGGGGCCAGCAGCGCCAGGTGTACGCCACGCTCAGCCAAAGCGGCGGCGATCGCCAGGGCGGCGGGCCCCGCCCCGATCACCAGCACATCGAGGGCAGGCGCTGCCGGTGATGCAGTCACACCCGCACCTCCAGGACCAGGCGATTGACGACCCTGGTGGCGGAGCCCAGACCGGGCACATGCCCCAGGATCAGATCGCTCACCGTGTTGGCGATCCAGAGATCGCCGCGGTGATCAGGCATCGGTAGCCGCGGCGTCCGTGGGTGTAATGGCATCGGTGGGGGCTGCGCTGCCGGTCTCGGCCTCGGCATCGGCGTCCTCATCGTCCGGCGCCGGCGGCACCAGCACCACCTCCGCCAGCCGATCTCCGGCATCGAGCCGCTGCAGGCGCACACCCGTGGCCGCCCGCGACTGCTGCGGCACCGCATCGGCCTGCATGCGCACGATCACGCCCCGCTCGCTTACAAGCAGCAGCTCCTCGCCAGATCCCAGCACCTTCAGTCCCACCAGCACGTCGCCATCACGGCGGAACTTCATGCAGCGCAGACCCATGCCGGCACGCTTCTGCAGGCGGAACTGATCCACCGGCACACGCTTGCCCAGGCCGCTGGCGGAAGCCACCAGCACCCAGGGCCCCTCACTCACGGCAACCTCGTCCACCTCGCCGTCGGTCTCGGCCTCGTCGTCGCCGGCGGCTGCGCTGCCCTCGACACGATCGGCCAGCTCCACCGGCAACACGTCCATGCTCACCAGCTGATCGCCCGCGCGCAGGTTCATCGCGCGCACGCCTCGGGCCGTGCGACCCAGGGGCCGCAGCTCCTCATCGCTGAGGCGGAAGTGGATCGTCATGCCGTTGCGGGAGCCGATCA
>CAIZNP010000272.1 GCA_903934375.1 uncultured Synechococcaceae cyanobacterium
ACCAGGCTGCGGAAGATGCGATCGCTCACCCCGGCCAGCGGCGACTGCAGCACCCGGCAGCGCAGGGCGCGGCTCTGGCCGCGGCCGGCAAGCTGCAGGGGGGCGCTCAGATGCGGTGGGGCGTTGATCATGGTGATCCGATTGTCGGACTCCAGGCCGATGGCCCTCACCGAAGCCGCCGATACCCTCGCGGGCTACCCCCTGAGCCGTGCGCTGCTGGAGGCGGTATTGGCCGACCGCACCAGCGATCGCTTCGTGTGTGAACTGATCTGGCCGCGCCTGGGGTATGCGCCCGATGGCTCCGGCACCTGGAGCGCGGGCCCGGCTGCGGACGCCAGCTGGCGGGAGTCGTTCCCGATCGAACCGCAGGTGATCGCCGAGCGCCCCCCCGCGGTGGCGCTCACCCGTTCGATTGCCAAGGAGTACAAGCAGCTGCTCAAGCAGCAGCTGGGTTTCGCCGGCTACCGCATCGGCGAGCTCTACCCGCGCCGCACCCGCCGAGCCAGCGCCGTGAACTGGCTGCTGGCGCACCTGGCGGCCCGTGGCGAGCCTCTGCCCGACACCGGCCCGCTGCCGCCGCTGCTGGAGCCGCCGGCCGATCCGGTGGCCGGCCACCCTGGCGATCGGCCGGTGCAGTGAGCCCCCGCAGTGGCTGGGCGGCGTCCAGGTTCAGGCCCGGATCGTGACCGGCGTGCCGAGGGGGACGTGCTCAAACAGCCAGCGCGCATGGGGGCTCGGCAGGCGCACGCAGCCGTGGCTGCGGGGCACGCCGAAGCTCTGGCCGGCCGCCTCCTGCCAGGGGGCACCGTGCAGGCAGATCATGCCGTCGGCGCTGATGCACAGGACCCAGGGCACATTCGGGACCACCTGGCCGCGGTTGCGCATGGTGATGCTGCGGTGCTTGCTGCGCACCTGGCTGATGCCGGTGGGCGTTGGGCTGCTGGCCTTGCCGGTGCTCACCAGCACGGTGCGCGTCAGCTGCTGCTGGGTGTTGTACGCGTAGAGCTTCTGGTCGGAGAGGTCGATCACGATCGCCGCAATGAGCTCGACCATGGCGGGCGGCCATCGGGGCGGCACAGGGGGTACCCCAGCCTGATGCGATGCGATGCGTCTTGCGGTAGGCCCTGCGGGGAGTCGTTGCTTGCGGCTGGGGCCCGGCCTGTAGGGTCAAGACACGACAGTTGTTGTGATACTTCGCTTGGCTCTACCGGTCGTCGCCATCATTGGCCGCCCCAATGTGGGCAAATCCACCCTGGTCAATCGCCTCTGCAAGAGCCGTGAGGCGATCGTGCACGACGAGCCCGGCGTGACCCGTGATCGCACCTATCAGGAGGGCTACTGGCGCGATCGCCACTTCAAGGTGGTGGACACCGGCGGCCTGGTGTTCGACGACGACAGCGAGTTCCTGCCGGAGATCCGCGAGCAGGCCAACCTCGCCCTGGCGGAGGCTTCCGTGGCCGTGGTGATCGCCGACGGCCAGCAGGGCATGACGGCCGCCGATGAATCGATCGCCGAATGGCTGCGCGGCCAGAAGGTGCCGGTGCTGCTGGCGGTGAACAAGTGCGAGTCGCCGGAGGCCGGCCTCTCGATGGCGGCGGAATTCTGGAGCCTCGGCCTGGGTGAACCCCACCCGATCTCCGCCATCCACGGCGCCGGCACCGGTGATCTGCTCGATCGCCTCGTGGATCACCTGCCCCCCACCGAGGAGCTGCAGGGGGAGGAGCCGATCCAGCTGGCGATCATCGGCCGCCCCAACGTGGGCAAATCCAGCCTGCTCAATGCCGTGTGCGGCGAGAAGCGGGCGATTGTGAGCCCGATCCGCGGCACCACCCGCGACACGATCGACACCACGATCGATCGCGAGGGCCAGACCTGGAAACTGCTCGACACCGCCGGCATCCGCCGCCGCCGCTCCGTGAGCTACGGCCCCGAATACTTCGGCATCAACCGCAGCTTCAAGGCGATCGAGCGCTCCGATGTGTGCGTGCTGGTGATCGATGCCCTCGATGGCGTCACCGAGCAGGATCAGCGCCTGGCGGGCCGCATTGAAGAAGACGGCCGCGCCTGCGTGATCGTGGTGAACAAGTGGGATGCGATCGAGAAGGATTCGCACACCATGCCGGCCATGGAGAAGGAGCTGCGCGCCAAGCTCTACTTCCTCGACTGGGCGCCGATGCTGTTCACCTCTGCCCTTACCGGCCAGCGGGTGGAGAGCATCTTCGCCATCGCCGCCGTGGCCGTGGAGCAGCACCGCCGCCGGGTGAGCACCTCGGTGGTGAACGAGGTGCTGCAGGAGGCCGTGAGCTGGCGTTCGCCGCCCACCAGCCGCGGCGGCCGCCAGGGCCGCATCTACTACGGCACTCAGGTGGCCACCAGGCCGCCCAGCTTCACGCTGTTCGTGAACGATCCCAAGCTGTTCGGCGACACCTACCGCCGCTATGTGGAGCGCCAGATCCGAGAGGGCCTCGGCTTCGAGGGTTCGCCGCTCAAGCTGTTCTGGCGCGGCAAGCAGCAGCGCGATGCCGAGAAGGACCTGGCCCGCCAGCAGGCCCGCGGCCGCTGAGGGCATGGATCGGCGCGGTGCGCGGGTGCGGCCCTGATGGACTGGTTGCGGCAGATCCCCATCGGCCAGTACGTCGATGGCACCGGCAGCTGGCTGCGGCGCATCGATCCGCGCCTGAAGCTGGCCTGGACCCTGGCCTTCCTGCTGACCCCGATCCTGGCTGGCCCCGCCTGGCGCCTGGCCCTGGTGGGCCTGCTGTTTCTGGTCACCGCCGCCAGCGGCCTTCCCTGGCGGATCTGGCGCCGCACCCTGCCGCTGCTGCTCCTGCTGGCGCTGCTGGTGGGGCTGTTGGCCACCCTGTTGCCGGCAGGGTCGGTGGCGTCCGGGTCGCTCAACCGCCCGCCTCAGGAGCTTCGCCTGGCCCCCCAGCAGCGTGGCCTGCGCTGGGAGCTGCTGCGCTGGGGCCCCGTGCAGCTGGGGCCCGTGCCGCTCGGGCCGCTGGTGGTGACCCGCCGCTCCGCCGAGCTGGGCCTCAACAGCGCCACCCTGCTGTTCACCGTGATTCACAGCGCCAACCTGCTGCTGCTCACCACGCCGCCCGAGGAGCTGGTGTGGGGGCTGAGCTGGTGCCTGGCGCCGCTGGCGCCCCTGGGGGTGCCGGTGGACCGCCTCGGCTTCACCCTGCTGCTGGCCTTGCGCTTCCTGCCGCTGGTGCAGGAGGAGTTCCAGAACCTGCTGCGCTCCCTGGCCACCCGGTCGGTGAACCTGAGGCGGCTGGGTCTGAATGCCTCCCTGGGCCTGGTGCTCGGCCTCGGCGAGCGGCTCCTGGCCAACGTGCTGCTGCGGTCCGAGCAGGGAGCTGAATCCCTTCTGGCGCGTGGTGGCCGCTGGATTGCGCCACATCTGCTGCTGAGGACCGGATTGTTGCAACGGCGACTGCAGTGGATCGCCGGATTGGCGCTGGTGGTGTTGCTTGGACTGCGCTGGAGGTACGGTGCGTTGTGATCGGTTGCCGCAACACCTGAGCGCGTGAGCACGGAGCGTTATCTCAACCACCCCACGTTTGGTCTCCTCTATCGCGTGGCTGAGGCCAGTGAGGGTCGTGATCTCTACGCCACGCTCTATGCCCAGCGCATGTTTTTTCTGGTGACCCTCCAGGAGCGCGGTGCCCAGTTCGAGGTGCTTCCGCTGATGGATGCTCGCCACATCGCCGAGCAGAACCTGGCCAGGGCCCGGCGGGAGGGGCCGGAAGTCCATGGCCGCTGGCGTCAGCTGTTCGACAAAACCTTCATCTAGGCGGCGCTGCGCCCCGAACCGTGAGCCCTGATCCGCTCAACCCTCAAGCTGTGGAGGCTCGCCTGGCGGCGATTCAGGCCCAGCTCCCTCCGGGCTGCAGGCTTCTGGCGGTGAGCAAGGGCCAGCCCGCCGCTGCCATCCGTGCCCTGGCGGCCGCCGGTCAGCGCAGCTTCGCCGAGAGCCGCCTGCAGGAGGCCGCCGCCAAGCAGCAGGAGCTGGCGGATCTACCCGATCTCGACTGGCATTTCATCGGCCGGTTGCAGGCCAACAAGGTGCGGCCGGTTCTGCGCACTTTCACCACAATTCATTCCGTCGATTCGCTCGCGTTGGCGGAACGGCTGGCGCGCATCGCCGCCGAGGAGCAGCGCACGCCGCAGGTGTTGCTGCAGGTGAAGCTGCGGCCGGATCCCAGCAAGGGGGGCTTTGAGCCGCAGGAGCTTCTCCGGGACTGGCCTCAGCTGCAGCAGCTGGCGCCGCTGCGGATCACCGGGCTGATGACCATCGCCCCGCTGGCTCTGGAACTCCTGGAGCGCCGGAGCCTGTTCCAGGACTGTGCCGCCCTGGCCGGGGAGCTGGGCTTGCGCGAGCTTTCGATGGGCATGAGCGGCGACTGGCGCGAGGCCGCGGCCTCGGGAAGCACCTGGGTGCGCATCGGATCGGCTCTGTTCGGAGAGCGTCAGCAACCGGCACGGTTGTGAACGGCAGCCTTGCCACCGCTGACGTGGGACGCTATCTAGGACTAGTGCCGAGTCCGAGGTTTTCAGGTGTCGCTGCTCTCCCGTCTTCGTGCTGTCGTCTCCGGCGATGACTATCTCGACGGTTACGACGATGACGACCTGGAGTACGACCAGGGCGACGTGCCCGAAACCAACGGCAGCACCCGCCCCGGTGCCCTGGCGGTGAGCAGCGACTTTTCCGTGGGTGATCCCTTCACCGGCAGCAATGTGATCGGCATGCCGGGCATCTCCTCCGCAGCCGCGGAGGTCACCCTGATGGAGCCCCGCAGCTTCGACGAGATGCCCCGGGCGATCCAGGCCCTGCGCGAGCGCAAGACCGTGATCCTCAACCTCACGATGATGGAGCCGGATCAGGCGCAGCGCGCCGTTGACTTCGTGGCCGGTGGTACCTTCGCGATCGATGGTCACCAGGAGCGGGTCGGCGAGAGCATCTTCCTGTTCGCCCCCAGCTGTGTGACCGTGACCACCGCCAGCAGCGACGAGGCCTCCTCCCCCACGATCGTGTCGCGCGAGACCTCCCAGGAGCAGGACGCCGCCCCCAGCCCCGCCTGGGGCCGGCAGGACTTCGGTGCCAGCGTCGGCTGAGCCAGCGGTGGCCCTCCCCTCTTGAGCAGCTTCTCCCCTGGCACCTTCGGGGTGATCGGCCTGGGCCGCATGGCCCAGGCCTTGCTGTTTCCGCTGATGGCCAGCGGTCTGCTTCCGCGTGAACGGGTGCAGGCGGTGGTGGCCAGCGATGCCTCCGCCCAGCGGCTGGCGGCCGCCCATCCCGGCCTGGCCGTGGGCACCGATGCCGCCGCTGCCTGGCGCGCCGAGGCGCTGTTGCTGGCCGTGAAGCCCCAGCAGCTGGCCGCACTGGCGGCCACGGCGCCGGCGCCGCCTTCGGCCGCTGAGGGCTCCACGGAGGGCTCCACTCAGCCACCGCTGCTGATCTCGGTGCTGGCGGGGGTCACCCTGGGGCGGCTGCAGGCGCTGTTCCCTGGCCGCCGCATCGTGCGGGCGGTGCCGAACACCCCCTGCCTGGTGGGAGCTGGCCTGTGTGGCCTGGCCTGGGGTGAGGGCGTCAGCGAAGCCCAGCGGCGGTGGGTGCAACAACTGTTCGCCCAGGTGGCTGAGGTGGTGGAGCTCCCGGAGCCGCAGCTCGATGCCTTTCTGGCGCTCACCTCCTCCGGGCCGGCGTTCGTGGCGCTGGTGTCAGAGGCGATGGCCGATGGTGCCGTGGCGGCCGGCCTGCCGCGGGCCCTGGCCCAGCACCTGGCCCACCGCACCCTGGCGGGCACCGCCGCTCTGCTGCACGAGCAGGATCTGCATCCCGGCCAGCTCAAGGACATGGTGAGCAGTCCCGGCGGAACCACCATCGCGGGCCTGCGGCGCCTTGAGGCGGGTGGTGTGCGCTCGGCTCTGCTGGAGGCGGTACTGGCGGCCGCTGAACGCAGTCGCGAGCTGGGCTGAGACCTGTCAGCCAACCCTCAGCTGCAGCGGGCTGAACCGGCGCGTTCTCACGCTGTGGTGATCAGGTCTGTGGGGGGTCGGCCTGCGGTTTCTTCTGCCCCAGCCGTGGCTCGGTGCCTGCCAGCAACCGCTGCAGATTGCTGCGGTGGCGCCAGATCACCAGGCCGCTGGTGAGCAGCGCCAGGGCCAGATAGGGCCAGCGCAAGCCCAAGGCCTGATCCTGGAACCAGCCGAGCATCAGCAGCGGCAGGGCCAGAGCGGCCATCACGCTGGCGAGCGAAACGATACGGCTGATGCTCAGCACGGCGAGGAACACACCGAAGCAGGCAAGGCCTACAGGCCAGGTGAGCCCCAGCAGCATCCCCAGCGCCGTTGCCACCGCCTTGCCGCCGCGCCAGCCCAGCCACACGGGCCAGATGTGGCCGGCCAGGGCGGCCAGACCGGCGGTCACCACCCAGCTGTCGCTGATCCAGTCGGCCTCGGAACCCTGCAGCGGCACGCCCAGCGGCTGCAGCAGCGCCTTGGCCAGCAGCACAGCCAGGGTGCCCTTGAGGACATCCACCAGGAACACCGCCAGCGCCGGCCCCTTGCCGAACTGCCGCAGCACGTTGGTGGCACCGGTGGAGCCGGAGCCGAGGGTTCGGATGTCGACACCACGCAGCCAGCGGCCCGCCAGGTAGCCAGCGGGAATCGAGCCCAGCAGGTAGCCGCACAGCAGGGTCAACGGGATGGTGAGGGTCACAGCAGGTCGTCCTCCTGGTTGAGTTCGGCGGGGCTGCCGGCGAAGGCCAGCCAGAGCGGGAACTGCAGGATCGGAATGTCCACCACCACCTCGGCAGCATCGACCACGATGAAGGGGAGCTCTCCGCGCTCCTCGAGCCGGTCGGCCCGTTCGATCAGTGCGTCGGGTCGCTCGAACAACACGATGCCGCTGCTGGGGCCGAAGTCCTCGCGGGCCAGGCCGAGGCAGTCCTGCAGGCCGCGGCGCCATTCTCCCAGCCGTTCCGGTTGGCCGGCCAGTACCAGGGCCTGGAAACGCTCGCCGTAGAGGTCTCCGAGGATGGCGATCGCGGCTGCGGCGATCAGAGCATTGCGGTTGCGGGAACCGCTGCTGGGCTGGGCGCCGCGTCCTCCCTGGTTGAGGAACCAGTCGTCGAGGAGGGCGGCACCGGCGGGTTCGAGCGTGCGGCGCAGCTTCCAGGGGTCGGCGTAGAAATCCGGCTGGCCCTGGAAGCTGGCCAGGCGATCGCGGATCAGCTCGGCATCGCCACTGAACTGGCCGGCGGCGGCCGGGGCTGGGGTCAAGTTGCCGGCCGCGGCGCTCGCTGCCGCTGCGGCCTGATCCAGCGCGGATGGCCTCACCACTAGGGGCTGGACCACCAGCTCCATCTGCTCGGCACTGATCGCCAGCTCCTGCAGGGCTCCCACGAGGTAGTCCTGGAAGCCCTTTAGCCGTCGGGCAATCGCATCCGACTGGCCCGCGAAGCTGCTGCCGATCTCCTGCTGCAGCTGGGTCTGGCGTGCTTCAAGCTCGCGGATCTCCGCCTCCAGCGCATCCCGGCGTGCCTGCAGCTCACGCAGGGCCAGATCGGTCCAGGCGGCGGGTGCTGTGCCGGAGCTTTCAGGCTTGGTAGGAAGCCCGGCATCGCCGGAGTCCTGCGGCTGCTGGGATGGGTCGCTGGCTGGAATCGCGTCGTCGCTCATGGCTGGGCGCTCACGTGAAGATTGAGCTGCTCGCGCAAGGTGGTGGCATCAAACAGCACGGGCAGCAGGTGAATGCTGCGCTGTTCACGGAAATAGAACAGCACTGGCAGAGGCTGCCAGAACAGCTTCCAGCCCAGCCAATCGCTGTAGGGGAAGCTGCGCAGCAGGCTGGCGCCCCGCCACACCAGCAGCGCTTCGGCGGAGAACTGCAGGCGCAGCAGCTGGCTCTGCAGCAGCAGGAACAGGCCGAACAGGCCCACCACCAGGGCGGCCCAGAGGTTCAGCGCCAGGCTGGCACCACCCAGCAGCACCACGCCAACAGGAACCCAGGGTCTGGGGGCCAGGATCACGCCCTGGGCCGGGTCCGGCAGCGGTGAGCCGGCGGTGCCTGGGCTGGCGACAGGGCTGCTGAGAGGGTTGGCGAGAGGATCGGTCATGGCAGGGCGGTCAGTCGCCGAAGAGGAGCTGGGTGAGCACCACGTCCATCAACGACACGGTGACCAGAATCATCACCACGGCACCGGTGGTGCTGGTGCCCACCTCCTTGGGGCCGCCGCGGGTGGTGAGTCCCCAGCCGCAGGAGATCACGGCGATCTGCAGACCGAACACCACCGCCTTGAGCAGCATCGAGGGCAGATCGCTCGGTTCCATCCAGGTGCGCACGGAATTCCAGAACACCGCTGGCGGGATGCTGTAGAGCGCCGTGCTGCTCAGCTGGCCTGACCAGACCGCCACAGCAAAGAACAGCAGGCACTGCACCGGCGTCATGATCACCATCGCCACCAGCCGTGGCACCACCAGGTACTGCACCGGGTCGGTGCGCAGCATGGTGATCGCATCGATCTGCTCGGTCACCTTCATCGTGCCCAGCTGGGCCGCGTAGGCGGTGGCCACCTTGCCCGTCATCAGCGTGGCGGTGAGGATCGGTGCGATCTCACGGGCCAGGCCCAGCGCCAGGATGCCGCCAACGGTGGCACCGGCCCCCTGTTTGGTGAGTTCCGCTGCCACCTGGATGTTGAACACGGTGCCAGCGGCCAGGCCGGTGATCAGCACGATCAGGAAGCTGCCGGGGCCGGCCTCCATCAGTTCGGCCATCAGGTCGTTCACGCCGATGCGGCCGCGGGCGATGGCCGCCACCGCCTGGCCGCCGATCAGGGCGCTGTGCCCCAGGCGGCGCAGCCAGCGGGGTTTCAGCCAGGACGGCAGCTGGCGCTGCTGCCTGGGGGTATGGGCGGAACGGGACGCAGACATGGCGTGTGGGGCTGCGGGGACGTTCAGCGGGCGGCCTGAAGGTGCTGCAGGTGCAGCCCTTTATCCGGCCAGCGGCGTATCACCACCAGGGCAAGCACCACGAGAATGGCCGGAATGATGCCCATGCACAGGCGGATGGCCAGCAGAGCGCTGTCCGGCTGCAGCATGCCGCGGCTGGCCACGTAACCGCTCAGGCTCATCAGGTTGCCGAAGAAGAACAGGGCAAAGCTGATGCAGATCTTCTGGGTGAAGACCATCCAGGCGCTGTACTGGCCGGCCGGTTTCTCCGGGTCGGCATCGATCGCATCGGGAAGCAGTGCCCAGGGAATCAGATACGCCGTGGAGGCGCCGAAGCCCACCAGCAGGATCGCGGCCACCAGGGCGGCCAGGCGCAGGCCGTTCGCCAGTGATCCCATGGGGGCGATGCTGGCATCCAGCGGAATCAGCACCATGGCCGCCAGGCAGCCGGCGATCCACAGGCGCGTGCCCTGGTGCAGGGCATGGATGCGGCCCTGGCGGTGCGAGACGCTGGTCCAGACCTGCAGGCCCACCAGGGTGCTCACCTGAAACGGCAGCAGGATCCAGTTGCTCCATCCCTCCGGCACGTGCATCACCACCGGTAGGTAGATGAGGGCGGCGGTCTGCATGATCTGCAGGGCGCACCAGAGCAGCAGGTAGAGCCCCAGCACGCGCAGGAAGCGACCGTTCTGGCGCACGCGCCGCAACAGCCTCCGGGTGGTGCCAGGGTGCGCCTCAGGACGCTGGCAATGTCGGGCCATCGGCGCGATCCCCCAGCCGCAGAGCAGGGTGGAGGTGGTGATGATCAGGCCCGAGAGCATGCCCACCTGCCAGTAGTTGGCCGGGTTGTGGTGATCGCGCAGCAGCAGCCCCCCCAGCACGAGGCCCACCAGACCCGCCAGGATCGAGCCGGTGAAACGGGACGTGTTCAGGCGGGTGCGCAGCGACACATCGGTGGTCAGTTCCGCCGCTAGGGCGGAATAGGGCAGGTTGACCCCCGTGTAGAGGCTGTTGGCCACCACAGAGATGGCCACGAAGATGGCGAAGCGCACGGGTGTGCTGCCGGGGGGCAGCCACCACATCAGGGTCATCGCCACACCGAGGGGCACCGCGCAGCCCAGGATCCAGGGGAGCCGTGGTCCCCAGCGGGTGTTGGTCTTGTCGCTCAGCCAGCCGATGGCCGGGTCGTTGATGGCATCCCACAGCCGCGCCAGCATCAGCACCAGGCCCGCCATCCAGGCCGGCAGGCCCGCGGCCGATGTGTAGAAGATGAACAGGTAGAAGCCGATCAGGGACGCTGCCATGCCGGTGCCGGCATCGCCGAGTCCGTAGGCCACCAGCAGGCGCAGGCGGGGGAGTCCCCGCAGATCGGCTGCGTCGGTGCGCGGGGGAGGCCCCGCCAGGCCGGCGGCCGGACCGGCCGGTGGTTCCATGGGCGTTCCGGCGGGCAAGGACGCTGTTCCGAACGCAGGTCATAATGCTGCAGCCGGTGAAAGCCCGCTGGGCGACAGCCCGCCGCGGTGGCAACCGGTGTCGTGGGTCACACCACGGTGCGTGGCCCCGCCACGTGCTTGGTGCAGCTTTCGGTATCGCGGGCTTAGTTTAGTGGTAAAACCTCAGCCTTCCAAGCTGATGATGCGGGTTCGATTCCCGCAGCCCGCTTAATCATTTGCGGCCGCAAATTCACGGACGCAACATCCGTGGATGATCAACGTTTGATGCAGCACTGAATTAGTGCGGTTATTTAGTGCGTTTAATTCAGTGCGTTGATTCAGTTCTGATCATTGCCGGCACTTTTATGGCCCGTGCCGGGATAGGTTGTGGCCGTGCATCAGGGGTTCAGCCACCAGCAGCACCAGGCTGCGGCTGGTCATCGGCATCCGGTCGCTGCTGAGCGCCGCTGGCTGTGCGGGCAGGTCCTCTCCGGGCGGGCGGGCGGTGTCGATCACCCGCAGCCAGCCGGTGGGGCAGTCGGGCAGCTCGAAGCTGAGATCGTCGGCGTAGGCATTCAGCCCGCACCAGAGCAGGGGGGCGTTCTTCTGGTCGTGCAGACTCCAGGCCAGCGTGTGCGACCAGGCGGCCCAGTCCGGCTTGCCCAGCTCGATGCCGTGCCATTCCCGGTGGATGTGCCCAGGCTGATCGAAGCGCACCGGTCGCCCCTCGCTGTGGGGAATCTCCGGGTTGAGCAGGGCCGCCAGGTGATGGCGGAGGTGGATCAGGCGCCGCACGAACAGGTTCAGGGCCTGATCACCCGGGTCGGGTTGCCAGTGCATCCAGCCGAGACGGTTGTTCTGGCACCAGGCGTTGTTGTTGCCCCCCTGGCTGCGGCGCACCTCGTCGCCCATCAGCAGCATCGGCACCCCGGGGGCCAGCAGCAGGGAGCTGAGCAGGTTGCGCAGCTGGCGTTCGCGCAGGGCGATCACGGCTGGATCGCTGCAGGGGCCCTCGGCGCCGTGGTTCCAGCTGTTGTTGTGGTTGTCGCCGTCGCGGTTGTCCTCGCCGTTGGCAAGGTTGTGCTTGCCGTTGTAACTGACCAGATCCGCCAGGGTGAAGCCGTCGTGGGCGGTGAGGAAGGTGATGCTGCGCCCCAGCACCGCCGGATGGCCGCCGTAGAGATCAGGGCTGCCGCTGAGGCGCTGGCCAACCGCCCAGCAGCTGCGCTCATCGCCTTTCCAGAAGCGACGCACGTCGTCGCGGAAGCGGCCGTTCCAGGCACCGATGCGGCGGGCCGGGAAATCCGCCAGGCGGTAGAGGCCGCCGCAGTCCCATGGCTCGCTCACCAGCTTGAGGTCCGCCAGTTCCGGGTCGGCTTCGATGTCCTCAAACAGGGGCGGATGGTCGAGCGGGGCCAGCTCCTCGCCGCGGCTCAGGGCGATGCCGAGATCGAAGCGGAACCCATCCACACCCAGCTCCAGGGCCCAGCAGCGCATCGATTCGAGGATCAACCGCCGCACGTGCGGCCGGTTGGCGGCGATCGAGTTGCCGCAACCGCTCACATCCAGGTAGTCGCCCTTGGCGTTCTGGTGGTAGTAGAGGCGGTCGTCCAGACCGCGCCAGCTCAGGGTGGGGCCTGCCTGGTTGCCCTCGCAGGTGTGGTTGTAGACCACATCCACCAGCACCTCCAGCCCCGCCTGATGGCAGGCGGTCACCAGCTGGCGCACCTGCTGGCGGATCTGCAGCGGATCGTCTCCCTGCTGGTAGGCGTGATGGGGGGCCATCCAGCTCAGGGGGCTGTAGCCCCAGTAGTTGAGCCGGCCGGCCGGGGCGTCGTGGGGGTCGAAGGCCATCACCGGCAGCAGCTCCACCGTGGTGACGCCGAGCTCCCGCAGATAGGGAATCGCCTCGATCAGGCCCAGGTAGGTGCCGCGCCCTTCCGGGCTCACGGGACTGCCCCGGCCGCGGCTGAAGCCGCCCACATGCAGCTCGTAGATGACGGTGCGCTGCCAGCTGTGGCGAGGTCGGGGTGCCGCCGTGAAATCGAACCGGTCTCGCTCGGTGACCACACCCTTCAGGCAGGTGGCGGTGTTCGGTGTGGCGCCGAGGGCATCGATCCGCCGATAGACATCCCAGCCGGTGATGGCACGGGCGCAGGGATCGAGCAGCAGCTTGGAGGGGTTGAAGCCGTGGCGGCCGGG
>CAIZNP010000273.1 GCA_903934375.1 uncultured Synechococcaceae cyanobacterium
ACCTGAACGTTGCCTTCCATCAGGACCGTCTGGAACGTCCAGCCTGCCAACCACCTCACGCTGAACGGGTTTGTCATTCCAGTCTGGACACCTTGCGGACCCTATGGCCGACGTCGGCGTGCACGCGGCTTTGTCAGGGCTTGGTGGCACACCACACGCGGGTCATCAGATGGGATTCCGCCCGGATGCCCCTGAAACCTGCGCTGGCCAGTCGGGCCTCGATGTCATCACCGATGTAGTCGCGGTAGTAGGGCTCGTGAAACACCCGGCGGAAGTTGTCCATGATCGTCTCGAACTGGGGTGAATCCGCCAGTTGCACCGAATCGGCCAGCACCAGGGATCCGCCTGGTTCCAGCACCCGGAAGCAGTCGTTCAGCACTTTCTGTCGCGCTTCGGCCGGCAGTTCGTGGAACAGGAACACACAGCTCACCGCCTGCATGCTGTTGTCGGCAAAGGGCATCGCCTCGGCGTTGCCCTGAACCAGCTGCGGCAGTTCACCCGGCAGCTGACTGAGCCAGCGGTTGGCTTGCCTGAGATAGGAGCGGGAGAGGTCGAGTCCCACCAGCTGCGCCTGTGGCAGAGCCGCGCGGATCTGACGGAGCGTCCGTCCAGTGCCGGTGGCAACATCGAGCACCCGCAGGCTCGAGGTCGGACGTTCCGCGAAGGCCCGCAGCCCCTGCACCAGCGGCCGCAGCACCCGCCGCCGCATGGGATCGGCGGTTCCGTTGAACAGGATCTCAACCTGCAGGTCGTACAGCGAGGCCGAGTGGTCGCTGAGGTAGCCGTCGGTCTGGTGGTGGAAGTTCTGCAGGTAGTACTCGGGGTAGCTGCCGGCCTCCACATCGCGGGGCAGGTCACGCACGTTGCGCTCACTGCGGCGGCTCCAGGTGCCGGGCATGTCGAGCCACACCAGGGGATAGCGCGCAGCCCAGTCCAGCCAGGGGGCATCGAACAGCAGGCTGGTGGGGTAGAGGCCCTGCTCCGCCTCCTCCCAGTCCACATCCAGCAGCCGTTGCTGCGAGGCCTGCAGGTCCGCAAGCAGCTGTGGCGTCAGCGGGCGGGTCTTGGTGGCGGCCTGTGGTGCCACCAGTTCCATCAGGCGTGTGCTCACCTCTTTGTGGGCGACACCCATCAGGCTCTTGCCCTGCTGCAGGGTCTGGTAGGCGAGTCGGGTCACGGCATCCGCCATCGTCTGCTGCAGGGGGACTGAAGGTGCCCCTATTTCAACGGATTGCAGCGGTCAGCCGCGGCCAGGGCCGCCGTTGCTCGGAGTCACGTTTTATGGAGCAAGCCCGCTTCTGGTAGCAACCGCTACAGAATGACCGCAGGAACTCAGGAGGTCCCAATGGATGAGTCCAGCGTTTCCCGTCAGTCCGAGCCCAGCTACGTGGCCTGGATGCGCGCACGTGCGCAGGATGCCCGGCGTCACCAGCCGGTGATCGCCCAGCGTCATGCCCAGGCCGATGGCAGCGAAGGTCCCGAGGTGCATGGCCAGGAGGTCGCCTGGGTTGAGCGCCATGCACATGAGCGCCGTCTGCACGACAGCGCCATGGCCCACCTGCGACATGCTTGAGCGGCATCAAGCCTTTTGATCGCCGCAAAAAAGCCCCGGCGTCAGCCGGGGCATGGTCGCGCTGATCTCCACAACGGAATCAGCCGGATGGGTATTCCGGATTCAGGCGTCGTCCGGATTCAGGCGTCGTAGTACATCGTGTACTCGTGGGGGTGGGGCCGCTGGCGCAGCTGCTGCACTTCCTCGTACTTGAGGGCGATCCAGTTGTCGATGAAGTCCTCGGTGAACACGCCGCCCTCGAGCAGGTAGGCGTGGTCGGCCTTGAGGGCCTCCAGGGCGCCGTTGAGTGAAGCGGGCACCGTGGAGATCTTGGCCAGCTCCTCAGCGGAAAGTTCGAACAGGTCGACGTCGGTGCCGTCGCCCGGATCGATCTGTTTCTTGATGCCGTCGATGCCGGCCATCAGCATCGCCGCGAAGCCGAGGTAAGGGTTGGAGAGGGCGTCGCCGGAGCGGAACTCGAGGCGCTTGGCCTTGGGGTTCGTGCCGGTGAGCGGGATGCGCACGGCTGCGGAACGGTTGCCCTGGGAATACACCAGGTTCACCGGTGCCTCAAAGCCCGGCACCAGACGCTTGTAGCTGTTGGTGGTGGGGTTGGTGAAGGCCAGGAAGCTGGGGGCGTGCTTGAGAAGGCCGCCGATGTACCAGCGGGCGGTCTGGGAGAGGTTGGCGTAGGTGCCTTCGCCCCAGAACAGGGGCTGTCCGCCCTTCCAGAGGCTTTGGTGCACGTGCATGCCGCTGCCGTTGTCGGCAAAGATTGGCTTGGGCATGAACGTGGCGGTCTTGCCGTACTTCTTGGCAATGTTGCGCACCACGTACTTGTAGATCATCACGTTGTCGGCCGCGCTGATCAGCTCGGCGAACTTGATGCCGAGTTCGTGCTGGGCGGTGGCCACCTCGTGGTGCTGCTTTTCGATCGGCACGCCCAGGGATCCCATGGTCAGCAGCATCTCGCTGCGGATGTCCTGCAGGGTGTCGTTGGGGGCGACGGGGAAGTAGCCCTCCTTCAACTGGATCTTGTTGGCGAGGTTGCCGCCTTCCTCGATCCGGTCGCTGTTCCAGGGCGCTTCGATCGAATCAACGGCGTAGAAGCTGGAGCCGTTGGTGCTCTTGTAGCGAACGTCGTCGAAGATGAAGAACTCGGGCTCGGGGCCGAAGTAGGCAGTGTCGGCCAGGCCGGTGGAGGCCAGATAACCGAGGGCCTTCTGGGCCAGGGCACGGGGGCAGCGGGCGTAGGGCTCACCGCTGCGGGGCTCCTGGATCGAGCAGATCAGGCTGAGGGTCTTGTGGCTGTAGAAGGGGTCGATCCAGGCGGTGTTGGGGTCGGGCACCATCGCCATGTCCGACTCGTTGATCGCCTTCCAGCCCCGGATCGAGGAGCCGTCGAAGGCCACGCCCTCGGTGAAGGCGGCCTCATCGATCAGGTCCTCACAGACGGTGAGGTGCTGCCACTTGCCGTGGAGATCCACGAACTTGAGATCGATCAGCTCGATGCCCTCGTCCTTGATCTGACGGAGGACGTCCTGGGCGGTCTTGGCCATGACGCGGTTGGTGAAGGCGAAAGGGGATGCCCGCCTGGAACCGGGCAGG
>CAIZNP010000274.1 GCA_903934375.1 uncultured Synechococcaceae cyanobacterium
CTGCTTGGATACTGACAACGCATGATCAGCAATACGCAATGAGTCTACTAGCTTCCCCTGACTCTTCAAGTCTGCTGCTCCTATGCTGACTGTGCGAATAAGATCCATGTTATTGATATGTAGCGCAGTGGAAGCCATCTTTTGCTTGATTCCATTGCCGTAGGCTAGCAGCGTATCCGGGTCTGTAGCCTCCGTAATCGCCAGGAATTCCTCCCCGCTAAGCCGTATAATTTCAGAACCGGACGGTAGAGTGTGCTGTAGGATCACGGTTATGTGCTTAAGAAATAAGTCTCCAGTCTCATGCCCATAGTTGTCGTTGATACTTTTGAAGAAATCTATGTCTATCATAAGTATGCCGACGTCGCGGCTGCGTACCCCATCGGAGTAAATCTCTTCCAGATATCGGCGTGATAAAGCACCTGTCAGGTAGTCTGTGCGCAGAAGTCTCGCCAATCTAGTCTTCTCGTTCGCGAGGGCAGATATATCCGACAGAAATACAAAGAACGATTCTCCTGATGTTAGTGGGTTGGGTTGCACGTTCGCATTGAACTGGGGCCTTGAATCGTCGAATAACCTAAGGCTTACCAGGCTCTCAAGCGATGAGCCTGGAACATTGCCAACTCTAGATTTATTTATCATCTTTTCTATTCTGGCGACTGATTCCTCGTCAAACAGACTTTTCGTTTCGTCTACATCCTCCGATCCGTGGTCGAGAATGTATTCTGTCAGCCTTTTTGAAGATCGTTTTATCCTGAGCTCGTTATCAACTTCAATCAGCAGAGATGGAGTGATCTCAAAAATTCTGTCAACTGTATCAATTGCTATTCTTTCTTTCGTGGCAACACGCAGTCGTGCAAGCACGATAGATGCTATTATAATTGAAAGGCCTATCACTGCAAATGAGGTGACTGTATAGAGAAGGTGACGATTATTGTCTGCATCTAGCCTCTCGTGACTGACGTGGAACTGGGCTACTCCCTTTTGGCTGGCGCCAAAGCGTAGATCCACGACCTCGTCTCGCCTGAGTTTTTTGCAGATTTCAGCAGGAGGAAACGAGATCTTGGCCCGCTCGTACATTAGATTTACACAAGATATTCTCTCGTCGCCGATATACTTTGAAGCTATTTCCTTTAGCTTTTCAGTCCGCTGTTTTGGTTCTTCATATGCTTCTGCGATTATTCCAGTATATAGCGACGCAAGAGAGAGATCCGTTCCAAGTCTTGAGAAAAATGTATCCCTGGTTTCCTTGAATTGAATGATTGCCAGCAATGAGATTGAGGCCGCAGATGTTGCGCTTACAGCAAGAAAACACATGAACGCGGTTAGTGCTGCGTTGCGGCTTCCTTTGTTTTGAAATAAGCCCAGCTTCATATCCTGCGCACTACTCCCTTCTGTACCAGTTTCATGAAGCCTGTCCTGGCGGCATCTCCGTAAATGACATCGATGAGTTTAAGCGTGTTGTCGTAACTAGATATGTAGATGTCAACTGGCACTTTCTTGCCCTTCGTGTCTGCAGCGGTAATGCACAAAACATAGAGCGTGCCCGACATGTTTGAAAATATCTCGGGATGGTTATCAGTTTGAACTAGCCTTCTGATTGTTGAGCTAGATAGGTCTACGAATGTAAGTTGTCCGTTCGTGGAAATTCTCTGGATCTCATTTCTGGTCAGAGCTTGCAACTCAACTTTGCTCACAGTGCGTGCTTCGGCTGCACCGCAGCCAATCGCGAGGGCAATAGCGAGTAAGAAGGCTGGCTTGAATTGTTTCATGATCGCTGGCTCGGATGAATGAGGTTGACTAACTGTTGGATTCGTTGATTCTTTATGTGTTCAGTGGGACAAAGTCGGGGCTGTCACGCACCTCAGATGATCGGTGGAATGGCCGAAACATCCAAGTTGTTGGTGAGCCTGGCTCCTTGGTTTGACTGCCACCTGAATTAACAAGTGCAGCCCTTCTGCTTTTTTGCGGTAAATGTCACATTATCGTAGCCTGGTTCCTCGCCTGGGCAACGACACCAGCTGATCTGGTTGTTTCTCTCCTCTCTGTGCTCCACAGCACATCTCCCGCAAGCCAATCGGAACTGATCAGTCCGTGCAGCTTGATTGACCATGCACTTATCCACATGGGTGTGGGCATTCCGGCCTGCTACCCCCTAAGGCTGACTGAAGTCGCCTCATCCCGTCTTGTAGCTCAACTCGATTCAGCCGAGCATTTGGCTGATGTCATGCGCCACGGCCATCAGACTGGAGCGCATCCAGCGAGAACCGTTGCAGCGCAGCAGATTCAGAGCCAATGTGCGCCAGAGCCAACATCTGCACCCCGTTGTGTCGCGAGGACCGAGCCGCCCCATGACGGACTTTCAGTCGGCCCTGGCCCGGCCGCTGGTGAGCAGAAGGGCCAGCCCGGAGCCGATCACCACCAGGGTAAGCACCCCGAGCAGCAGCGAGTAGTAAGGCTGCAGGTTGATGGGCCCGAATTTGCCGGTGTGCAGCTTGAGCAACCAGAAAGCATCGATGCCGCGCTCCAGCAGCAGGCTGTAGAGGGAGCCACTGGCCGCCGTCAGCATGAGAGGGGCGGTGGCCAAGGGAACCATGACGCGATGGGCACGGCGGAAACGAGCGCTGTGGGTTCGCGGCATCGGTTTCACTCCTGTCTCAGCTCCTTGTGCAGCATGGCCTCGCCGCTGCAGGGCATCCACAGACCATTGTTCTGGTGGGTTCCCTTGCAGCCCAGCTCCCTGGCGCGCTGCTCCGCTTCGGCCTTGCTCTTGTAGAGCCCCTTGGCGTGAGCATGAACCTGGGTCGGCAGCTGCAGCATGCAGAGCAGCGCCACCGCAGCCAACCCCAGGCGTTGATCAGAACGAGAACAGGGCATCGAACTGGTGATACTCGGGTTTGTTGAGTCCGTCACGCCTGAGCATGCGGCGCAGCTCGATGATTTCGCGCCGTTGGGCCACGATGATCTCGCTCGCCATCCTTCTGATGATAGTTGCTGCTCTTTCTGAGAGCATCGTGGGCCATCACCAGCGCGCCGCCATGGTGGGCGATCATCGCTTCCAGGAACCATGTGACGCGGGTGTCACGTGTCGGAGTGGATCCCGTCATCTGCATGGCCTGGATGTGAGCGGCGCTCATGCGCTCCAGGCTGTCGATGCTGTTGGGATCGCTACCGGTCTTCAATGCCACGGGATAGACGGGTGCTTCGGGATACCAGGCTTTGCGCCATTGCCCCATCGCCTTGATCTCCTGGGCTTGGTCGCGCCAGATCTGCTTGGCCAGCGCACCCAGGCCGGGCTGACCGATGTCGAACACGTACTCACTCATGCGCAGAGCGCCGGTGTGGTGCTGGACCATCCCGTCGAGCCAGCGCAGGTCGTAGGTGCGCCCGGCCGGACCGACCTCGTGGCTATGGGCGCCGTGATCGACGGGTGTGGCGGCGGGCGTTGATGCGGGGGCTGGAGCCCCCATCTGGTGGTGCTGATGGTGGCCGTGGTGTGGATCCAGCTGGGCCAGTGCCGGTGTCGTGGCTGCCAGCAGGCCGAGCAGCGCCTGAACGCCGGTAGAAGAACGCATCTCGGCAACGCAGCCCACGGATCATCCTAAGCATGACTACTCCTCTTGGGGGAGAGTCAAGCGGTGTCGGCCCCGCCCCTGACCCCACCCCCGAAGTTCGGCCTGTGGTCCGCCGCTACAGCCGAGCAGTCGGAGCCAGGGCGGCTACCGGTTGTTGGATGACTTGGTGTTCTTGGCGCTGCCCCTTTTCCTCACCATGTGGGCCATGGACCTCCCGCTGGCGGATGTTCGGCAGATCCACGAGGTACGGCGCTCGGGCGTCTGCACGTGCAGCGACCTGAAGGCGCGGTTCCACAGCAAGGCCGTTGCCATTGGCGATGAGATCACAGCGATGCAGAACCTATAGATCGCTGCAGAGAGCTGAGCTGGCCCCTCCAGCGGTCGGGAGTGTCGAACCACTGCTGATACCAGCGCTCCATCTGCTCGATCTCCTCGCTCTGCACCCGCACCATCGCCGCCTCCAGCTGCCGCAGCTCGGGATGGACGGTGCCCCATTGGGCATGGGTCGCCATCATCACGCCCATGCGGTGGTGGGCAATCATTTGCTCGAGGAAGGCCTGATCGAAGTCGGGAGCCGCGCGGAGTGCATCGAGGCTGGTGTCGAAACCAGGCATTCCCATGCCAGAGCCCATCCCCCCCGCGACCAGCGGGGCACATCGCTGCCGTACCACTGGCGGTACCAGCGGCGCATCTGGGCATTCTCCTGTTGCTGGTGCAACGCACCGCCGTGGAACTGATCGGCCCGGAGACCGCGCCCAATCCCGCGGCGCTGCAGAACGCGCCGGATTCGCCTTAGCGCCTTGATGCTCCACGAGGGGCTGGATGTCCCGGTCGCTCCTGGCAGGAGCAGGCAAACGACCGCTGCGCCGGTGCAGCTGCGATCTGCCTCTTCACGCCCATGGAGTCAGATCCCAAACACCCGCAACAGGTGGGTGATGGGGTTGGTGGCGTCCTCGCCACGAACCACCCAGAACTCCGTACTGCCGCTTCTGAGCAGGGCGCGGAAGTCGTCTGCCTCGATCAGGATTCCGCTCTCTACCGCCAGGGTGACCATCTCCGCTGGTGTGGTGGCGGCATAAAAGACCCGTTCAAACTCAGGGTCACCATCGACCTGGTGGCAGAAGTGATCCAGCGCATCCAGCAGCGGTTGCGAGGAGTAATCCACGCTGGGAGTCCGAAAAGCCCCAGGACGCTATCAAGGCAGCAGCGGGTACAACACAGAAGTTCATGAACATTGGGCCTCATGCTAGATCAAGAAGGCTCAATTCGATACAGGCTCAATTCGATACAGGCTCAATTGAATTCTGCTGCGACTCGTCGCGCAGTGCAAAGCCCTGGATGACCGCGCTCAAGAGCTAACGCTCCGGCAAAGGCACCAG
>CAIZNP010000275.1 GCA_903934375.1 uncultured Synechococcaceae cyanobacterium
CACAGTCCCACCAGGCGAGACTCGCGCCCCCCAGCGGCCTCTGCCCAACACCGGAGGAAAAGCCCTCTCCCATTGACAGCGCCCGAGAGCCAGGCGACATCGACACCCCACACGCCGGAAACAACCCCAGAAGCCCTGCAGCGCAGCAATTCTTGTTCTTAGACGCACTAGACACATCACGCGGCGGCGCCTTTGACGGGCGGCCCCTCCCTGTGGGGTGATGGGTGCAACGAAGCGACGCGGACTGAATGGCGAACATCCCCGACCACCTGGCCCCTCACGTGAGTGTGGAAAACCAGTTCCCGGAGGATCTGTTCCAGGCCATGGCCCGCTTCATCGCCGCTCACCCCGAATGGGACCAGTACCGGCTAATGCAGTCGGCCGTGGCCGGCTTCCTGTTCCAGCAGGGCTGCAAGGAACCAGCCGTGGCCCAGCACTACCTGAACGCCCTCTTCCGCCGCCCGGGCCTGGAGGTGGGCTGAGCCGCTCGCTATGGTGCAACCGACGGGGCGTGGCGCAGCTTGGTAGCGCGGGTGCTTTGGGAGCACTAGGTCGCAGGTTCGAATCCTGTCGCCCCGACTGACTTTTCAGGGATTGAGCCGAGAGGCTCCGCTCAAATCCCGCTCAAAAAACAGTCCGGCGCAGGCCGGATCTGGCAAATCGTGTCAGGGGGAGTCCCAATAGCCTCCGTTGTGACGTCGCGACTCGAGACACCTGCTGCCCGCCTGTCGGGCGTCCTGTCTCGGGCAGATCGATCGCTGACACCACTGCCTGCGGTGTCATCTGTCCCTTGCGTCGAATTGGATGGGAAGCACCTCCTGCTGGAGCGTTCAGCGCCAGGCAGCCGACAGCCTCGGCATCAGTGAGCGCACCCTGCATCGCTGGCGAGCCGCCGGCCTGCTCAAGCCTGGCGAGCACTACCGCCGTAAATTCCCCAACCCCAACAGCCCGCTGCTGTATCACTTGGAGCGATGCGAGCAGGCCATGAACCACGCCTGCGCCAGGCCATGGCAGCAACTCGAGCGGGCGCCGGGCCAATCCCGCGAAACCCTGAAGCGGCACTGAATCCGCCTCACGGCTCCCCCTGCCCCCTTCCACCCGAGGAACCACCCAGGGCCAAGCCGGCCAGGATGCTCAGCCCCTGGTTCACAGCGTCATCGATCCGCTCCTGGGGACGAGCACAGAACAGTGCGAGGGGGGTAGCGGCCGGATTGTTGCCCGGCCTCGAGGAGGTTCTCGCTCCCGGATCCAGCGCGAGGCCACCGCCGTTGGAGAAGCCCCCTTCAGGGTGCTGAGCGGGCTGTTGAGCCGGCTCCTGCGGCACTGGCCCAAAGCCATTCAGCCGCACGTACAGCCAGCTCAGGGCCGTGCAGTTGAGCAGGTCAAACGCCAGGGTCACGCCCTGGAAGCCCAGGATCGCGGTTGAGATCCACACCACCAGCCGGCGGGATTCCATGGCGCACGTCACTGAACAGCGCCATAGGGTTCCGGCTCTCTCGGATCAAGTGACGGGTGACTGATCTGCCCGAGCCTCGCTGAGGCGATCGGCCAGCTCCAGGCAGCGGTCCATTTCCTCCCAGAGCAGTTCGCGCCGTTCCGATGTCACTGCAAAGGAGCGGTGGTGCAGGTCACGCGCCAGGTAGCGCAGGGCATCGCAGATGCGGCGCTGATCGTCGGCGTTGAGCTGGGGGGCGGGGTCGGTCATGCGTTGATCCTGCCTGCTGCCGTCGCGCAGGCCGGAACCCTCAGGGGTCCCTTGCTCCGTTGTTTTGTCTCTCACTCCAGAAGGCCTGCAGCTGATCCGCCTCTGGGAGGGCTGCCGGTTTGAGGCCTATCCCGATCCCGCCAGCGGCACTGATCCCTGGACGATCGGCTACGGCCACACAGGCGCAGATGTGCGCCCCGGTCTGCGGATCAGTCAGGCACAAGCTGAGGCCTGGCTGCTGGCGGATATCGCCATCAGCGAGGCAGCCGTGGATCGCCTGCTCAATGGCGTGACGCTCAGTCCGCGTCAGCGGGATGGACTGGTGAGCTTCTGCTTCAACGTCGGCGCTGGGGCCCTGGAAGGCTCAACGCTGCGGCGGCGCTTGCTGGCCGGGGAGCCCGCTGCGCCAGTGATCGCCGCAGAGCTGCCGCGCTGGTGCAAGGGGCCGGGGGGTCCAATCGTCGGGCTGCAGCGCCGCAGGGCTGCCGAGATCGCCCACTCCGCGGAACCGGACGGGGGCGTGACGGCATCCCCGGCCAAAGCCACGGCCAGCCAGGCAGCGGCATCCGGACTGATCACGCTGCAGGTCCCCTACTTCAGCCAGAACGACAGCGCCACCAGCCAGGGAGCGCGGATGTGTTTCTCTTCGAGCTGCGCCATGGCGGCGGCCTTCCTGCGGCCGGGTTGTCTGAAGTCCTCCAGCGGGGGCCAGGTGGACGACCGCTACCTGCAGCTGGTGCAGC
>CAIZNP010000276.1 GCA_903934375.1 uncultured Synechococcaceae cyanobacterium
CGGCTGAACACATAGATCCCCATCGATGCCAGATAGGGGCGTTTCAGAGCTTCCTGAGACGAGAGACCCATCCGCGATGTGTCGACCCACATCGTCTTGAGCTCCTCCCCCTTCGGCTTCTCACGGAACTCCTGGATACGTCCGTGCTCGTTGGTGTGCATCAGGCCGAAACCCTCGGCCTGGGCGGCATCCACGGGCAGAGCACCGATGCTCACATCGGCGCCTGTACTGATGTGGTGATCCACGAACAGGCTGTAATCCATCCGGTAGAGCTGGTCGCCGGAGAGGATCAGGTAGTGGTCAACGTCCCACTCTTGGAAGAGCCACTGGTACTTGCGCACCGCATCAGCGGTGCCTTCAAACCAGCTGGGGCTTTCGGGGGTCTGCTGCGCAGCAAGCACCTCCACAAAGCCTTGACCAAAGCCCGCCGATAAGTTGTAGCTCTGGGTGAGGTGACGGTTCAGGGACGCGCTGTTGAACTGCGTCAACACGTACATCTTATTGATGCCCGAGTTGATGCAGTTGCTGATGGGAATATCGATCAGGCGGTACTTGCCAGCCAGGGGCACGGCGGGCTTGGCCCTGGTCTTGGTGAGTGGATAGAGGCGGGTGCCGGCACCTCCGCCGAGAATGATGGCTAGAACGCGCTTCATGCCTCTGCTTTCGTTGCCCTGGGCGCTGAAACGTTAAGCGATGGTGTGCCGGCCAAGGGCCAAACTGACGTGGAACGGAGCAAACCCGCTGGGTCCCGTGGGATCAGCCCTGGGGATCGTGGAGCTCGAACAGATCCTCGACCACCTTCATGGCGATGTGGCGCTGCTGTCGGGGCTGGGGCGCGCGGAGGTTGGTCACCGGCGTGTGCAGGATCTTGTTGATGATGCCCTTGCTCAGGGCCTCCACCACCTTGCGCTCGCGGGCTGAGAGATCGGGCCCCATGCGGCTGAGGGCCTTCTGCAACTCTTGCTCCCGGATCTCCTCCAGCTGGACACGCAGACGGTTCACCACAGGAACGGCCTCCAGTCCGTCCCACCACTCCAGAAACTGGCGACCCTCCTCCTGGAGCAGCCCCTCGGCATCCGCGGCGATCTCACGGCGAGCCTCCTGATTGCGAGCCACCACCTCCTGCAGGTCATCCACGTCGTAGGAGCCGACGCCGGCCACCCCGGCCACATCGGAGGCGATGTTGCGGGGCACACCGATATCGACCAGCAGCAGCGAGGAGCGGCGGTTGAGGCGCTCCAGCCGCCCTGCCGTGATGATCGGATCCTCAGCGGCGGTGCTGGTGAACACCAGCGAACAGGTGCTCAGGCAGTGGTCAAGGTCGCTCAGCGGGCGACACTGCACCGGCAGCCCAGGGAAATCCGCCGCCATCAGCTCAGCGCGCTCCACCGTGCGGTTGAGCAGCACGACGCCACGGGCGCCCTTGGCCTGCAGATGCTGCAGCAGCAGCCGCGACATGCGGCCGGCACCCACCACGGCGATCTGCTCCTCATCCAGAGGCACCAGGTCATCGACGCCTCGGGCCTGGCCCACTTTCAGCTGAGCCAGTTCAACGGCCGCTGAACTGATCGAAACGGCGCCGGTACCCAGATTGGTTTCGGTGCGCACCCGCTTGCCGGTACTCACCGCCTGGTTCAGCAGACGATTGAGGATCGGCCCGATCGAGCGATGCTCCTGACCGAGCCGGAACATTTTTTTGACCTGGGAGAGGATCTGGCCCTCGCCCAGCACCAGCGAATCGAGGCCAGCTGCCACCCGCATCAGGTGGGCCACCGCCTCTTCATGGTGGTAGGTGAACAGGTGTGGGGTGAGATCACCCAGGGCCAGGCCCGAGTGCTCACTAAGAAAACTTCCCACCGCCGTGACACCCTGCTCCGGGTGTCGCAGCAGCGTGTAGATCTCCAGGCGATTGCAGGTGCTGAGGATTGATGCCTCAAGCACCTGCTCATCGGCGCGCAGACGCTGGAGTGATTCCTCCATGCTCTGCTCGGCAATGCTGAGCCGCTCCCGGATTTCCACCGGGGCCGTGCGGTGACTCAGGCCGACGACGGCGATGTGCATGGAGGCGGATCCTGACGTGCGCTGGAAACGGAGGGAGAGAGACGCAGCAGCCGGAAACCCCCAAGGGGGATCCGGCTGCCGATGACGCCCCAGGTCAGCGCAGAGCGATGCTCTGAGCGCCGTCCTTGATGTGCACGGTGGTGGTGAAGCGAGCGGTGTTGTCGAGGGTGCTGATCACCAGTGAGCTGGTGCGGGTGCAGTCCTTTTCGAACTTGACGCCGTCGAACAGCAGACCATCGGTGATGCCGCTGCCGGCAAACATCACGTTCTCACCGCTGGCCAGCTCCTCGGCCTCGTAGACCTTGTCGGGATCGGTGATGCCCATCTCGGCCAGGCGTGCCAGGTTGCCTTCCTTGGTGAGGCCCTCCCATTCGGAGGTCTGAGCCACGGCCGGGTCGTACACCAGCTGACCCTGGAAGTGGGCGCCGAGGGCGCGCAGAGCGGCCGCGGAGATCACGCCTTCGGGAGCGGCGCCGATACCCATCAGGCAGTGGGTGCCGGTACCGGCAAAACCGCAGGCGATGGCGGCCTGCACATCACCATCGGAGATGGGCTGCACGCGGGCGCCGGTGGCGCGGATTTCCTTGATCAGATCTTTGTGGCGGGCACGGTCCATCACCACAATCACCAGCTCATCGGCGGGCACACCGAGGGTCTGGCTGAGGATCGCGATGTTCTCGGTGGCGGACTTGCGGATGTCCACCTTGCCCTTGGCGGCCGGGGGCGCAGCCAGCTTCTTCATGTAGAAGTCGGGCGCGTTGAACAGACCGCCGCGATCGGAGGCGGCCAGCACGGCCATCGAACCGCGTTGGCTGTTGGCGCAGAGGTTGGTGCCCTCGCAGGGATCCACGGCGAAGTCCACGCCGGGGCCGGTGCCACTGCCGACCTCCTCGCCGATGTAGAGCATCGGTGCTTCATCGCGCTCGCCTTCACCGATCACGATGCGGCCCTGCATCTGGATCTTGCCCATGCGTTCACGCATGGCTTCCACGGCAGCAGCATCAGCCTCGTTCTTGAGGCCCATGCCCGTGAGCTTGGCGGACGCGATGGCGGCCTGTTCAACGACCTCAAGAATTTCCTGAATGAGGGTGCGATCCACGGCAGTCCGGCGAAGGGAAGGGTTGGGGGCGGGTGGAGCGGCGCCGGCGCTGCTGAAAATTCCAGCGGCTGCAGGGCCTCTCGGGCATTAAGCGCCGCTCACTGTATCAGCGCTCCCCGGCAGACCCTTGCAGGTGGCCCGCGGGCCGCTACCTACAATCCTCCCCACTTCCGCCCCGGTGGCACCTCATGAGCACCAAGCCCCTGGTGATCTCCCCTTCGATCCTCTCGGCCGACTTCTCCCGCCTGGGCGAGGACGTCCGCGCTGTTGATCAGGCCGGTGCCGACTGGATCCACGTGGACGTGATGGACGGCCGCTTCGTTCCGAACATCACGATTGGACCCCTGATCGTCGAGGCCCTGCGGCCGGTGACGGCCAAGCCGCTGGACGTCCACCTGATGATTGTGGAGCCGGAAAAGTACGTGCCCGACTTCGCCAAGGCCGGTGCGGACATCATTTCGGTTCAGGTTGAGGCCTGCCCGCACCTGCACCGCAACCTGGCGCAGATCAAGGACCTGGGCAAGAAGGCCGGTGCCGTTCTGAACCCCAGCACCCCGATCGACACCCTCGAGTACTGCCTCGAACTGTGCGACCTGGTGCTGATCATGAGCGTGAACCCTGGCTTCGGCGGCCAGAGCTTCATCGACAGCCAGGTGCAGAAGATCCGCGACCTGCGTCGCCTCTGCGATGAGAAGGGCCTGGATCCCTGGATCGAGGTGGACGGTGGCATCAAGGCGGAGAACGCCTGGAAGGTGATCGAGGCTGGCGCCAACGCGATCGTGAGCGGCTCGGGCGTGTTCAACCAGCCCAGCTACGCCGACGCCATCACCGGCATCCGCAACAGCAAGCGCCCGGTGGCCGTGGCCGCCTGACGGCCCACGGGCTCAGGGGTCGCTCCACTCGCGCACCCATGAGAAGCCCCCGCTGTAGCGGGGGCTTTTTTGTTGCCCACACTGTGCCCGGCTGGTCAGCTCAGGCGTCGAAGAACCAGCCGTAGCTGTGCAGGCCGATGCCCAACAGGTTCACGCCGATGTAACAGACGCAGATCACCACGAAGCCGGCCACGGCGACCAGAGCGGGGCGGCGACCCTGCCAGCCGCGGCTGAGACGGGTGTGCAGATAAGCGGCGTAGACGAGCCAGCAGATGAGAGCCCAGGTTTCCTTCGGATCCCAGCTCCACCAGCTTCCCCAGGCCTCGTTGGCCCAGACCGCGCCACTGACGATCCCGATCGACAGGAGCAGGAAGCCGACGGTGATCGTGCGGTAGCTGAGGCTGTCGAGCTGCTCACTGAGGGAGAGGCTGGCGCTAGAGAGCTGCACGCCGCCGACAGGCCCGCCCTCGATGGCCAGCTGGGCCTGCCGATAACCACCGCTGCCGATCGAGCTGCTGCGCAGCTCCAGGGTCTGGCCACGGTCGGTGAACAACACTGCCAGCGACAACAACGAGCCCACCAGCAGGGCCGCATAGCTGACCATGATCACGCTCACGTGCATCACCAGCCAGCTGGAGCGGAGGGCCGGCACCAGTGGAGCAGCCTGCTGGAGTTGTCCAGGCAGGGCGAAGCTGGCGAAGGCCACACACCCCAGCCCCATCGGCGTGGCGGCGGCGGGCACCAGCGGCGAGGGGTAGCTGCGCTCCACCAGCAGCTGTGTGAGCGTGCAGGCCCAGGCCAGGAAGCAGAGCGATTCGTAAAGGTTGCTGATCGGAAAGTGGCCGGACTGCCACCAACGCAGCACCAGCTGCGCCGTCAGGCTGAGGTTGGCGGCCGCCACCAGCAGGCGAACGACCCTGCTGCCCTGGGTGCCACCGCTGACGCTCCAGAAGGCCAGAGGCAGGGCCAGCAGCAGGAGAGCGAAGGCAGCCAGGCCGAGGGCAAGCACGGGATCGCTCACTGGATCGGTGTTGAGGAAGATGTCGCCACAGTCTGCCGCGCGAGTCGGAAGCTCAGCGACTGGCCTGGCGCAACAGATACAAGCCGGCAGCAAGACCGATGCTGACCGGCAGCCAGGCGGCGAAGAGCGGCAAGAGGGTGCCCTTCACGCCCAGGGAGCTGAAGATGAAGGACATCAGGTAGTAGCCGAAGATCAACAGCACACTGATGCCGAAGCCCTGGCTGCGGCTGGTGCGGGCATTCGGACGCACACCGAGGCTGCTGCCGATCAGGCCGAAGACCAGGCAGATGGCCGGAAAGGCGAACTTCTCCTGGATCCGCACACGCAAGCGGCGGGCTTCCTTGACATCACCGGCCTCAGCCAGCAGACGCTCAGCACGTATGGCCTGGCCAACCGTCATCTCCTCGGCATTGCTGGGAAGCTTTGCCACATCACGCGGGGCTGACGTGAAAGGGTAGTAGTAGCGATCGAATTCCGCTGATGTGGTGCGACTGCCAGCAGCTTCAATATTGATTAGCCGGCCGTTACGAAACTCCCACACGCTGCGCTGATCATTCCAAACCGCTGATTTGGCAATCAGCATCTGCTGCTGTCCGGAACGAGAGAAATCAAGCAGGGTCACATCCTGCATGCCATCACGGGTCGACTCCCTGGCATAAAACAGCTGGGCAAGGCCAGTCTCTGTTCGCAACTGATCGCCATCCTGAACCGAAACCGGCCCGAAACGTGAATACACGACATTCGATCCGTGTTCCGATGAAAGGGCTCGCCCCAAGGCTGTATCGAGCGTGTTGGATGCAACACGATTCGAGCTGGGCACGATCACGTCATTGAAAAAGAACGTAAGCGCCGTCATCACAATCGCGACCATCAAAGCCGGCATCACCATGCGGCGTGTGCTGACGCCGATGCTGCGCAGTGCCGTTAATTCGCTGGAGCCCGAGAGGCGGCTGTAGCCCAGCAGGGTGGCCATCAACGTGGCCATCGGGAAGCTCAGCACCAGGAAGCTCGGCAACCGCAGGCCCAGCACCTTCATGGCCACCAGAGGGGGCAGCCCCGCCTCGGCAACCTTGCGCACCAGCTCAAACACGACCCCCACAGACAGGGACACGACGGTGAAGGCGGCGACGCCGAACAGAAGCGGGCCGATCAACTCGGAGGTGAGCCATCGATCCATCAGTGGCAGGCGTTGCCAGAGCCGCTGAGGCAGCAGCAGCAGTCGCCGCAGCTGAAGGGGGATCGGGATGGCCGGGCTGGAGGGCGACGTCACAGGCGGAAATCCTCTCCGAGGTAGTGGCGACGCACCAGCGGATCCTGTGCCATCTCCCGGGACGGTCCGCTGGCCAGGATGCTGCCTTCCGTGAGGATGTAAGCCCGGTCTGTGATTGAAAGGGTTTCGCGCACGTTGTGATCGGTGATGAGCACACCCATGCCCCGCTCACGCAGGCCGAGGATCAGCTCGCGCAGATCAGCCACGGCCAGAGGATCGACACCGGCAAAAGGTTCGTCGAGCAACAGATAACGCGGGCCGGACTCCCCCACCGCCAGGGCACGGGCCACCTCACAGCGGCGACGTTCACCGCCGGAGAGCTGATAGCCAAGCCGATGGGCGAAGCCGCTGAGGTGAAACTCCTGGATCAGCAGGTCCGCCCGCTGCCGGCGCGTGCCAGCCGGCATGCCGCTCTCCTGGAGGGCGAGCAGAAGGTTGTCGCGCACGCTGAGGGTGCGGAACACGCTGGCCTCCTGGGGCAGGTAGCCGATGCCCAGTCGTGCCCGCTTCGGCATCGGCAGATCCGCCACCGCCTCTCCATCGAGGAGCACTGCCCCCTGATCCGGGCGCAGCAGGCCGGTAACGAGGTTGAACGTGGTGGTCTTGCCAGCGCCATTGGGACCGAGCAGCCCAACCACCTCACCGGGATTGAGGTTGAGGCTCACCTCCTTCACCAGCGGGCGGCCACCGATGGTGAGGGCGACCCGGTCGAGAACCAGACTCATGGCCGCACCGACGGTGCGGCGGGAGTGGCCGACTCCATGCGCATCTGACTGAACACTTGCTGACCCTGCGGGGGGATGGCAATCAGCCGCTCACTCTCCACCAAGTAGATGACCCGTTCCGCCCGCAGCAGGTTGCCACCCGTTTGGACGATGTCCACATCGCCACTGAGAACAACGCGCCCCTCCTTGCTGAAATACTGGGCCTGACGCGCCGTTGCCACGACGCGCTGATCGGGGTAGACGATGCGCACATTGCCGGTGGCTGTGACCACACCGGTGGACTGATCGGCCCGCTGCAGGTCCGACTCGATCGTCACCAGTCCGGTGCTGATTCGTGCAGCGGCCGGTGAAGAGGCCGCAGCAGCTGGGGTCGCGCCCTCCGCAGGCGTGACGACAGTCTGCGGAAGGGCCTGGTTGGGTGAGACCTGGTGGGGCGAGACCAGGTTGGGAGAGGCCTGGGGCACGCGCGTCTTCACAGGCACTGGCACCGGCTGCGCGCTGACTGCGGCGGCGTGCAGCATCAGCAGCAGGCTCAGGACCCTGCTCCTGGGAGCAGTCAGCCTGAAGCCACACTGACGGGGGGCTGTGCTGCGCTGTTCGGTGCTGCGCTGTGAAGTGTTGCGCTGGTGGCTGCTGCGCTGTGCGGCCAAACCCGCTCCCTGATCCTGGCTGGCGCTCATCGTATCGGTGCGGATCGGTAGAGCCCCAGCAGCCCGCTGCCAAAGCCGCAGGACCGACGACTGGGGAGAGCAGAGATAAGACCTCAGCTGGCGTTGGCCTGGATCAAAAGGGGCTGAGGCAGCGATTCGAGCGACGTGTCCTGCTGCAGAGCCTGAAGTCGGCAGGCCGAACAGTCACGCAGAGCATCCAGATCGAGGCCGAGATGGCTGGGGCCATAGCTCCGCAGGCGTCCGAGGCCTTCTCCGAGCAGGACCGTGGCGCCGCGACGATTGCCGCGCTCCAGGTGCAGATGCGCGACCGCGATCTGGAGGATGCCCTGCAGAGCCCGGCGGCTGTAGCCCTGGGTTTCATGCCAGAGCTCCTCAAAGCCGTCGTGACAGGCGTACCACTCGCCTCGGTTGAACAGTGCCACCGAGGCGTTGAAGCGGGGATCCGCCATCAACGCCAGCTCTTCAGGATCAGCAGCCGCCACGTGAGCGTGCCGGAGAATCAGCGACGTGCAGGCTTCTTGGCAGGAAGCTTGCGCAAGCGGATCGAATCCGGTGTGACCTCAAGCATCTCATCGGGACCGATGTACTCAAGCGCGCGCTCGAGGGTCATCTGAATCGGAGCCTGCAGGGTATCGAGCACTTCAGCGCCAGCTGAGCGGATATTGGTCACCTGCTTGGCTTTGCAGACGTTGAGTTCAAGGTCGGGCGGACGGTTGTGCTCACCGACGATCATCCCCTTGTACACCTTGGTGCCAGGCGTGATGAAAAACTGGCCCCGATCTTCCGCACCCTTGAGCGCATAGAAGGTGGCCGTACCTTCCTCAAAGGCGATCAACACACCGTTGCGACGGTTGTCCATGTCGCCCTGCATCGGCCGGTAATCGAGGAAGGAGTGGCTCATGATCCCCTCGCCGCGGGTGGCGCGGATGAACTCGCCCCGGAAGCCGATCAGACCGCGCGCCGGCACCACGAACTCCAGCTGGGTACGGCCGTCGTTGGTGTTCTCCATGTTCTGCATCTCGGCTTTGCGCACGCCGAGCTTCTCGATGCAGGAGCCAACCGATTCCTCAGGCACATCCAGCACCAGGGTTTCGTACGGCTCGGAGGGGGTGCCGTCGATGGTGCGGAAGATCACCTGCGGCTGGCTCACCTGGAACTCGTAGCCCTCGCGGCGCATCGTCTCGATGAGAATGCCCAGGTGCAGTTCACCGCGACCGCTGACAGCCCAGCGATCCGGTGAGTCGGTGTCCTCGACCCGAAGAGCCACATTGGTGAGCAATTCCTTGTTGAGGCGATCGCGCACCTGGCGGCTGGTGACGAACTTGCCCTCCTTGCCGGCGAAGGGCGAGTCGTTGATGACGAAGGTCATCTGCAGGGTGGGTTCGTCCACCTTGATCAGCGGCAACGCCGCCGGGTTATCGGGGCAGGCGATCGTCTCGCCGATGTTGACTTCGTCGAAACCGGCCACGGCAACGAGATCACCGGCGCGGGCCTCTTCCACCTCGACCCGCTGCAGACCTTGGAAGCCCAGCAACTTGCTGATGCGTCCGCGCTTGACGCTGCCGTCATCGCGCAGCAGCGACACGGGCTGGTTGGCGCGGATCGTGCCGTTGTGGATGCGGCCGATCATGATCCGGCCAAGGAAATCGCTGTAGTCGAGGGTCGTCACCTGCAGCTGCAGGGGCTTCTCGGGGTCACCCACCGGCGGCGGAACGTGGCGAAGGATGGCATCGAACAGCGGCTTCATGTTGTCGCTGTCGGTCTTCATGTCGGGCTTGGCGTAGCCGCCCATGCCGCTGCCGAACAGATAAGGGAAATCGCACTGGTCGTCGTCGGCACCCAGCTCGAGGAACAGATCGAGAACCTTGTCGACAGCCTGTTCGGGATCCACACGGGCGCGGTCGATCTTGTTGACGAACACGATCGGGCGCAGGCCTTTCTCGAGGGCCTTCTTGAGCACGAAGCGCGTTTGCGGCATCGGACCCTCGTTGGCGTCCACGATCAGCAGACAGCCGTCCACCATGCCAAGCACCCGCTCCACTTCGCCGCCGAAGTCGGCGTGGCCAGGGGTGTCGACGATGTTGATGCGGATCCCCTCGTAATCAACCGCGGTGTTCTTGGAGAGGATGGTGATACCGCGCTCGCGCTCCAGATCGTTGGAGTCCAGCACGCAGGTGGGAATGGCCTCGTTATCGCGGAAAATGCCAGATTGCGCGAGCAGAGCATCCACCAGTGTGGTCTTGCCGTGGTCAACGTGGGCAATAATCGCGATGTTGCGAATCGGTGTTCCCGGATGCGCGGCGCTCATGAAGAAGGAGTTCTGTGGTTCTCGTCGGTGCACGCCGCAGCGGGTGGGCTGATGGCCGCAACGCACAGCTCTGAGCTGACGTTGGCGTGGGAGCAGTGGCTGTATTCCCTGGGCCGGAATCCATGGTGGAATTCGGGCGATCTGTCCTGCGTCGCCGGGTGAGGCGTTGATGGATCGGTCAGGGCAGACCGATGGTCCCTACGGTGCGTGCCGTGATGTTATCTCAGACCGGTCTCATTCTCAGCGCCGCTCGGCCAGGGTGCCGCGGGTCACACCCAGCCGACTGTCGAGCTGCTCCTGCTGCCAGACCTGCCGGCCGCTGATCTCACCAGCCAGCGCTCGGCGATAGAGATCAAGCCGCCGCAGAGCATCGGCGGCACTTTCCTGCAGCAGCTCGACGCGGAAATGACGCACGCCGGCTCTCAGAAACACCGGGATCGCCTCAGCGGCTGTCTGTGCCGTGCCGTTGAACAGCGTGTTGCGACAGCCCAGATCAGCCCGCAACGGGTGTTCAGCACCGCTGCGGTCGCGCAGCAGAACTGTGTGCTGCTCGCAGGGGCGACCGCAATCGGTGTGGTCGTGCCCCTTGGAGAGAAACGCGCAGAACAGGCAGTGCTCCATATGGAAGAGGGGCATGTGCTGGTGCAGGGTGAGCTCCACCGAGGCAGGCGGACAGCCGGCCACCAGGGCCAGCAGCTGCTCCAGGGCCAGGTCGTAGCTGGCGGTGATGCGTTCCAGCCCCCAGCGCTCCAGGAACCAGCGGGCCGCAAGCGGGTTTGCCACGTTCAGGGAGAAATCACCCAGGCAGGCGGCCAGGGGCGTGAACCGCTCAAGCTGATCAGCGTTGCGCACCAGGTAGCCGTCGGGCTCGGCCCTGACCAATGGCTCCAGGCTCCAGGCCTCATCGGGCCGGACGATGCGTTGACCCGCCAGCCAGATGCCGCCGGGCCACTGACCGCGGCCCAGGGCTACGGCCTGGCGCAGCTGGGCCGGATGCTCGAGGTCGGCAATGACCCGGTGCAGGGGCTGCCCTCGCAGAGCCTCCAGCTGCTCGAGGCTGCGCACCAGCACGGTGAGCTGCGCCTGATCTGGCATGCAGGTGGATGCCGCAACCCTGCCTGCCTGTGACGACGATTGGAGCAGCGTCAGTGGTTGGGCTGCGCCGGTGTCAACGCTGCTGTTCGCTTTTGGCGAAACCGTTTGGGCATGCATGAGAAGCTCCACCATGTCGCGGCGAAGCTGGTTGAGCTGGGCTGGCGGCAGGAACAGCTCGCCCTCCAGATCGAGATCCAGGCTGCCGAGCTGCCATGGAGTACCGCCGAGACGCCCGAGCTGGTGGGCGAGGCGCTCCTGATCAAGGCCATCGCCGCGCGCAGGCTGGAGTGGGTCACGGGAGCTGACGCACCAGGGACCACCGCTGAGCCCGGGCACCGACTCCAGCTCCAACCGCAGCGGTTCTCCGGCCCTGCCGCAGACGCGCAGGTTGAGGGGATGCCGACGCTCAGGCGTGTCGGCGGAGGCCAGGCGCTGCAAGCGTTTCTCCAGCTGAGGATCACTAGTGAGCCAGCAGGGGCTGCCGGCGCGCAGACCACGCAGGTCGATGCGGCCAGGACCGAGCTGGAGCAGCAGCCGTCCTCCGGGCCTCGAATCCACACGCATCAAGCGACCACCCACCTCACGCGGCGGTAGCAACGGATCCGCGCTCGGCACCTCCAGCACCACCCCATCGCCGGGCTTGAGTGCTTCCGCCGTCTGCAGCAGCAGCCCATCACCCGCCTCGATCCGCTCGAGACGACCGAGCCAGGGGCCGCGCTTCTTGCTCCAGCGTCCCTGCACCAGGCGTCGATGGTTGATGCCCTCAAGCCAGCCGGTGTGGAGGCCGCGCGAGAAGCTCAGTTCGAGCTGGCGGCGCAGGGCCGCATCCGCCGCAGAACCGTCAGCCGCAGGCTCAGCGAGGGGGGCAGGACTGGAGCCAATCGCTTCAGGGCTGAGGCGATCGAGGCCCCGGCGATAGGCCTCGGTGACCGCCGCCACATAGGTGGCTTCCTTGAGGCGCCCCTCGATCTTGAGGCTGGCCACGCCGGCCTGCACCAGCTGGGGCAGCAGCGGCCAGGCCGCCAGATCCTGGGGCGAGAGCAGATAGCGCTGCTCGCCCAGATCAAGCTCCTGGCCATCGACGATCAACTGATAAGGCAAGCGGCAGGCCTGAGCACACTCCCCCCGGTTGGCACTGCGCTGGCCTAGGGCTTCGCTGGTGAGGCACTGGCCGGAATAGGCCACGCACAGAGCCCCATGCACGAAAACCTCCAGAGGCATGGCCAGACCGCGGCGCTGCAGCTGGGCCTGCAGGCGCTCCAGATCGCGGAGGCTGAGTTCCCGGGCCAGCACCACACGCTCACAGCCGAGCTCCGCCGCCATCGCCACCCCGGCGTCACTCGTGATCGACATCTGGGTGGAGGCATGCAAAGCCAAACCCGGCGTGATCTCGGCGGCCAGCAGGGCCAGACCGACATCCTGGACGATCAGGGCATCCACGCCGGCAGCAGCAGCCTGCAACAGCAGCTCGGACGCCTGCTGGAGCTCATCGGCGAACACGAGAACGTTCAGGGTCAGGAACCCCTTAACGCCACGAGCGTGCAGCCAGGCCATCACCTCGGGCAAATCCTGGCGACGGAAGTTCTCCGCACGCAGGCGGGCGTTGAAGCTCTCGACCCCGAAATAGACGGCATCAGCTCCGTTGGCCACCGCCGCGCGCAGCGACTCCCAGCAGCCGGCCGGTGCCAGAAGCTCCGGAAGTTTCACTGCTTGCATCAGTGATCCAGCCGCTGGGCGGCTTCAAAGGTGCGCAGCGCTTCGGCCGATCCCTCGAAACGCCAGTGCCAGGGTTCGTAGCTCACACCCTGACGGTTGCCTTGCGGGAATGAAAGACGGAAGTGAAAACGGTTGGCGTTCGCGCTGAGCCAGTTGAAGGCCGGAGTCGACTCGAACGACGGCGAGAGGTTTGCGTCCGGCCGGCGTCCGTCGCCGAGATCAACGGCATAGCCGGTGCTGTGCTCAGAGAAGCCCGGTGGCGCACTGACGCGAGCTCGCTGCAGAGCGCTCTGATTGCGCTCGGACTTCACATCAAAGAAAATGTTTTTCTGCAGTGCGATCGAGCGAAAGGCGCTGAGCACACGGATGTCCACACCATCAGCGGCAGCAGCAGCCTGAAGCTGCTGCAGGCCGGCGGCCGCATCGCGCTGCAATTCCACACCGGGAGCGATGGCAACCAGCTGGTCGGCTGGAACCTCCGCATAGGGAAAGTGGCCCAGCAGGCGGCCGTCCAAGCTCACCCGTGCCGGCAGACCCGCAACCGGCGGTGGCGCCAAGAGGCGGCGCAGAGGCTGCGGAAACACCACCGCGATCGCAGCCGCACCGACCAGGACCGCTCCGGCTCCGATGGCGGCCGTCCGCCAGCTGCGGCGGGGACGCAGGGCCGGTGACAAGGTCCTCTGCGCCAGAGGAATGTCCTCCCGCACGGCGGTGCGACCAGCGCTGGGCAAGCGAGAACTCCAGAGCTACAGGCTTCTGATGATGGTAAGGGGATAGGCCGCTGGCGCCAGCAGCAGCCTGCTCAGCAGTGTTAGCTTCAGCCCGAGCATCCTTCTGGCGGAGCGGGTTTCAAGATGTTGCGAGTCGCGGTGGTGGGCGGCGGCCCGAGTGGATCCTGTGCTGCCGAAGTGCTGGCCAAGGCCGGCATCGAGACCTGGATTTTCGAGCGCAAGCTGGACAACGCCAAACCCTGCGGCGGCGCCATTCCGCTGTGCATGGTGGCCGAGTTCGAGCTGCCCGAGTCGATCATCGACCGCAAGGTGCGCAACATGAAGATGATCTCCCCCTCGAACCGCGAGGTGGACATCAATCTCGAGAACGAGAACGAATACATCGGCATGTGCCGTCGGGAGGTGATGGATGCCTACCTGCGCAACCGTGCTGCAGAGCTGGGTGCCCAGCTTGTGAACGGCCTGGTGACCAAGATCGACACCGGCACCAATCGCCAGGGCCCCTACAGCCTCACCTACTCCGACTACAGCGGTGGTGAGGCCACCGGTGAGACGAAGACGCTTGAGGTGGATCTGATCATCGGTGCCGATGGCGCCAACAGCCGTGTCGCCAAGGCCATGGACGCCGGCGACTACAACGTCGCCATCGCCTTCCAGGAGCGCATCAAGCTCCCACCCGAGGAGATGAAGTACTACGAAAGCCTGGCCGAGATGTACGTCGGCACCGATGTGTCGCCCGACTTCTACGCCTGGGTCTTCCCCAAGTACGACCACGTGGCCGTGGGCACCGGGACCATGCAGGAGAATCAGGGCTTGATCAAGAGCCTGCAGGAAGGCATCCGTGAGCGTGCCAAGAAGCGCTTGGTGAACGGTGAGGTGATCAAGGTGGAAGCCCACCCGATTCCCGAGCACCCCCGCCCGCGTCGGGTCGTGGGCCGCATGGCCCTGGTGGGTGATGCCGCTGGCTATGTGACCAAGAGCTCCGGCGAAGGGATCTATTTCGCCGCCAAGAGCGGGCGCATGTGCGCCGAGCAGATTGTCGAGTCCAGCCAGGGCGGCAAGAAGGTTCCCAGCGAGGCGGATCTCAAGAAGTACCTCAAGACGTGGGATCGCCAGTACGGCGCCACCTACAAGGTGCTGGAGCTCCTCCAGAACATCTTCTACCGCAACGATGCGGCCCGCGAAGCCTTTGTCGAAATGTGCGACGACAAGGACGTTCAGCGTCTCACCTTTGACAGCTACCTCTACAAGCGGGTTGTGATGATGAACCCTTGGCAGCAGCTCAAGCTGACCCTGCTCACCCTCGGCTCTGTGCTGCGCGGCAACGCGCTGGCGCCACAGGGTTACAAGCCTGTCTCCAGCGCTGTGCGCGACGACTCCGAGGTGAACGCGATGCTGGCCGTGAGCACCATCAAGGGCGGAATCCGCGTCGGCGGCAGGAAGCCATCGGACGCGACGAACATTGCGGGCGCAGCAACGCCGAAGCAGACCGACGAACGCGAACCGGCCCTGGCAGCGCCCAAGGCCTGAATCATCACCAGAGCCGTCACACCCTGGCGGCTCTGGTCGTGTTCAATACTTTAAATTAAGTTCCCTGATTAGAGTTTAAGGCAGCAGCCTCCATGGCTTCGACGTCGGGGATCGAGACTAGCTTGTTCTGATCGCTGTCCCAGAGAATCAGACGAAAACAATCCGGGATGTCGCTTAGGCGCAAGTAGGTGCAATGGTTCAGCAGATGACGATTGGCCTGATGACAGGCGCGTAGGCGGTAATTGGGAATCCGTTCGCAGAGGTGATGGATGCTGTGAAAGGCGATATCCGCAGAAAACCAATGCAGTATCGAAGGCAGTAGCAGATTGCTACTGCCATCCAGCGCTCCCTTGAAATAGCTCCAGCCCTCAGTGCCGTTGGCGTAAGACCCTGGAAAATTGTGCTGCACGAAGAAAATGCAGATAAAAATCGCCGCTGACAGGGTCATCACCGTCGCGTAACAGCACCAAAACAGCCCGTGGCCCATCCACTGCCCCATCAACCACCAACTACTGAGTACGACGACGGTGTTGGCGAGCAGATCGACGAACTCACCGCGTGTGTACCAGTGGCTGGAGCGGAAATCAAGCGTGTGGCGTGGCAGCTGCACAACGGCAGCAAGGCCCTCGTGACGCAGATGGGTCGCCATGGCACTGATCCACTCCCAGCTGCCGAGTAGAAGCTGAAGCCGGGGCCGCAGGATCAGATAGAAGAAGCCCCCGGGAAACAGCATCAGCGGATGCCGGGACATGCCATACAGACGCTGCTGACGAGGGCTGAGCCGTGTGAACTGATCCACGCGCAGCAGGGCCGAAGGGCCGCGATAGAGGGCCCAGTTGCCGTTGTGCTTGTGGTGGAAGGCGTGCCCGCGTGACCAGGGGTACTGGGGGATCGCGTTGAGACCACCCAGCAGGAAGCCGGCGATCCGGTTCAGACGCGGGCTGCTGAACAGCGATCCATGGCCGCAATCGTGCATCAGCGAGAAACTGCGGGCCGAAAACAGCACCAGCAAGGCCAGAACCGGCGGGACAAGCCAGGCACCGACCGACGGCTGCTGCATCAACCACGGCAGAGACAGCCACAGCAACGCTGTGGGCACCAGCGTCGAGGTGAGCTGCCAGCAGGCCCAAGTGTTGTCCGCAGCGCGGAAGGGCGCCAGGCTGAAATCGCTGCGGCGCAGCGACTGTGATGATGCCGCTGGCGCTTGGGGAGCGGCGGTGGCGGCGGAGGACGTGGTGAAGGTCAGGCGGTTGCCCTGGCAATCAGGTGCATTGCATCACCTGCTCGGACCACACCTTAGGCAGAGCGGGTGGGCGATCAGCCGGAGATGCGGCTGAAATCCGCCAGCACGCCGGCCTGGTTGCGCAACACGCTGAGCAGATTGAGGCGATTCGCACGGATGGCCGGCTTGTCGGCCATAACCATCACACTTTGATCGCCATCAAAAAAGGCGGCCAGTGCCTCAGACCCTGCGCTGAGGCCTGCGGCGAGCCGGCCGTAGCGGTCGGACCCCGATGCCGTGGCGATGGGTTCAAGACGGTTCAGCACCTCCAGCATCCCGGCCTCACTGCGCGTTTCAAACAGGGACGGATCAACCACGCCGGCGGCACTGAGCACATCCGTGGCGAGTGAACCCTTCTCCGCCAGGCGGGCGGCACGGGTCACCACCGCCTGAACCGCCGCCAGGCCGCCGCTGCTGCGCAACGACGCCAGCAGGTCGGCCCGCTGACGTGCATCGGCAGGATCACGGATCACCCGTTGGAGGGGCACCGTGTCGCCCGCAACGGCCTGAAGCAGATCGGCATCGACTCCCTCCTCCTCGAGCAAGCTGAGCAACCGCTGCCGCAGGAATTCGCCGAGGTCTCCGCTCAGGGCAGCGACATCCACTGCGCAATGGGGGAGCAGCTCAGCCCAGTGGGCAGAGGAACGCTCCAACAGCCGCTGCAAATCGAGACGCCAGTCCCGCTCCCAGAGGATCTGCAGCAGGCCGTTGCCAGCACGGCGCAGGGCATAGGGATCTGATGAGCCAGTGGGGCGCTCACCCTTGGCATAAATACTGAGCAGCAGCTCCAGACGTTCCGCCAGGGCCACCACAGCACCGGCATCGCTGGAGGGCAAGGCATCACCAGCGCCGCGGGGCAGATAGTGCTCCAGCACCGCCAGGGCAACAGGGCGCGGCTCGCCTTCAGCCAGGGCGTACTTCCCACCCATCACACCCTGAAGCTCTGGGAATTCACCCACCATCTGGCTCACCAGATCGTGCTTGCACAGGTGAGCGGCCCGACGGGCATGGTCGCCGGTCTCCGCCGGCAGAGCCAGCTGCTCCAGCAGGACATCGGTGCACCACTCCAGCCGCTCGACGCGATCCAGAAGTGAACCAAGCCCCTCGGCGAAGGTGACGCGGGCGAGTTGATCACGACGGTCGATGCTGGGCACAGCGCGATCGGCCTGAACAAAGAACTCGGCATCCGCCAAGCGGGCCTTGAGCACCCGCTCATTGCCGCGGCGCACGGTGGCGACCGAGTCCGCCAGACCGTTACCGATGCAGAGAAAACGGGGCAGCAGGTTGGCGCGGGCATCCAGGGCCAGAGGATCACTTGCCGCGTGCCGGCGATACAGAGGCACGTAGCGCTGATGGGCGCGCATCACCGTGCTGAGAACTTCAGCCGGCAGCGCCAGGTAGTTCTCGGCGACGCTGCCCTCAATCAGCAGGGGTGCCTCCACCAGATCGGTGAGCTCCTCGAACAGATCGTCGGGCAGATCGGGCGCGGCCTCCAGGGCAGCCGCCGCCTGCTCGACGCTGTTGCGGATGACGGCGGCCCTGGCGGCGCGATCCACCTGCACTCCCACAGCAGCGAGCGTGTCGGCATAGGCAGAGGCGCTGGGGATGACGACCGCCTGATCCTGCAGGCGATGGCCGCGGCTCAGGTTGCCGGCTGTCACCGCCGGATCGCTGCCGGGCAGCGCCACGGGAATCACCTGGGCATCAAGCAGGGCCACCAGCCAGCGGACGGGCCGCGAGAAGCGGCAGTCGCCATCACCCCAGCGCATGAAGCGGCGCCCCTGCAGAGCGGCGATCCACTGGGGAACGACCTCAGAGAGCAGATCCACCGCGGTACGACCCCGTTCCAGCACGCGGGCGAACACGAACGGGCCCTTGGGGGTCTCACGGACCTCGAGAGCCTCAGGCTCAATCCCGCAGCGCCTGGCGAACCCCACGGCTGCGGGCGTCGGACTGCCCTCCTTGAAGGCCTGCGCGGCGGGAGGGCCCTTGCGATCGTCCTCCAGGTCCTCGGCAGTGGCGGCAAGGTCGTCCACCTGAACAACCAGACGCCTGGGAGTGCTGGTGCAGGCGATCTGCCCATGGCGCAGTCGGGCATCCGTCAGGTCGCGACGCACGAGCTGCTCCAACTGCGGCAGCGCAAGTCGGGCAAAGTCGGCCGGAAGCTCCTCTGTCCCGATCTCCAGCAGAAAGGTGGACACGCCCACAGGCCTCGGCATCAAATCACTGTATTGAAAAGGTCACCCGCCAAATGAGCTGCGCCGAAAGCACTGCGGCCGTTTCGCTACGGTCGATCCAGCACCAGGACGAGCGTGTGACCGTGAGGGCAGGGAAGAGCGCGAGCACCGGCAGCGGATTCCCCCCGCAGGAGGCCGACGGAGCTGGGTCGAGGCCGTTGTCGCCGTGCATCGCAACCGGTGCCGAACGCAGCAAGTTCGAGCAACTCAAAGCGGACAGCGCCTACCTGCACGATCCCCTCGCCGAGGAACTGGCCAACGACGCCAACCACTTCACCGACGGTGCCGTTCAGCTGCTGAAGTTCCACGGCAGCTACCAGCAGGACAATCGCGAGAACCGCCAGAAGGGTCAGGACAAGGATTGGCAGATGATGCTGCGCCTGCGCAGCCCGGGCGGACGTGTCCCCGCCTCCCTCTACCTGGCCCTGGATGAACTGGCCGACCGCCTGGGCAACGGCACGATGCGCGCCACCACCCGCCAGGCCTTCCAGTTGCATGGTGTGCGCAAGCAGCATCTGCGCGAGGTGATCGGCACGATCGTGCGTGGTATGGGCTCCACCCTGGCCGCCTGCGGCGACATCAACCGCAACGTGATGGCACCGGCGGCTCCGTTCGAGAAGGGGGCCTACCCGGCTGCGCGTCAACTGGCCAATGACATCGCCGATCTGCTCGCCCCCCAGGCTGCCGAGGGCTCGTATCTCGATCTCTGGGTCGATGGAGATCTGGCCTACCGCATCAAACCGAGCACGCCGGTGAAGAAGGTGCGCGAACGCCAGAGCGACGGCGGCCTGTTCAGCGGCGACAGCCAGGAGCCCCTGTACGGCACCACATACATGCCGCGCAAGTTCAAATGCGCTGTCACCGTTCCCGGTGACAACTCCGTGGATCTGCTGACCCAGGACATCGGCCTGGTGGCCTTCGCCGATGCCGGCGGAGCCCTCAAAGGCTGCAATGTCTACGTAGGCGGAGGTATGGGCCGCACCCACAACAAGGAGGAGACCTTCGCCCGCACCGCCGATCCGCTCGGCTACGTGGCAGCGGAGCATGTGCTCGATCTGGTTCAGGCGATCGTCGCGCTCCAGCGCGACCACGGCGACCGCCAGACACGCCGCCATGCGCGGATGAAATATCTGATCCACGACCAGGGCATCAGCTGGTTCCGGCAGGAGCTCAAGGCGAAGTACTTCCCCCATCCGATCAAGGGGCTGCGGCTGGAGCCGAAGACAAAGCTGGAGGACTACCTCGGCTGGCATCGCCAGGAGGCCGGCAAATGGTTCGTGGGTCTTCCCCTCCTCTGCGGCCGTCTCGCCGGGGAGCTGAAGACGGGCCTGCGGCAGCTGGTGCAGACCTATCAGCTGGAGGTTCGTCTTACCCCCAATCAGGACCTGCTGCTCTGCAACATCGGTACCGCCCAGCGCGCCAGCGTGCGCGAGGCCCTGGCAGAGCTGGGCATCACCGATCCGGATACCCCACCGCGTCTGCAACGCCACGCGCTGGCCTGTCCGGCCCTGCCCCTGTGCGGGCTGGCCGTCACAGAAGCTGAGCGCATCCTGCCGGATGTGCTGGAGCGCCTCGAAACCCAGCTGGATCGCCTGGAGATCGAGAAGTCGATCCTCGTGCGCATGACAGGCTGCCCCAATGGCTGCGCTCGTCCCTACATGGCGGAGCTTGGGCTGGTGGGCGATGGGGTTAACCAGTACCAGCTCTGGCTGGGGGGGACGCCGAACCTGAGCCGACTGGCAGAGCCCTATCTCGAGAGGATGCCCCTCGAACAGCTGGAGAGCACGATCGAACCGCTGCTGCTGGGCTGGAAGGCGGCCGGTGGTCGCCGCAGCTTCGGCGATTATGTGGCGAAGCTCGGGCGCGATCAGGTGAAGGAGCTGCTGGGAGCCGGTTGATGACCCCACTGCCGGCCGCCAGGCTGAGCGCGTTGCTGCTCACCATCGCGGGTAGCGGCATCGACACGTTGTCCGCCAAAGCCGTGGACGTCAACCGCATGCCACCGCCGCCGGCCTCACCGGTGGAACGCCATGATCCCGATCTACGGACCTGCACCAGCGACAACCTGCTGCAGGCCTGGCAGCAACAGCTACAGGCCTACAGCGACCCGCCCCGGGCAGTGCTGGAGCGGCTGAGGCTTGTGCAGCGCGATCTGGCGATTGTGACCATCAACCGCTGCATCCAGCGAGGGCTTCTCAGTCGTGGGGATGCCCGTCAGCTGGCGATCCAGATGGGGCTGGAGACGGGGACACCAACGCCGACCACGCCCCAGGGACAGACCCCAGCAGCGGTCACACCAGAGCCTCAGGCCCCCAACCAACGGCCGTAGCAGGCCTGGCCGACCACGCTGCGCCAGGCCCAGAGCTGATCGCCCCAGCTGAAATGCCACCACTCGTTGGGGTGCCGAATGAAGCCGGCAGCGGCCATCACTTCGGCCAGCAGCGCGCGATGGCAATGCCAGCTCAGTGCCTCGTCCCGGCGGGCATCCCCCTCCGGCAGGCTCTCGGCCAGGCGCAGGAAGTGATCAGGCTCAGAGACGGCACCGATGGCATCGATCGGAGAGCCCATACCCACCGCATGGCCCAGCCCATCGACCAGGGTGAGATCAACGGCCGCCCCGGTGCTGTGGGGTGGGGGCGTGGCGAGATCTTCGCTGGGTGGTGCCCAGAAGCGCCCGACTTCGGCAACCACCGCGTCGCGCTGTGGGGTGGGCCGCTCAGGATCGATGTCGCGGCTGATGCACTCCTCAGCAATGGCGTGCTGCACCATGAAGCGCTGCACCGCAAGCGGACGCCAGGCATCGAAGATTGCCAGCCGCCAGCCGGGGCTGCGGGCCTCCAGATGGCTCTGAGCCTGCAGCAGACGTGTGATCACGGCGCCACGCAGTCTGAACGGAGAGCCACAGGAGCCGTAGGGAGCTCCGACGGCGACATAAGGGTGCGGTTCCAGGCACAACAACTCCGCCGGCAGGGGAAGCAGCGGATCGCCGTTCTCGACGATCGGGATGGAACTCCAGCTGCGCAAGGCCATGGAATCAGACGACGGGCTGCGAGGGGTCAGTTCAGGCGAGCGCCCTGGGCCAGGCGATCGCGCTGCTTGGTGAGCACGGCGGCCAGGGCAGCATGACGCTGCAACTCAGGATCCTGCTCGAGAAGGTCGCGCGCGACGCGGCGTGCCTGCTCCAGCACCTCACCGTCCTCGCTGAGACTGGCCAGGGCGAGATCGGGAAGGCCGCTCTGGCGCGTGCCCAGAACCTGACCGGGACCCCTCAGGCGCAGATCCATTTCAGCGATCTCGAAGCCGTCTGTGGAATGCACCAGCACCTCCAGGCGCTGACGGGCCAGGGCATTACGACTGTCGTTGACCAGGAGGCAGTGGGAGGCGGCGGCCCCACGACCGACTCGGCCGCGCAGTTGATGCAGCTGCGCCAGGCCGAAGCGATCGGCGTGCTCGATCACCATCACGCTGGCCTCTGGCACATCCACCCCCACCTCCACCACCGTGGTGCTGACCAGCACCTGGCAGGCGCCAGTGGCAAAGGCGTTGATGGCGGCCTGCTTATCGGCACTGGCCATGCGGCCGTGCAGCAGACCCACCACCAGCTCAGGGAACACCTCCTGGCTCAGCTGGCGATGCACATCCACCGCTGAGCGCAGATCGAGCTTGTCGCTCTCCTCCACCAACGGCAGCACCACATAGGCCCGTTGGCCGAGGCCGACCTGCTCACGGATCAGGTCGTAGGCCTGCTCACGCTCACCCGCCGCCAGCAGCTGGGTGCGGATGGGGGTGCGGCCTGGTGGCAGTTCATCGATCTGACTCACCTCTAGATCGCCGTGCAACGAGAGCGCCAGCGTGCGTGGGATGGGCGTGGCCGTCATCGTCAGTAGATGGGGTTGCAGGCCCTTACCGAGCAGGCGGTTGCGCTGGTGCACCCCGAAGCGATGCTGCTCGTCGACCACCACCAGGCCGAGACGGGCGAACTGAACCGGGTCCTCCAGCAACGCGTGGGTGCCCACGAGCATCTGCAGATTGCCGTTAGCGAGGTCCACCAGCAGTTCGCGCCGGCGCCGCATGGGAGTGGAGCCGGTGAGCAGGGCGCAACTGACATGCAGCTGCGGCAGCCACTCGCAGAGCTTGCGGTAGTGCTGCTCCGCCAGCACCTCGGTGGGAGCCATCAGGGCACCCTGACAGCCGGCATCAATGGCGGTGAGCAGGGAGGCGATGGCAACAACGGTCTTACCGCTGCCCACATCCCCCTGCACCAGCCGGGCCATGGGCTGATCGCGGACCAGGTCAGCGTTGATCTCCGCAAGCACCCGTCGCTGGGCTGCCGTGAACCGGAACGGCAGCAAGGCCAGGAAGGCGCTGACGCGGCTGCTGCTGGCGCCACCGTGCAACGGTGGCGCGGGGCGGCTGGTGAGCTCGCGTCGGCGCTGCAGCAGGCCCAGCTGCAGCAACAGAAACTCATCGAACACAAGCCGGCGACGGGCGAGCGCCAGACTGTCCCGATCGCTGGGGTGATGGATCTGCCAGAGGGCTTCCCCCAAGGCCGGCAATCCCTCCCGTTGCAGCAGTGCTCGCGGCAGAGGATCGCTCCAGCCACGGGCCGCCTGCAGCAGGGGCCTGATCAGGCTGCGCAGGCGATCGGCGGTAAGGCCCTCCGTGAGGCCGTACACCGGCAGCAGGCGACCGATCTGCTCGCTCTGGATCGGGGCGCTGGGACTGCTCAGCACCTCCATCAGAGGGTCCTGGAACACGGGGCCGTAGGGGGTCTGTTTGACCAGCCCACTCACCGCCACCGTGGCACCAGCGGGGTACTGCCTCTGCTGGGCCTTCAGCCAGCCGGGGGAGCTGAAGCGCCTGCCGGCGAAAAACTTCGACACCCGCAGCCGGCCGGTGAGATCGGAGAGCTGCAGCTCAAGAATCGAGAGGTTCGGATTGCGCGGGCTCGTGAAGCTGTGGCTGCGGCGAACCGTGGCCACGATCGTGGCCGTGGTGCCGGGCTGCAGAGCAGCGATGCGCACCAGATTGGCGTAGTCGAGATAATCGCGCGGGTAGTGGCGGACAAGGTCCTCCGCCAGCCACAGATCCAGTGCCGCGAGGCGCGTAGCGGCCTTGGGCCCGATGCCGCGCACCTCCCCCAGGGGGGTATCTGGACGGATGACCTGAGGCGGCGGCTCGGGGCTGCCAGCACCAGAAGGTGCTGCGGCATCGGGTAGCAGGCGAAGCCGCGGCGGTGACGGGGGTGAGGCCGGCCGGTGCGAGCACTGCAGCTGATGCAGGGTCTGACGGCTGCGGCGGATCAGGCTCTGACGCCCGGCGAGAGTGAGGTCGGAGTAGGCGCCGTAGGCCTGGCTCAGTTCCGCGAGCGTCTGCTGCTGAACCGGCAGGGGGAAAGGCGGACAGGACAGCTCGCGGAGGAGGAAGGCGCTGAAGGTCTCGCGGCGTCCCATGAGATCGGCGAAACCACGATCCGCTTCAAGTTGCAGGGCCTGCTGCAGCGGGCGCAGCCAACCCTCCAGCCCTAGCTGGGTGGCAGCGGCCTGCTCTGGAGCTGGGCACTGTCCTGAAACCACTGCGTCTCTGCCTCCAGGGCCGTGACCCGGCGCTGCCAGATGTGGTAGCGCTTGGCCATTGTGCGCAATGCACGCCGCCGCTGCTCGAGGCGCTGGCGGCAGGTGCGCAGTCGCGGCTGCTCGAACTCGAGATCCCCCGGGCGCAGCAGCAGGGCAAGAACCTCGCTGGGGCCTCCGTTACCGCTCGGCAGCGGCAACGGCAGACGCAACAGATTGACAGGGGCCGGCAGGGCCTCAACCTGGCCCTCCAGCACCGCATCCAGCAGGTTGAGCGGTAACAGTCCCTGGGCGAGACCAAGCCGCATCATCTCGACGTTCAGGGCGTGGGAAAGATTGCGCAGCCGGCGGCTGAGAGCACGGTCGAAGTGCCGCCACCAGCTGGCCTGACGCAGGGGGTCTCGGGGCAGACCAGTACCGGTGACAGCCGGATCGGGAGGCAAGGCCGGCTCGATCGCTGCGGGCATGGCCAAGCTGATGCGGCCTTCTGCGGGCTCAGCGGAGGCTGCAGCCAGGGCGACCTCGTCCTGGGGCAGCAGTCCCTCGTGGCCGAGCCCTTCAGCTGCCATCTGGAACAGGGACTGCAGCATCTTCAGCTCGCTGCGGCCTGGCGGGACATCGTTATCCGCCTCGCCGGACTCCTCCGCCTGCTCGCCGGACTCCTGCGCCTGCTCCCCGGACTCGGACGGCTCCCCGGCATCAGCAAGCGGATCAAACAGCTCAGACGGTTCGGCTGCACCGGGCAGACCTGCGATGCCACGGTCAAACAGATCCGCACTCAGGGGCAGATCAAGTCCGAGGTGAATCGAACCTGGCGCATCCGGGTTCTGGGCGGGTGGCTGTCGTGTGGACGACGGTGGGGAAGGAGCGGCTGCAGCCTGTGGATCTACGTCGTCGTCATCGGCCTGTGCTTCCGCACCCTCCAGGAAGGCATCGAGCAGGCGCTGGCGGCGCACGCTGCGATGGCGATGATCACGGCGCTGCTGCTGCGCCGCCAGTCCCATCAACTGCTCAACCGTGAGCAGGGCATTGCAACGCTGAACCAGGGTGGCAAGACGCTGCTGAAAGAGCACGCGCCGCTCTTCGGGCAACTGGCCATAGCGCTCAGGAACAACCTGCGTCGCCAGATGAAAACAGGCCTGCTGCACAGCGGGCAGCAGGCCTTCACGCAGCACCTGGAGGTAGAGGGCGAGGTCGCGATAGAGGCCCGGTGCCAGCTCCTCCTGCTGCTGAAGCAGCAACTGGAGCTGGCGCTGCGCCTCTTCAAGGGGCTGGGCGTTGGGATGCAAGGGGGAACCCCACAGACAACCGGGATCAGGCTGCCTGCATGGCGGCAACTTCGGCGGCGAAGTCCAGCTTGTCGACCTCGATGCCTTCGCCAAGGTTGAAGCGCACGAAACGTCGCACCTGGATGTTCTCGCCCACCTTGCCGGCCACCTGCTTGACCATCTCCTCAACGGTCATGCCGCTGTCCTTGATGTAGGCCTGGTCCATCAGTGCCATCTCCTTGAGACGCTTGCCGATGCGGCCGGCGACGATCTTCTCCTTCATCTCCTCCTTCTTGCCGGCGAGGTCATCGCGGCCCATCTCGATCTGCTTCTCGCGCTCCGCCACGTCGGCGGGGATCTCGTCCACCTTGACGTAATCGACACTGGGGCAGGCGGCAATCTGCATGGCCACGTTGCGGATCAGCTCCTGGAAGATTTCACCGCGGGCCACGAAGTCGGTTTCGCAGTTGACCTCCACCAGCACACCCACGCGGGCACCGGTGTGGATGTAGCTGCCGATGGCGCCTTCGGCCGCGGTGCGGCCGGACTTCTTCTCGGCGGAGGCGATGCCCTTCTGACGCAGCCACTCGACGGCCTTGTCCTTGTCGCCCTTGGTCTCAGACAGGGCCTTCTTGCAGTCCATCATGCCTGCGCCGGTGATGTCGCGCAGTTCCTTGACGAGCTTGGCGGAGATCTCAGCCATGGGGAAAAGGGGAGGTGGGGAAGGGAATGGTGGATGGGGCTCAAACGCGCAGGAGCTCCCCCTCAGGGAAGCTCCGCTGCAACACGATGCGACGGGGGTAAAGCCCGCCCAGTGAGGCTGACTCAGCCCTCTTCGTCGTCGTAGCCGCCGCGCTGATCCTGAGCGCCATGGCGACCCTCATTGATGGCATCGGCGAGGCGACCGAGCACCAGCTGCACCGAACGAACAGCGTCGTCGTTGCAGGGGATGGGCACGTCGCAGAGATCCGGGTCGCAGTTGGTGTCCAACATCGACACCAGAGGAATGTCGAGCTTGCGGGCCTCGAGCACGGCGTTGGTCTCACGGCGCTGGTCCACCAGCACCACCACGTCGGGCAGGCGACGCATGTTCTTCAGGCCACCGAGGTACTTCTGCAGGCGCTCGAGTTCACGGCGCAGAACGGCCGCTTCCTTCTTCGGACGCATGGCGATGGCGCCGGATGACTCCATGCGCTCCAGATCCTTAAGGCGGTCGATGCGGGCACGCATCGTGGTCCAGTTGGTGAGCATGCCGCCCAGCCAGCGCTGGTTCACGTAAGCAGCGCCGCAGCGCGTGGCTTCCAGGGCGATCACCTCGGAGGCCTGCTTCTTGGTGCCCACGAAGAGGAAGCGCTTGCCACTGCGGGCAGCACTGCGGGTCCACTTGTAAGCGTTGTTCATGCAGACGGCGGTCTGCACGAGGTCAATGATGTGAACCCCGTTGCGCGCGCAATAGATGTAGCGCGACATCTTGGGATTCCAGCGGCGCGTTTGGTGCCCGAAGTGGGCACCCGCCTCCATCATTTCGGCGAGGGTGACAACAGCCATGTTGAGTTGTGAGGTTTCGGGTTTGCCTCCACCTGCCAGGGACAGTGCAGTCGGGATGAAACCAAGATGATTCCAGGATCAATCCAGAGCGTCTGCCCGGAGCGGGGTCCGGTGCATCTGCCTAACTGCCGTCACCCGAAACGTGCAGGTGTGCGGTGTGATTGGGACCCTGGCACCTTATCAAACGGCCGGGCCGCGAACCGCCGCAAACGGCCTGCCCACGGCGGATCTGACGCAGCCCCGACCTCAGGCCAGGCCTTCGGCACGGGCCTCGGCGTAGAGGGCGCGCACACCGATGCGATTGAGCGGCAGACGCAGCAGCTCCATGGCCAGACCGGGCTTGCCCTGGCGGATCAGCCAGGCCAGCAGCGGTCGCAGGCTGCGTTCATTCAGCAGACCGCCAACGGTGAGCAGCTCCCACAGCAGGCGATGCAGAACGGTGAACTGGATGATGAACCGCACCCTGCGGGTTGGGTGCTTCCGAAAGAACACCAGGCCCATCTTGGCCCGTTCGCCCTCCACGGCGATCAGCCGTGGCACTTGGTCCAGGCTGAGGGGAGGATGCCAGTGGTAGCCGACAGCCTCCGGACAACGCACCAGCACCACGCCCATGCGGCGCAGGCGCTCGCCCAGCTCCAGATCCTCCCAGCCATACAGCCGGAAGCGGGTATCGAACAGACCGCTGCGTTCCAGCACCTGCCGATCGATCGCCACGTTGCCGGTGGCGAAGTAGGCCCAGGAGAGGTCGCGCAGCTTGTGGGGCTCGCTGGTGGGATCGTCGAAGTTGGCGGTGTTGATCACCGCGCCGTAGGTGAAGCAGAGGCGATCGCCGCGCTCCTGCCAGCTCTGCTCCAGGCAACGGGCGTGGGCAAGCAGAAAGCCGTCCGTCACCACCAGATCGCTGTCAATGAAGACGATCACATCGCCGCGGGCATGGTCGACACCGCGGTTGCGCCCCTCCGCCGGCCCGCCGTGGTCCTGCTGCACCAGGCGCACATGGGGAAACGCCTCAGAGTGCTCCTGCAGCCAGCTCACCGTGGCATCGGTGGAGCCGTCATCCACCAGCACCACCTCATAGGCGCTGATCGGGGCCTCCAGCCGCTGCTGCTCAAGGGCCTGCAGGCACTTCTGCAGGATCGGCAGCCGGTTGTAGGTGGGGATGACGACGCTGAGAAACATGGCCCGATCGTGACGGATGGCAGGGCACAAAAAGAGGGACCCCGCAGGATCCCAGCTACCCAGGGCAGAAGCGGCCGGCCGATCGCAACAGGAGGCCAGCCGGTTCAGCCTAAGGATCAGTCGGCTGCGCCGCCGTTGTTGGCCGTGCCGGTCACGCCGTTGCCGGCACCTTCACCGCGGCCGTCGTTGCGCAGCTTGCGCTTCTTGAACTTGCGGGCGTAGGAGCGGTTGCGCTCCTGCTTTTCCTTCTTGAGGTTGCGGCGCTTGGCCATGGAGGCGATCAGGGATCTTGGAGATTCCTCACCTTACTGAACGATCGCCTGGTGCATCGGGGCGGGTTCCCCCTCCAGCAAGCGTCCGTCCTCCATGCGCACAAGCCGATCGGCGATATCGAGGATGCGCGGATCGTGGGTCACCATCAGCACGGCACAGCCCTGCTCGCGCGCCAGCCGCTGCAGCAGCTCCACAACCTCACGACCGGTGCGCGAATCCAGGGCGGCGGTGGGTTCATCCGCCAGCAGCAGCCGCGGATGGGCGGCCAGGGCGCGGGCGATCGCCACCCGCTGCTTCTGGCCACCCGAGAGATCGTGGGGGAGCTTGTTCAGTTCATCACCGAGACCCACCGCCCGCAGCCACTCGCGCGCTTGATCGCGGCGGGGCCGGTAGCCGAGCCCCGGCAGCAGATCGGAGCCCATCTGCACGTTCTGCTCCGCCGTGAGGCAGCGCAGGAGGTTGTGCCCCTGAAAGATCATGCCGATCGAGCGGCGCAGCCGCTGGCGGGTGCCACGGCTGGCCCCGTTGAGCTGCTCACCCAGCACCTGCACCGAACCCTGCTGCACCTGGCGCAGGGCCCCCACCAGCGTCAGCAGGGTTGTCTTGCCGCAGCCGGAGGGCCCGGTGAGCAGAACCACCTCGCCGGGGGCCACCTGCAGATGCACGCCTTGCAGCACCTGGCGGCGGGTGCCGCCGCTGCCGTACCAGTGGCTGAGTCCCTCCAGGTCGATGGCGCGAAAGGACATGCTCTGGCTCTGGGCAGGAGTGGCGCGGAGAGGCTGGGTGTTGGCTGGACCGGCGCTGGATCGAGGCTCTGATGAGGGGTGCTCCATCAGAAGATCTCCGCAGGATCGGCATCCGCGAGCCTGCGCATGGCCAGGGCCGCCGAGGCCATGCACATGACCAGAATCATCGTGAACACAGTGACGGCCCGGGTCGTGTCCATCGCCACGGGCAGCTGCGTGGCACTGCGAACAAGGGCATAGAGGCCCTGACCGGCGGCATAGGCCGGCAGATAGCCAAACGCCGCCAGCAACAGGCCTTCTCGGGCCACCACACCCAGCAGACTCGGCAGCTTGTAGCCCATCGCCATCAGCGTCGCGTACTCCGGCAGGTGATCGCTCACGTCGGAATACAGCACCTGGTAGACGATCACGCAGCCCACCACGAAGCCCATGGCAGCACCGAGGCTGAAGATGAAGCCGATCGAGGTGCTGGTGCGCCAGTAGTCCTGCTCGAAGTTGATGAAGCCCTGCTTGGTCAGCACGGTGACATCGTCGGGCAGCAGACGTTTCAACCGCTCAATCGCAGCCGCGGGATCGGCCCCAGGCTGCAGACGGATCAGCCCCACCTCAATGCTGCCGGGCGGCGTATTGGGCAGCAGCTCGAGAAAGGTCTCGCTGCTGGTGAGCAGGTTGCCATCGGCGCCGAAGGAGGTGCCCAGACCCACCAGCCCGGCCACCCGAACACGCTTGCCGGCAATCTCACTCTCCACGGTGCGGCCGGATTTGAACCACTTGGCCACGGGGCCGAACTCGGGTCGGGACTGCTCATCGAACAGCACGCGTCCCTTCTGGGTGAGCAGCCGGGCCTTGGGGACCAGTGCGGGATCGGTGAACAGCGGATCACCGGGTTCGAATCCGAGGGCAAGAATCGAGCGGGTGCCGCGGGTCTGCGGATTGCGCCAGAGCAGCAGGTTCCAGTGCACCGGCGTGATGCCCTCCACCGCGGGATCCGCCATGGCCTGCACCAGGCGACGACGCGGAAAGCCCGCCATGCTCACCGAGCTCGTGGAGCGGGGGCTGATGAGAACAAGATCGGCATCGAACAGCCGATGGATGGTCACGCTGGCATCAAACAGCCCATCACGGAAGCCGAGCTGCATGAACATCAGGATCCCGGCGAAGCTGATGCCCGCCAGGGCCACCGCCAGACGCACCGGCTGGCGGGTGAGCAGCAACCAGGCCAGGGGAATGCGTCGCCCCTGCCAGAGGGTCTGCAACCAGCGCCAGGGAGTCACGGGCTGAAGCGGGCGATGATCTTCAGGCCGGCCAGATCGTTCACACGGGCGGCGGCCTCGGGATCGAGGGCCAGACGCACCTCCACCACGCGGGCATCGGCATCGCCGGTGGGATCGGTGGAGAGCACCTGGCGCTGGCGCACCTGCGGACTGATGCGCAGCACGCGGGCCTGCAGGCTGCCGCTGAAGCCGCCGTTCTCACTGAGCAGGGTCACCGGCTGGCCGACGCGAACCCGGTCGATGTCGCTCTCGTAGACCTCAGCCACCGCTTCCATCCGATCGGTGGCCCCAAGCTCGAGGATGCCGGCGTCACCGGGGCGTTCGCCCGGGTAGGCCGTGATGCGCAGCACTGTGCCGTCGATCGGGGCGCGCAGCTCGCTCAGCACCAGATCGGTCTGAACCTTGGCCAGCTGGGCGCGTGCCTGGCTGAGCTGGCCGCGCAGGTCGATCAGTCGGATCTCACGGTTGTCCAGATCGCCGCTAGGGGTGACCCCACCCTGGGCCAGGCGCCGGTAGCGGGCGGTGTCGCGCTCGAGCAGAGCGACCTGCTGGCTGAGGTTGGCGATGCGGGTCTGCAGGAGGCTCTGATCAGCCAGCAGTCCTGGGCGCGTGTCGAAACTGGCGAGCAGCTGGCCGCGACGCACACGCTCACCCTCCTGAACGAACAGAGCGGTGAGGCGGGGGCTGCCGCCCATGCTGCTCATCGGTGCCGCCAGCTGGCGCACATCGCCTGCAGGCTCCAGCCGACCGAGCGCGGACACGGCTTCGGCCGCTGCGGGCCTGACCGGAGCAGTCGCAGCGGTGGGGGAGGCCGGCGGAGATGCAGGCCGCTGGAGCAAGCGGCCCAGCAGCAACAGGGCCGCCAACAGGGCAACCCCGACGACCACCAGCTGCCGGGGACGGCTGAGCAGACGCTGCAGCATCAGACCAGGGGCAATGGGTCGTCGAACAGCAGCTCCTCGATGTAGCGATCCGCCCACTGGGGGTTGAACGCCTTCTCGAGGACCCGCCGGGTCTTGTCGTTTTGCTTCTGCTGCCGGCAATAGGAGAGCTGACCCTGATGACGCATCACCGTATCGGGGTGATCGATCGGCTGCGGCTCCGCCTCGCGGCTGGCGGCCGCCAGAACGGTGAGGAAATCCGTGACCACGGCGATGAACTGCTGCTCTTCGGCTGCATCAGCCGGGCGGACGAACCGCACGTACGGGGAGAAGATCGTTCCCCAGGCGGGCAGTTCACGCTCCTGGGAAAAGCTGCGCACCGGCAGCGCCTCCAGCCTTCTCACCACCGCCTCGGGCAGGGAGCCGCTCACCGGGGAGAGGTCAACGATCGCGGCTGAGACCACGCCACGTCCGGCAACGATGTCGGCCCCGAACACCGGCAGGTCGTAACGGGGGTCGGGGAAGAACACGCAGTGCAGGATCTGCAGCCCTGCCCCCAGCCGCGCCGTCTCCAGATGGAGTTTGCGCAGGCCACGACTGGAGTGCAGCTCGTTGAGGATGAACAGGTCCTCACCATCGAGGCTGCCGCTGATGGCCTCGAGGTCCGGATCCACCGACAGGGGAGCCAGCTCCGGCAGGTCCAGCCAGCAACCACGGATGCGCTCGGCCAATGCGTCCACCAGCGGATGGATGCCAAGGGCGGCTGCGCTCATGGGGAACACCCGGACAACACAGGCCTGATCCTGCCAGCAGAATGC
>CAIZNP010000277.1 GCA_903934375.1 uncultured Synechococcaceae cyanobacterium
GCATCGAACAGCCGATGGATGGTCACGCTGGCATCAAACAGCCCATCACGGAAGCCGAGCTGCATGAACATCAGGATCCCGGCGAAGCTGATGCCCGCCAGGGCCACCGCCAGACGCACTGGCTGGCGGGTGAGCAGCAACCAGGCCAGGGGAATGCGTCGCCCCTGCCAGAAGGTCTGCAACCAGCGCCAGGGAGTCACGGGCTGAAGCGGGCGATGATCTTCAGGCCGGCCAGATCGTTCACACGGGCGGCGGCCTCGGGATCGAGTGCCAGACGCACCTCCACCACGCGGGCATCGGCATCGCCGGTGGGATCGGTGGAGAGCACCTGGCGCTGGCGCACCTGCGGACTGATGCGCAGCACGCGGGCCTGCAGGCTGCCACTGAAACCGCCGTTCTCACTCAGCAGGGTCACCGGCTGGCCGACGCGAACCCTGTCGATGTCGCTCTCATAGACCTCAGCCACCGCTTCCATCCGATCCGTGGCCCCCAGCTCGAGGATGCCCGCATCACCGGGGCGCTCGCCCGGGTAGGCCGTGATGCGCAGAACCGTGCCATCGATCGGTGCTCGGAGCTCGCTGAGCACCAGATCGGTCTGCACCTTGGCAAGCTGGGCGCGTGTCTGGCTGAGCTGGCCGCGCAGGTCGATCAGCCGGATCTCGCGGTTGTCCAGATCGCCGCTGGGGGTGACTCCCCCCTGTGCCAGGCGACGGTAACGGGCGGTGTCGCGCTCGAGCAGAGCCACCTGCTGGCCGAGGTTGGCGATGCGGGTCTGCAGGAGGCTCTGATCAGCCAGCAGTCCTGGGCGCGTATCGAAGCTGGCCAGCAGCTGGCCTCGACGCACACGCTCACCCTCCTGAACGAACAGGGCGGTGAGGCGGGGGCTGCCGCCCATGCTGCTCATCGGTGCCGCCAGCTGGCGCACATCACCGGCGGGCTCCAGACGACCAAGGGCGGAGACGGCTTCAGCTGATGCGGGGCTGACCGGAGCTGTGGCAGCGTTGGGAGAGGAGGCCGGCGGAGTTGCAGGCCGTTGGAGCACGCGACCCAGAACCAGCAGGGCCGCCAACAGGACGACCCCGACGAGCACCAGCTGCCGGGGACGGCTGAGCAGACGCTGCAGCATCAGACCAGGGGCAATGGGTCGTCGAACAGGAGCTCCTCGATGTAGCGGTCCGCCCACTGGGGATTGAACGCCTTCTCGAGGACCCGCCGGGTCTTGTCGTTTTGCTTCTGCTGCCGGCAATAGGAGAGCTGACCCTGATGACGCATCACCGTATCGGGGTGATCGATCGGCTGCGGCTGTGCCTCGCGGCTGGCGGCCGCCAGAACGGTGAGAAACTCCGTGACCACGGCGATGAACTGCTGCTCTTCGGCTGCATCGGCCGGGCGCACGAACCGCACGTACGGAGAGAAGATCGTCCCCCAGGCGGGCAGCTCACGCTCCTGGGAGAAGCGGCGCTCCGGCAGGGCCTCCAGCCGACTGACCACCGCCTCGGGCAGGGAGCCGGTCACCGGCGAGAGGTCAACGATCGCGGCTGAGACAACACCGCGTCCAGCCACGATGTCAGCCCCGAACACGGGCAGGTCGTAACGGGGGTCGGGGAAGAAGACGCAGTGCAGGATCTGCAGCCCTGCCCCCAGCCGCGCCGTCTCCAGATGGAGTTTGCGAAGGCCACGACTGGAGTGCAGCTCGTTGCGGATGAACAGGTCCTCGCCATCGAGGCTGCCGCTGATGGCCTCAAGGTCCGGATCCACCGCCAGGGGAGCCAGCTCCGGCAGGTCCAGCCAGCAACCACGGATGCGCTCGGCCAATGCGTCCACCAGCGGATGGATGCCAAGGGCGGCTGCGCTCATGGGGAACACCCGGACAACACAGGCCTGATCCTGCCAGCAGAATGC
>CAIZNP010000278.1 GCA_903934375.1 uncultured Synechococcaceae cyanobacterium
GGCTCAGGCCTGGCCGCAGCCGATGCGGCCACAGCTGCCGGAGCCGCCGGCAGCAGCAGGGCCAGGGCCAGCAGCGGCGCCAGCAGCCAGGACAGCAGCGAGGCCAGTGAGGGAGCGAGCAGTGCGTTCATGCCGCCTGCTGGTCGCGCAGGTGGGCGATGCCGGCCGGGGTGATCACGCGGCCGCGAGGCGTGCGCTGCAGCAGACCCTGCTGCAGGAGGAATGGCTCCACCACCGCCTCCAGGGTGGCGGGATCCTCGCCGAGGCCGGCCGCCAGGGTGTCGAGACCCACCGGGCCGCCGCCGTAGCCGTCCTGCAACAGCTCCAGCAGGCGACGGTCGCTGGCATCAAGGCCGCGGCCATCCACCCGATGCAGCCGCAGGGCCTCCTGCACCAGCACGGCGCTCACGCGGCCATGGCCGCGCACCGCCGCCACATCACGCACGCGCCGCAGCAGCCGGTTGGCGATGCGGGGGGTGCCGCGACAGCGGCGGGCCACCTCCAGGGCAGCCGCCTGCTCCAGATCGATCTGCAGCAGGCCCGCCGCCCGCAGCACGATGGCCTGCAGATCATCGAGGCCGTAGAACTCCAACCGCTGGATCAGGCCGAAGCGATCCCGCAGCGGCGAACTCAGCGAGCCGGCACGGGTGGTGGCGCCCACGAGCGTGAAGGGAGCCACCGGCAGGCTGCGGGTGCGGGCCGTGGTGCCCTTACCCACGGTGAGATCAAGGCGGAAGTCCTCCATGGCGGGATAGAGAATCTCCTCGGCCACCCGGTTGAGGCGGTGGATCTCATCGATGAACAGCAGCTCATGGGGCTGCAGGTTCACCAGCAGCCCGACAATGTCGCGCGGGCGCTCCAGGGCGGGCGCACTGGTGATGCGGCAACGCACTCCCAGCTCCTCGGCCAGCACCAGAGCCATGGTGGTCTTGCCCAGGCCCGGCGGGCCGTAGAGCAGCACATGATCGAGGGCCTCCTGGCGAGCGCGGGTAGCCTCCACGGCGATACCGAGCACCTGCTTGAGCTCGCTCTGGCCGATGTAGTCCGCCAGCCGGCGGGGGCGCAGGGAGTCCTCGCGGGGACCCGGGGATTCGGCGCCGACGGCCGCTAGCGGATCCGCAGCGGCATCACGATCTCCGGGGATGGGCGCCGGATCCACCAGCCGCGGGTCCGGACGGGACTCACCCCGGCCGGCCGCCCTGGATCCCGAGGAGACGATCGCCATCGCCAGAGGGTACCGGGGTCAGCGGGCGGCCGGGAGCTCCCTAGGGTCGGGGAGTCGAACGCATCGTGGGGATCCGCGCAGGCCATGGCGAAGGGCGGAGGCAAGAAGAGCGCCAAAGCCCTGCGGGATGCCGCCAACAAGCTGCTGGCGGACAACCGCTTCGCGCGCCACCAGTACGAGATCCTCGAGACGCTCGAATGCGGGCTCGAGCTGCTGGGCACGGAAGTAAAGTCGATCCGGGCGGGGCAGGTGAACCTGCGCGACGGCTTCTGCCTGATCCGCAAGGGCGAACTGCAGCTGCACAACGTGCACATCTCGCCCCACAGCCACGCGGGGGCTTACTTCAACCACGACCCGCTGCGGGTGCGCAAGCTGCTGGCCCACGGCCGCGAGATCGAGAAGCTGCGGGTGGCGCTGGAGCAGAAGGGCCTCACCCTGATCCCGCTCAACCTGCACCTCAAGGGCTCCTGGATCAAGGCCACGATCGGCCTGGGCAAGGGCCGCAAGCTGCACGACAAGCGCCAGGAGGAGCGGCGCAAGCAGGACATCAAGGACGCCAAGGCCGCCATCGCCCGCCTCTGAAACGGGGCGTGGCAAGAGCAGGAGGCACAGACGGGTCGACTGCGTCTCAGCAGCTCAGCCCGGTCAGTTCAGCGGCGGTGGCGCCGTTGGCGGCGGAGCCTCGGAAGCGCCGGAGCCACCCGGGGCGGATGGGGCACCAGGCTCCGCAGTGGGAGCGGCGGGCTGGGGCCGGGCCGGCTGTTGCGGAGACGGGGTGGCCGCGCCGCTGCCGGGGGCATCAACGCCGGCGGCCGGCTGCTCAAGGACAGGGTCCGGCCGTAGCGACAGGGTGATCAAGGCCGGGGCCACACCCTCGTTGGTGACCAGCAACTGCACCGGCGAGCGGGTCACCCGAC
>CAIZNP010000279.1 GCA_903934375.1 uncultured Synechococcaceae cyanobacterium
CCCCCTGCAGCAGCTGCGCGATGGTCTCCACCGCGCCAGCCGCCAGTGGCCGCCACCGCTGCGCATCCCCTCCGGCCGCGAGGTCCGCATCGAGCAGCGCATCGCCGAGGTGGCGGAGACCCTGGAACTCGGCCATCTGTTGGATCGCCTGCCCAAGGAGCTCTCCGGCGGTCAGAAGCAGCGGGTAGCCCTGGGCCGTGCCATCGCCCGACAGCCGGCGGTGTTTCTGATGGATGAACCGCTCAGCAACCTCGACGCCAAGCTGCGCACGGGCACCCGCGCCCAGATCGTGGAGCTGCAGCGGCGCCTGGGCACCACCACGGTCTACGTGACCCACGATCAGGTGGAGGCCATGACCATGGGCCACCGCATCGCCGTGCTCAACCGCGGCGCGCTGCAGCAGCTGGGCACGCCGCTGGAGCTCTACCAGTGGCCCAGCAACCTGTTCGTGGCCCAGTTCATCGGCAGCCCGCCGATGAACCTGCTGCCGGTTACCAGCATCGGTGGCGGCCAGTTGCAGCTGGGCGGCCATCGCTTCCTGCCGGAGGGGCCGATGGCGGAGGCCCTGCTGCATTGGCAGAGCCGCGGTGGCAGCGAGCAGCTCAGCGGTGGCCTGCGGGCCGAGCACCTGAAGCTGGCCCCGGCCACCAACCGCAACCTGCCCGCCGAGGTGAGCCACCGCGAGGCCCTCGGCAACGAGCAGCTGCTCACCTGCCGGCTGCTGGAGGGCGATCACCTGGTGCAGCTGCGGGCCGCGCCGGAGCAGGCGGTCGCCGTGGGGCAGACCGTGCATCTGGAGGTGGATCCAGCCGGCTGGCGCCTGTTCGATGCGAACGGCGAAGCACTGCGGCACAGTCCGGCCGCAGCCAGCGTCCCGATGCCGCCGCAGCTGCCGGCGCTGGGCTGAACAGCGACGGCCGGCCTCTGCCGGTGGCCACCTCTGGATAACCGACCCAGGCAACACTGGATCCGAGCTGAAGCGATCACAGGAACAGGCCGTGAATCGCGGCCGTGAGGCTGATGCGAGCGGCGCCAACATCGATTCATGTTTGATCCGGAGCTCCACGAGCCTGAACGGGCCGATCAAGCCCGCTCACTGACCGTTTCCCGCGTTGATGACCGGCAAGCTACTGGTTCCAAGGGCTGATCATGGAAGGCCACAGATCCTGGCGATGCGCCAGACCGCAGCCCCTGGATAGTGCGCCTTATTCAGTTCGTGGGCTTGGTGGCCGGACTGGCGGGAGCGCTGTTGCCATGACTCCTGCCCAGAGCCACCTGGTGGTCAATGCAGTCCTGAGGACATAGGTCCCTGCCCAGTCAGCCAGGACTTCGAAGTCTGGTCACCGAGTTCAGCCATTGACGACCATCTGGACATCCCAGCCGGGCTACTGCACAACATACCTGAGTCAGGAAAGTCCGGGATCATCAGCGATGGGAATCCATCGGCTTTACGCCCCAAGCAGTAGCAGCAGAGAAACCCTTCAGCTAATATAAGCATCCTCCTCCAATGGCTGCGCTCCCTGCCTCGAGAAGACTCACTGGGTCTTTCCTGGCGGCGCACCGAAGGAACAGGCTTCAGGCGGCTTGCTTGAGCTGCCCAGTCAGGCCAGGAATCACGGGGTAGAACTTGAACCAATTTCGGCGATCATTCCTAGGGCCAGCCGTCACTCTCCTTAACAGACTGACCTATCCACAGAAGTTCACGCTATTAAGCTGTGTCCTGCTGCTCCCCCTGGCAGTAGCGCTGCCGCCCTTACTGATAGAAATCGAGTCGCAGATTGCGTTTGCCCGCGCCGAAAGGCAAGGACTGCGACTGCTTAAGCCCATGCAGGCCTACAGCACCGAGGTACTGCGCAACCTCCAGCGGGGGAGCGATACACTCTCGGCACAGAAAAAGTGGCAACAGCTTTCCAAAGCAGATAAAGACCTGGGAGCCACTTTCAATACCAGCGAAGATATTAGCCGGCTGCGCAATATTAACTTCTCCACCAAGGACGCGGCGTCCATGAAGACCGCCATCCATGATCAATTCAACCCACCTCGCGGAAAGATCGGCAGCGAATCAAACCTGATTCTCGATCCCATCAAAGACAGCTACTACTTGGCCGATACCTTACTAAACAAGATTCCTCGCATTGAGGCGAATCTCGCTGTGATCCAGCCCTTGGTTGACCAGCAGAAGGATGCGACATCACAGGAAGCAGGTTCAGCCTTGGCATCCAACATTCATGAGCTGGATGATCTCGTCAACTCCCTAGAGGCCAACCTTCAGATTGCCTTCCACGCCACCAAGGGCAACGACAATCTTGAGGCCGCACTCAAGCAGCCTCTCGCGAACTTTAATCAGAAGATCAAGCTGAAGATTCTTCCGCTTGAGCGCCAAGGATTGTCGGCCACGGACAGTGACCTTTCCGCCGTGGCTGTCCACAGCCAGGAAGCTCTGAACAGTGCAGATCTTCTCTGGCAGCGTACCGCAGATGAGTTGGATCAGCTCCTGCAACAGAGAATCCACAACCTTCGAACGCGTCAGTGGTCGCTGGGCCTGTTCGTTCTATTAACCCTAGCCTTAGCTCTCTATCTCTTTACAGGTTTCTACCGCAGCATCATGCAGACCGTTGACAGCCTGCGCCTGGCTTCACTCAGCATGGTTGACGGCATCCAATCCGAACGCGTTGAACTTCAGACGGCCGATGAAATGGCCATGGTCGTCAAATCGTTCAACAGCGTCGCCGATGCCCTGCGCCAAGCGGAAGCGAACTATCGCAGCATCGTGGAAAACTCCCTTGAGGGGATCTTTCAGTCTAACGTGGAAGGTCGTTTCACCATGGCCAATCCGATGCTGGGGAGTCTGCTCGGCTACGACTCAGCGGAGGAGCTGATCACTTCGGTCAGCGATATAAGCCGTGATCTTTATGTGGACCCTGAACGGCGCCCCGCCTTCCTGGAGGCCTTGGAGCAGCACGG
>CAIZNP010000280.1 GCA_903934375.1 uncultured Synechococcaceae cyanobacterium
CAACTGCAGAAACCTGCGGTATCCGCCCGCCTTCGCGAGGTTGCTGCGCCCGTAGACGAGCACCGTGCCGTCGTCGTGCTCCAGACCGCCGTATCCCTCATCAACCAGGTGCAGCACCAGCAGGTACTGCTCAGCGGCGGGGCGTTCAACGCCCATCAGGCGGCAACAAGCCAGGCAGACCCGCTCCAGATCCGCGAGCAGATCCGGAAAGCGTTCCAGCAGCCACAGCCCGCGACCAGGCTCTCCGCCCCAGCTGACCAGCCGATGGGGCACGCCGGCCACGCTGAACGCCCAGTCGGGGTGAGGCCCAACCTCCAGTGGACTGTCCAGCAGTTGATCGAAATCCCTGGCAGAGAACCCCGCGTTTGGATCGCCGCGCAGTGAACTGAAGGCCTGCCAGCCGCTGATCAGGCTGCAGTGCAGACGATGGGAACTCCAGCGCTCCCCCTCCAGCTCCAGCACCACCCCTGCCAGTGGGAGAAAGCCATGATCCGCATCGAGGTGGGGTGTACGCACCGTGAGTTCAATCGCCATCACCCAATAGCGGATCTCCAGCTCCAGCCCGGCTGGATCGGGGCAGATCTGCCAGCAGGCCGGACTCAGACGCCGTGCCTCGAGCCGCTGCTCTCCCTGGCGAACCTCGAGCCCCTCGAGCTGGCGGACGTAGTCGCGGATCAGATAGGACCCCGGCGTCCAGCCGGGGAACTGCAACCGCATGCGCGACAGGCGCGGCTTCAGACGAAGACTGACGCCCACCCGGTGGCTGGCGGGATCGCTCAGATCAAGGTGGACCTCAACCACGCTGACCTCAGACCACCAGCTGGACGACGGTTCCGGGAAGCTCCCGGGCTGCGTTCTGGAGAGCGAGTCGGGCGGCGTAGCGACGGGTGATGCGGCCGATCAACTGCTGCACCGCATGAGAGCGGCTGAGGCGTTGCAGATCGCCCACGAGGGCCAGGCTGCCGTCAGGTTGACGGGACCAGCCGATCTGCAGACCCTCCGGCAACTGCACCCGCAGGCTCACGGGTTGCTGCTCGCCGGCGAAACCACGCAGGAGTGCTGCCGGTTCCGGCGACAGCGCGAGATCGGTCAGGGCTTGGGCCAGAACTGTCTCGTCCCGCAACACCGTTGGCAGGATGGAGAGATGGGACATGGCCAGTCGTCCGCTTTTGCTGACCCTAGCGAGCTCGGCAGGGCCGTCCAGTGGCCGTTGTCACCAGCGGAGCCGCTGGCACCCGCGGCCGGACGGCTGCGGCTTGGGGTGATGGCCTCCGGCAACGGCAGCAATTTCGAAGCCCTGGTGACCGCCTGCAACAGGGGCGAACTGGCGGCGGAGGTGGTGCTGCTGGTGGTGAACAACAACGACTGCGGTGCTCAGCAGAGGGCGAAGCGGTTGGGAATCCCCTGCCAGTTGCATGACCACCGCCTGCATGACAGCCGTGAGTCGCTGGATCAGGCTCTCGTCGCCAGCTTCCGTGCGATCGGCGTCGATCTGCTGGTGATGGCCGGCTGGATGAGGATCGTGACCCGCGAGTTGATCGATGCCTTCCCGCAGCGGTTGATCAACATCCACCCTTCACTGCTGCCCAGCTTCCGCGGCGCCCGTGCCATCGAACAGGCCCTGGCAGCAGGCGTACGCCTGAGCGGCTGCACCGCCCATCTCGTGAGCCTGGAGGTGGATACCGGCCCGATTCTGGTGCAGGCGGCGGTGCCGGTCCTGGCGGACGACGACGTCTCGAGCCTGGCGGCGCGGATCCACCAGCACGAACACCGGATCCTGCCGCTGGCGGTGCAGCTGGCGGCCGAGCGGCTCGCTCGTCAGGGATAGAAGGGCAGCAGCGGCAGGCCGGTCTCTGCGGGCAGCCCCGCCAGCAGGTTCAGG
>CAIZNP010000281.1 GCA_903934375.1 uncultured Synechococcaceae cyanobacterium
ACCAACAAGCTCTACCGACGCATTCAAGGCAGTGCCTTTGCCGGCGACCTGCCGGTGGGGCTGACGGTGGGGCAGACCCTGGAACGCAGCTTCGATGCACTGAAAAAGCCGGAATATCGGTGATCTGCAGCACATCAGCAGCCGATAAGCTCAAGCCGAACCTTTCAGTGCGATTCAACGGCCTTATGTTGGATCAACTCGCAGGGAGGCCATGCTGATCCGCACCGGACTGGGCAGCATCAGTTTTGTGGCCGGCTGCTGCTGGGTGAATTCTGTCGTTCGGCCGCTGAGCTTCCAGTCTGCGAATCCGCGGCGGCCCTCGCCGCCGCCATCGGTTACGGACGACTCGCAAGCAAGTGATCGAGCTCAAAGGCGGGGAGGATCAAGCCGGTAACCGATTCCTCGCACGGTGATGAACAGCTCAGGCCTGGATCCGGCGACATCGAGCTTGCGGCGCAACCAGAGAACGTGCACGTCCACACTCTTGCTATCGCCGCTGTAATCCGGCCCCCACACCTGCTCAAGCAGCTGCTCCCGGCTCAGGGCCCGCCCGGGGTGCAGCATGAAGCACTCAAGCAGGCGAAATTCGCGGGGGGTGAGGTTCACCTCCTCACCACTGAGATGCACGCGGCATTGTTCACGGTCGAGGCTGATCGGGCCAACCTGCAGCAGCGCGCCCGAGCCTGAACTGCGTTGGACGATCGGCTGACGGGCCGCCCGGCGCAGGATCGCCCGGCAGCGCGCCACGAACTCGCGCAGGCCGAAGGGCTGCACCAGCACATCATCGGCGCCGGCATCCAGCAGAATCGCGCGCTGGTCCTCATCAGCCGCATCCAGGAGCAGCAACAGGGGAATGGCATGGTCGCGACGACGCAAGCCCTGCAGCAGCATCGCTGCTCCGCCACCAGAGTTCTGCCGCTCGGCAGAGAGGTGCAGTATCAATAACCGCGGCGCCAGACGGGCGCCTGCTTCCAGCAACAGCTCCTTGGGCTGGCGCGGAAAAGGTCGCTGCACCACCTGGAAGCCCTCCTCCAGCAGCACCTGTACGAGGTGTGCACGCCAAAGGGGATCATCCGCCACCAGCACGAGGGTGGGAGGAGCTTGTCCTGAAGCCATCAGGAATGGTCAGCCATGGAGACGAAGCCAGGGATGGCCTGAAAAAAGGGGGGCCGAAGCCCCCCAGTGCGCTGACCTTGCTCGGTTCAGGCGCCGATCTTGGCGACGGCGGCCTTGGCCCGCTTGAGGATGTCGCCCTTGAGGGGCACATAACCCAGCTCGTCGGCCTGGTTCTGGGCGGGGCCCAGCAGGTGGAGCATCGCCTTGCGGATCTCACCAGCCTTCAGGCCGTTGCCGTTCTGGTAGGCAAGGATCCAGGTGAGCGTGGAGATGGGATAGCTCTTGGCACCAGCGGGATTGGGATCCTCACCAGCAAGCTGATCGTTAAGGCGGATGTTGTTAAGCGCAGCGGCGCCGCTGGCCAGATTCGGCATCACGAAGTTGCCATCCTTGTTTTGAAGGGCAGCAGCCTTGATCGGCCCCTTCACGAAGGCCTGGTTGACATAACCGAGAGCTCCGGGGGTGTTGCTGACCACACCGGCCACACCCTCATTGCCCTTGCCGCCCACACCCACGGGCCACTTGACGCTCTTGCCCTCGCCCACCTTGCTCTTCCACTCGGAGGAAAACGCACTCAGGGAGTTGGTGAAGGCGAAGGTGGTGCCGGAGCCGTCCGAGCGGTGGGCGACGGTGATCTTGCCCTTGCCGCACTTGAGCTGATCCCAGGTTTTGATCTCACCCAGGAAGATGTCAACAACTTGCTTCTGCGTGAGCTTGAGGCCCTTGCAGTCAGGCTTGTTGTAGCCGATGGCGATGGTGCCGCCGACGGCGGGGAACTGAACCACACCACGCTTGACCTTGGCAGCCTCGGAGGCCTTGATCGGCTCGTCGGTTGCGCCGAAATCCACACTGCCGGCGATGAACTGACGCACACCGGCGCCTGAGCCGACCGACTGGTAGTTCACCTGCACACCCTTGCCGGCCAGACCGGCGAAGGCCCGCTGATAGAAGGGAGCCGGGAAGCTAGCGCCCGCGCCATTGAGGGTGCTCTGGGCGGAGGCGGAGGCGGCAACACCCACGACGGCCAGGGTGCCGATGGAGAGTGCCTTCTGAGCGAAGGACATGGAAGCAAACTGATCGGAGCTTCCTACATCTAGGAACAAGCAGAGTCCCGAAGGTTAGGAAGCAGTTAAGAACTAGTGAATATTTGGTTGCAGGCGACACGGGCCCGTGTTGCCGATCACATGCCACCCTCGCCCCGGCAAGGCGCTGCCGTTGTGACGCCTCCACTGGCGCATTGCAGCAATTAAGCCTAAGTTGACGGATTGATATCACTTCGAAGCGCCTGATGACCCTGCTCTCGCTGCACCCAAACCCTGGATGGATCGCTGACCCTGTCGGATCCCCATCCACCCCCGCCGAGTCCGTTCCCACCGCACCGATCGGCAAGCACTGCATTCTTGAGCTCTACGGCTGTTGCCCCGCCAAGCTCGACGATGAAGCTTTTCTCAGAAGCACGATCACGGCGGCTGTGCAGCGCGCCGGAGCCACGCTTCTGCATCTGATCACCCACCACTTCGAGCCCCAGGGCGTCACCGGCCTGGCTCTTCTGGCGGAATCGCACCTCTCGATCCACACCTGGCCGGAATCCGGCTATGCCGCCGTGGATGTGTTCACCTGCGGCGACCACACCATGCCGGAGCGTGCCTGTCTGGTGCTGCGCCAGGAGCTGGAGGCCACGGAGCACAGCCTGCGCAGCTTCCGGCGCGAGACACCGCCGGAGATCAGCGCACAGCTGCGGTTGGTGGGCTGAGCCTCAGCAGCATGGGGGTGCCGGCTGCCGGCACCCCGCCGCGATCCCGGCCAACCAGGCCTGCAGAGCTTCCAACGCCTCAGGACGCAGGCGGTAATAC
>CAIZNP010000282.1 GCA_903934375.1 uncultured Synechococcaceae cyanobacterium
CGGGTGATCACTGGTTGCTGCTGAACAGCCTCAGCGCACGGCCACTCCGCGCCCTGGATGGCCAGCCCCTGGAGGTCCTCAGCGCCGAAGACGCGGAGGCCTTCTGGCGCCGGCTGCTCTGAGGGCGATCAGCCGGATCAGCTACAGCCCTGGGCGGAGATCCGATAGGTAAACCCGGTGGCGGCCTGATCAGAGCTGGCACCGATCTTGAAGTTCAGCTGACTGACGGTCTTGCCGGGTACGGCCGGAGTATCCCACTGGCGACCAGTGCCGACCTGGGGAGCGTACGACTCATTGACCACCTGCAGGTTGGAACCATCGGTGAACTTCAGATAGGCCTGAATCGGATAGGTGGCGCTAACCGACGAGTTGGCCGTGAAGAAGAATTTGTAGCTGGAGTAGGGCTGGGTCACGAAGAAGTCCGTGTTCCAGTTCGGCCTGCCGAAGGGATTACCGCTGCTGATGGTCTTGGTGACCACCGGCGTCACACCATTACCCCCCACCGGTGAGAGGAACTGGCAACTCTGCGCGGAGGCAGGCCCAGCGGCGACCAGCAGAGAGCTGCCGGCGGCGAGGGCCAGCAGAACACGGCGGCTGGAAGCGGAGAGAGCGCGCTGAACCATGGGGACGACGACGAGTACAGAACGATGACGCACAGAGATCAGCGGCTCTGTGCTCCGGACCAGCTGTAGCAATCTTCAGCACCCTTGGTGCCGAACTGCGGCACTTGGTAAGCACCGCAAGGGCAGATCAGACGCTGAGGAAGCGATCCACCACCTCCTTGCTCAGCTCGGCGGTGGGACCGCTGGCCACCACGCCACCCTTCTGCATCGCGTAGTACCAGTCGGCCTGGCGCACGAAATGCAGGTGCTGCTCCACCAGCAGCACGCTGATGCCGGTGGTCTCGATGATGCGGCGCACGGCCCGCTCAATGTCCAGCACCACCGAGGGCTGGATGCCTTCAGTGGGTTCATCGAGCAGCAGCAGCTTCGGCTTGCCCAGAAGGGCGCGGGCGATGGCCAGCTGCTGCTGCTGTCCGCCGGAGAGGTCGCCGCCGCGGCGGGCCAGAAACTTCTCGAGGATCGGGAACAACTCGAACACCACCGGATCGATGTGGCGGTTCTTGGCCATGCCGCCCGGCAGGGCCTCAAGCCCCAGCAGCAGGTTCTCGCGCACCGTGAGCTGCGGGATGATCTCCCGCCCCTGGGGCACGTAGCCGATGCCGCTGCGGGCGCGGGCGTGGGGGGGCATCGCCGAGAGCTCCCGCTCCTGCAGGCACACGGCGCCGCTGCGCTGGCGCAACAGGCCGATCACCGATTTCAGCAACGTGGTCTTGCCCACACCATTGCGACCGATCAGGCACACCATCTGGCCCGGCGCCACGCTGAGGTCAACGTCGCGCAGGATATGGCTCTCGCCGTAGTAGACGTTCAGACCACGGATGTCGAGCAGGCTCATGCCTCGTCCTCCTGGGTGTCGCGGCCGAGGTAAACCTCGATCACGCGGGGGTCGTTCTGCACCTGATCCATCGAGCCTTCACACAGCACATGGCCTTCATGCAGCACCGTGACCGGTGCCTGCAGATCGCGGATGAACTCCATGTCGTGCTCGATCACCAGCACGGTGTGATCGCCGGCCAGCTGGCGCAGCAGCTCACCGGTGCGGGCCGTTTCCTCATCGGTAAGACCGGCCACCGGCTCATCCACCAGCAGCAGCTCCGGGTCCTGCGCCACGAGCATGGCGATCTCCAGCCACTGCTTCTGGCCATGGGAGAGGCCGCCGGCTGGCTGGCTGGCATGCGTCTCCAGGCCCACCACCCCCAGCAGGTGCTGCACGCGATCGCGCTGCTCGCTGCTGAGGCCACCGAACAGCAACGCAGCCGGGCCATGGGGCCCACGCACCGCCAGCTCGAGATTGCGGCGCGGCGAGAGGTTCTGATAAACGCGCGGCGTCTGGAACTTGCGGCCGATTCCCAGCC
>CAIZNP010000283.1 GCA_903934375.1 uncultured Synechococcaceae cyanobacterium
CCCACCCTCGCGATCGTTAGGGGGGCTCTCGATGCCCACCCCAACCGGGTGGTGAGGGTCTGAGCGAGGAGCGCATCCGGCCGCAGGCCGGCGGCGCCCCGCAGCTCAGACCCTCACCGCTTCCACATCACTGCGTCCGTAGCGGTCTTCGAAGCGAACGATGTCGTCCTCGCCGAGGTAGGTGCCGCTCTGAACCTCGATCATCTCCACCGGGATCTTGCCGGGGTTGGTGAGGCGGTGCCTGGCGCCGAGTGGGATGTAGGTGCTCTGGTTCTCGCCCACCAGCTCCTCAACACCGTTCTTCTCCACCACGGCGGTGCCCTTCACCACGATCCAGTGCTCGGCGCGGTGGTGGTGCATCTGCAGGGAGAGGCTGGCACCGGGGTTGACGACGATCTTCTTGACCTGCCAGCGCTCCCCCTCGGTGACGCCGTCGTAGCTGCCCCAGGGGCGGTAGATGCGGCGGTGGGCCTTGCTCTCCGGCGCACCCTCCTTTTCGAGTAGGCCGACGATGCCCTTGATGTCCTGGGCGCGGTCGCGGTGGGCCACCAGCACCACGTCGTCGGTTTCGACTACCACAAGATCTTCCACACCCAGACCAACCACCAGCCGGTGTTCGCTGCGCAGGTAGCAATTGCGGGCGTCCTCGTGGATGACGCGGCCGCGCAGCACGTTGCCGCTGGCGTCCTGATCCGCCGTCTCCCAGAGGGCGCTCCAGCTGCCCACATCGCTCCAGCCCGCCTCGAGGGGCAGCACGGCGCCGCGATCGGTCTTCTCCATCACTGCCACGTCGATCGCCACGTTGGGGCAGCCGGCGAAGGCTTCACGCTCCAAGCGCAGGAAGTCAAGGTCTGTGGAATCGTGCTCGAGGGCGGAGCGGCAGGCGCTCACCACCTCTGGGGCGAGGCGCTCCAGTTCCGAGAGGATGGCGCTGGACTTGAACAGGAACATGCCGCTGTTCCAGGTGAAGCGACCGGTGGCGAGGAACTGCTCGGCGGTGGCCCGGTCGGGCTTCTCGACGAACCGGGCGATCGGAACGGGCTTCTGGAGTGCGCCGGCGCTGGCTTGCAAGGCCTCAGCAGCCTCAATGTATCCGTAGCCGGTTTCAGGCGCGCTGGGCACGATGCCGAAGGTCACCAGCTGGCCGGCTTCCGCGGCGGCCATGCCGGCGGCCACGGTGGCGCGGAAGCCGGCGGCATCACGGATCACATGGTCGGCGGCGAGCACCAGCAGCAGCGGGTCATCGCCGCCGGCGGTGGCCTGCAGGGCGGCCACGGCTACGGCGGGGGCGGTGTTACGGCCCATGGGCTCCAGCAGGATGCCGGCCGGTTCGATGCCGATCTGGCGCATCTGCTCGGCCACGATGAAGCGGTGGTCCTCGTTGCAGATCAGCAGCGGGGGCTGCAGTCCGTCGATGCCCGCGAGGCGCTGCTGGGTCTGCTGGAGCAGGGTTTCCTCACCGGCGCCGGCCAGGGCCCAGTACTGCTTGGGATAGCTGGCACGGGAAAGGGGCCAGAGGCGCGTGCCCGTGCCGCCGCAGAGGATCACCGGTACCAGGGCAGCCATTGGGTCTGGTGAAGATTGGTTGGCCTCCATTCCAACCCAGCGCTGCCCAGGTGTGAAGGTGCGGTCGTCACACCCTGCAGACGGGGCGAGCTTGCGGCGTTCGGGTCTGGGCTGGCCGATCTCACTACGGTTCTCCTGGCGCGTCGTCGGCCAGCTCCAGCAGCCCGGGGGGAGGGGTGAGCCCGATCCATCCCTCAGCCAGCTCCACCCGCGGCACGATCGCAGCCACGAAGGGAATCAGCAGCCTGCGGCGGCTGCCGCTGAGCTCCACTTCAAGCAGGTCGTTGCCGGCATGGATCAGGTCGCACACCCGGCCGATGCTCTCCTCCGGGACTGCATCGCCGGATCCGCCACCGTCGTTCGGGAGCAGGCGCACCTCCAGCCCCAGCAGATCCAGCAGGTGAAACTCGCCCGGGGCCAGGCGCGGCCGCTCGCCGGCGGGCACCAGCAGTTCCTGGCCCACCGCGGCCTCGGCGGCCGTGCGATCGTCCACGCCCTCCAGACGGATCACGAACAGCTCCCGGCCGGGCAGCTGGCGTCCGCTGAGCAGTCGGGTCTCCCGCACGCGCCCCTGGCGGTCCCGCAGCCAGCGGCGGCCAGGGCGCGTGAAGCGCTCCGGGAAGTCGCTCAGCGGGTTCACCCGCAGCTCGCCACTGAGCCCCTGAGCCGCCACGATGCGGCCCACCTCCAGCAGATCCTCCGTTGGCTCCTCTGCCATCACCCCAAGCTGTGCCTATCAGCCTCGATAATGGCCGTGCGACTGGGCCTCTCCATGGCTGACACCCTGCCGATCCTGCCCGGCTCCACCGTGGTGGTGCGCGACGCACGCTCCATCTACAACGGCTATCAGGGCTTCGTGCAGCGCATCAGCGGTCGAAGCGCCGCCGTGCTGTTCGAGGGAGGCAACTGGGACAAGCTGGTCACCATGCCTCTCAGCACTCTTCAGCAGGTCTGACTCGGCTCAGACCTCCAGGCTGCACAGGGCGGCACGTGCCGCCTGCTGTTCAGCCTCCCTGCGGGATCCTCCGCAGCCCTCGCCCAGCAGACGTTTCCCCAGATGCACCCGGCATTGGAAACGATGCGGATCGGCGTGGATCGAGCTGCGCTCCTCACTGCTGTAGTGCGGCAGCCCCAGCCCTTGGCCCTGGCTCCATTCCTGCAGGGCCGATTTCCAGTTGTGGCGATGGGGATCGGCGGCCAGTTCCGCCACGCTGCGCTGCCAGTGGGGGGTGAGCCAGGTCAGAACGGGTTCGAGATTGCCCCAGATCCGATAGAGCGCGCCGATCGCCGCTTCACAGGCCTCGGCCCGCAGGGTGGCCTGACCGGCACGATCGCCTGCTGCCATCGGCCCGATGCGCAGTACCGCTTCGACGGCACAGGTTTCCCCCAGTTGGGCCAGCCAGCGATCGCTCACCAGCTGGGCCCGCAGGGCTGAGCTCTGGCCCACGCTGAGATCGGACTGGTGGCGCTCCAGGAATTCCGAGGCCGCCAGCCGCAGCACCGCATCGCCGAGGAACTCAAGCCGCTCGTGGTTGCGGGCCAGCCCTGCGGAGGTGTGGCTGAGGGCCTCGTCGAGCCAGGCCAGCTGCTGGTCGGTGTCGGGGCTGCCCGGGGGCGTCGGGGGCAGTTCCAGGCCCAGGCGGCCCAGGAAGCCCAGCAGCAGCTCGCGGCGCTCGGGGTTCATGGCGGCTCTTGGGCGTTGGGAGGGGGCGGTGGAAAGGGTGAAAGCAGGACGTAAGCCGGGTTCTGTTCTCCAGGTCCGCGCCCGGGGGCAGCGACTGGGGGTGATCATCTGTCTGGGACCGCCGTTACCGGCGGCCTCGAGCGGCGCACTTGAGTCGGGACGGGTGTCATGGCCAACCGTTGTCCCTGGGCCTTGCTCCCAGCCGGGGTTTACCGAGCCAGCACCTCTCGATGCTGCTGGTGCGCTCTTACCGCACCCTTGCACCCTTGCCTGTGCCAGCCGGGTTGCCCCGGACCGGCCATCGGCGGTGTGTTTCTGTGGCACTGTCCTCACGGTCACCCGCACTGGGCGTTACCCAGCAAGCCTGGCCATTGGGGAGCCCGGACTTTCCTCAACCGGTCCG
>CAIZNP010000284.1 GCA_903934375.1 uncultured Synechococcaceae cyanobacterium
AGTTCGCGCCGTTCCGATGTCACCGCAAAGGAGCGGTGGTGCAGGTCACGCGCCAGGTAGCGCAGGGCATCGCAGATGCGGCGCTGATCGTCGGCGTTGAGCTGGGGAGCGGGGTCGGTCATGCGTTGATCCTGCCTGCTGGCGTCCAGGCCAACCCGCTGATGATCCCCGCCAACAACGACACCACCTGCCCAGGCGGCACCAGCTACGCCGGGGCGGGCTGCTGCAAGGTCTGCTGACTCGCCGAGCACACCATGCTGATCACACCCCGCTACGGCAATGCCCTCACCTGGGCGGAGGAACTGCACCGGGCGCAGCTGCGCAAAGGCAAACCGGTTCCCTATATCTCTCACCTGATCAGCGTCAGCGCCATGGTCTGGGAAGACGGCGGCTCGGAGGATCAGGCGATCGCCGCCCTGCTGCACGACGCCATCGAAGACGCCGGCCAGAGCCACGCCTCGATCGCCGAGCGATTCGGTGCACCCGTGGCAGACATCGTGCGTGATTGCACCGACACCAGCGACGACGCCCAGCCAGGCGCCAAAGAACCATGGCTGCTGCGCAAGACGCGCTACATCGCCTCCCTGGAGGCCAAGCCAGCAGACTCGCTGCTGGTCACCGCGGCGGACAAGGCCCACAACGCGGCCGACATGGTGTTGGACAGCCGGCGCGCCCCCTCCATGTGGAGCAAGTTCAATGCCGGGCTCGAGGGCTCGGCCTGGTACCTGCTGCGCATGCACCAGCAGCTGAACCATCGCTTGCCGCAGAGTCGATCCGTGGAACGGCTGGGCGAATCCGTCCGCGAAATACTGGGGATGGAGAGCTACCGGCGCCTGGTGCCCACGGGCCTGGCTCCCGCTGTGTGGGCAGCCGGCTATGCCGAACGTCAGTCGTAAGGATTCAGGAGGGTCCCCTTCCTCATCTGTGCCTGTTGGGGGCTGGCTGATGGCCTCATGCGCAGTGGCAAGGTGAAACGCCCCCAGCTCGCTTATTCGATGCGAAAGCGAGCTGGCCCAGGTGCGTTACTCACCCTGCTGGCAACGGCCGGCCTGGCCGCGCTGCCCGGCCTGGCCGATAACGACCACACCACCGTGCTCTCGATCGGCGATGGCGACACCCTGCGGCTACGCAGCTCGGCCGGCGTGGTCACGGTGCGGCTGGCCTGCATCGATGCCCCGGAGTCCAGCCAGGGCCCATGGGGTCCTACGGCACGGCGTGAGCTTCAGGCACTCCTGCCTATCGGCACGGCTGTGGAACTGAGGACGAAGGCGACCGACCGCTACGGGCGCAACGTGGCAGAGGTATTCAGTGGTGCGCGCAACATCAACCAGGCCCTGGTCGGCTCAGGTGCAGCCTTCGTGTATTGGCAGTACATCTCAGGCTGCGATCGCAACACCTACAGCCGCCTGGAAACCGAGGCGCGCCTGCGGAGACTGGGGGTCTGGTCCACCCCGGGTGGCATCACGCGGCCGTGGGACTACCGGCGCAACCGCCGCACCGGCCAGGCGCAGCCCAATACCCCGGGATTGAAGCCGCCCCCCATCCCCGCAGGCAGCGGCACACGGCTGAGCTGCCGGCAGATCGGCTCCTACGCCCGCGCCCAGCAGTTGCTGCAACAAGGCCACAGCCATCTCGACGGTGACGGCGATGGCGAGGCCTGCGAACGCCTGCGGAGGTGAGCCACCAGGACACACAGCCGCAAGGCCCGCTTAGCACCAGAAGGTGCGGTCCCTCAGATGGGGGATGTGCTGCGTCAGGCCAAGTTCGAGGATTCGTCTAGAACAAGCAGCAGCGGAGACGCCTCCATGCGCCATGCCCGGTCAACCCAGCTTTGGGCCCTTGGCCTACTTAGCGCCGCATCGCTCCCACTGGGCGGCTACCCGGCGGTAGCGGCGGACTGTTCCAACCCCAGCCGCCTGGATGCCCAGGAACGCACCCTCTGCACGCTGGAGGGCGGCGACAGCGGCGGCGTTCGCACGACCGATGGCGGCACCGGCCTGCAGGTGACCAGATCGG
>CAIZNP010000285.1 GCA_903934375.1 uncultured Synechococcaceae cyanobacterium
CATCACCGAGACGCTGAACAAGCTGAAGAAGGGTCAGCGTGAGCTGAGCCAGGAGCTGGGTCGGACACCGACGGTGACGGAGCTGGCGGAGTACGTGGAGCTGCCGGAGGAGGAGGTGAAGGATCTGCTGTGCCGTGCGCGTCAGCCGGTGAGCCTGGAGACGAAGGTGGGCGACGGTGAGGACACGGAACTGCTGGATCTGCTGGCAGCGGAGGGAACGCAGCCGGATGAGCTGGTGGATGGGGAGTGCCTGCGTGGCGACATGCGGGCACTGCTGGAGCGCCTGCCGGAGCTGCAGGGGCGGATCCTGAAAATGCGCTACGGCATCGGGCGTGAGGAGCCGATGAGCCTGAGCTCCATCGCCCGTGAGTTGGATATGAGCCGCGACCGAGCTCGTAGCCTCGAGCGCCGCGCCCACGAGGAGCTGCGCCGCCTCTCCCAGGAGATGGTGGGCTATCTGGTGGCCTGAGCGTCTTGACGTCGGTACGGACTCAGGCGGTGGAGCTGACGCTGCGGGCGATCAGCACCGTCAGCATCACAATCGCCAGTAGCACCTGCAGAGACATCGCAAGCTTGGCCCGCCGTGACATCACAGCTTCCGAGGTTGGTCCATAGGTTGAGTTCACATTCATCGAGATGAACAGGTAGTCGATGATGTGGGGTTCTGGCGGTGGTTCGCCCTCGCGGCTTGGCCAGACAAAGGCGCCACCCGGTGTGCTCACATCCAGAAAGATGTACACAAACATGAACACCACCACGCTTTCCATATAGACGGCGGCGACGTCCCACAGTCCGCTCAGTCCTTCTCCTTGATGGCTGCTGGCGCTGGCGACCATCGACAGCACATTGGTGATCACCTGCAGAATCGAGAACACTAGGTAGGCGAGTGCCCAGCGGAAGAGGTTGCTGTTCTTGCCGCGGAACAGGCTGATCGTCAGTCCAATGGTCACAATGATGAAGATCATCGTGGCCAGCAGATCCAGCTGGTTGACCAGTTGATCCAGACCGCTTGGGATCAGACGCCGGTTACGCAGGTGATTCACCAGCATTAGATCCATCATCCAGGCGAACGTCGTGGCGGCAATCACGCCAAGGCGTCCGCTGCCGTGGGTCAGGCGCTCACGCAGGAGATCGGCAGGGCCAGTGCTTGCTCGGGAGGTGGCAGTGATCGACATTGCAACAGGTCTAGGACTGATCGCAGCGGACTGATCACAGCGGGCGGATCACAGCGGATTGATCGCAGCTGTGTCTGGTCAGGCTGGTCGATTTAGAAGAACTGGTCGAAGTTGTCGAAGTCGACGGCACTGAAGGTGCCGTTTTCCACCTGCAGCATCAACTGCTCCAGCTGCACCCACAGCGCCCCGGCTGTCGCCAGCGACAGCAGCAACGCCACCAGCAAGGCCGCACCTGCGGCAAAGCCGAACACCTGCAGGCTGCCGCCGATGAACAGGGTGATGCCGATCACGATGCCGGCGTAGGACAGATTGGTTTCGAAGTTGCCCAGGGGCAGCATCGCCAGCCGGTCCTGCTTCCAGCCCTCGAGCCGCTCCTGCACCAGCCGCGCGAACGTCAGGCCGCAGAGCACACCCATCGCCAGGCCGATCCCCGCCAGTACGTAGGGAGGCTGCAGCATCGGTGCGAACTCCAGCAGGATCTCCTGGGCGTCGAGGTCGCCGTAGTCGCCGCTGACCAGATCCAATGTGGCCTCGCTCAGGTTGATCGGTGCTGAGATCGGCGCGGGGATCGGCGCAGCGGGCACGGTTGGAGCAATCGCAGTGGGGCGACCCTAGCCGCGCCCGACCATCAGGGGCCCCAGCGTTGGGAGCCCAGGAAGGTGAGATCCACGAAGTCGCTGGCCTGGTGGTCACGCGGGCCGAGCTGCAGCCGGTAGCCGCCCAGATCGAGCTGTCGCATCCCCTTGAAGGCCGCCACCAGCTGGGCACGGGTGGGATTGGCACCGGCGCGCTGCAGTGCCTCGGTCAGCCAGCGGGCCGCCAGGAACCCCTCCAGGCTGGTGAAGCCGAAGCGGGGGCTGCGCTGCTGCTGGCTGATCATCCGCTGGTACTCCGCCACCACCGGCACGCGCCGGTCCCAGGGGAAGGGCACCACCTGGCTCACACCGATCCCGCTGGCCCGCCCCCCTGGCAGGGCGTCCTGGAGGCCGCCAGTGCCCACGAACGACACATTCATCAGCTGGGCGGTGCTGCCCAGCGACTGCAGGTCGCGGCTGAAGGAGGCGGAGCTGGGATAGGCGCTGATGATCACCACGGCATTCGGATTGGCCCGCTGCACCTTCTCGGCCGCTGCGCGGGTGGCCGTGGAATTGCGTTGGACCCCGGCGATGACCACCGGCTTCAGGCCATGGCGGGCCAGGGCGGCGCGGCTGGCCCGCAGTCCGTCCTCACCGAAGGCATCCTCCTGGTGCAGCACACCGATGCGCTGCCGCCCTGAGCGCACCAGATCGTCAACGATGCGATCGATCTCCGCCTGATAGCTGGCGCGCAGATTGAACACCATCGGCCGGAACGGTTCCCGCAGCAGCCGGGCGCCGGTGAGCGGAGCCACCAGCGGCACCTGCTGCTGATCCACCAGCGGCAGGATCACCTTCACCGTCGGGGTGCCGACGTAACCGAACAGGGCAAAGGCGTGGTCGCGCCCCAGCAGCTGCTTGGTATTGCGCAGGGTCAGCTGCGGTTCGTAGCGATCGTCCAGGCTCACCAGCCGCAAGGTGCGCCCATGGATGCCGCCGCGGCGGTTCACCTCGCTGAACCAGGCCATCGCGCCGTCGCGGTAGTCGCGGCCGAGCTGAGCTGAGGCACCGCTGAAGGGTGCCGACTGGCCCAGCACCAGCTCCTGAGCGGCCCTTGCCGCGGAGGTGCCCAACAGCGATGGCAGCAGCAGCGCCAGTAGGACTGCGAAACCACGAGGCCCCCTTAAGGTCTGGCGGACCATCGAGAACGCTCCGGTGCGTAAGCAGAAGCGCTGGAACCTTGTGGCCATCGCCTCGGTGATGATGGCCGTGATTCTGGCGCTGCTGGCGATCGCGCGGATCGATGTCACGCAGGTGAACACGCGCGATGCCCTGCGGCTCACCTCGGCGGCCCGTGCCCTTATCACCGATCCGCATCAGCTGCCCCCCAGCGGCTGGAGCACCCTGCGCGGCGATCTGCTCAGCGATGCCGAAGCGCGCGCAGATCTGCAGGACCTCATGGCTGCTCCGCACCATGTGCAGGTGGGCGTCTACGCCAACACCACCTCGGAGCTGGATCTGAGCGTGCCGAGCTACGCCGCAAGTGGTTATGTCTGGCTGCGCTGGGATCAGCCTCTGCAGCAGCTTCTGGAGGCCAGCAGGGCCACCATCGATGAGCGCTTCGGACTGGTGAACACGCTGATCACCGATGCACCGCCTGAACTTCAGCCGGTCGGCAAGGAACCAG
>CAIZNP010000286.1 GCA_903934375.1 uncultured Synechococcaceae cyanobacterium
AGGGCCGCATCAAAGGCTGCCTCCGGCGTCGGTGGCTGACGGCTGCCATCGGGGTGGAAGTCGAGCACCAGGCATAGCCGCCTTGGTCGGCGCGGTTCGAGTTGCAGGCTTAGCTCCAGACAGGTCTCATCGAGCTCCTGCACCGGTCCGCTCAGCCGCACGAGGGTGCAGCGGTCGGTGTTGTCGAGTCCGCGGTAGACCGCTTCCAGCCCCTCCGCCGTGCAGGTGTGCACGGTGCGTCCGCGCTCCGGCCGTTGGTAGCCCCGCACCTCGAAGATGTCCCGAAAGTCGGCGTCGAAGTGCAGCGTGATCGGCACCTGCAACGAGGTCTGGGCGTAGCTGGTGAAGGTGAGTTGTTGCAGGCAGGCCGTCGGTGTGAGCACCGTGCTTCGTTCCAGGTGCGCCGTGCCGTCGTCGTTGCTGAGGTGGCTCACCTGCAGGCCCAGTTCCCCCCGTTCGGTGGAACTCAGCACGGCCCCTGGCCGGCCCCACAGCTTCCATTCCAGCCGGCTCACATGGCGCGTACCGCGGTGGAACACGCCCGAATCCGCATGGGTGTCGGGGCGGATCTCGCCGTGGGCATCGAGCATCGCGAAGGTTTCCCCGTTCTTCAGCACGAACGGGGGGAGCACGTCATGCGGCATGAAGTTGGGGATCGCGGGGTGAACAGGGGCGTTGCAGGGGCCGGTGGCTGCCGTTGCTGTCGTGGGCCTCGATCAGGCGGCGGTACAGCTGCTCGTACTGCTCCGCCTGGCGGGTCACGCCGAAGCGTTGCTCGAAGTCGTGGCGTATCGCTTGCCGATCCAGCCGGCCGAGCTGCCGCACCGCATCGACGGCTTCGGCGATCGAGTCGACCAGCACACCGTTGACGCCGTGATGGATCACCTCCGGTGTCGAGCCGTTGCGCCAGGCGATCACCGGCGTGCCGCAGGCATTCGCCTCAATCATCACCAGCCCAAAGGGCTCGGGCCAGTCGATCGGAAACAGCAGGGCCAGGGCATGGCCCAGCAACTCCTGCTTGCCGGCGTCGTCCACTTCGCCGATGAACTCCACCAGCGGATTGGCCGCGATCAGCTCCGCGATTTGCTCGTGGTAGTAGGTCTGATCGCTGCTGTCGATCTTGGCGGCCACCTTGAGGGGCAGTCCCAGTTGGCCGGCGATGGTGATGGCTCGGTCGAGGCGCTTTTCCGGTGAGATGCGCCCCACGAAGGCCAGATAGTCGCGGGGGTTCTGCACGGGTTGGTAGAGGTCCAGGGGCAGGCCGTGGTGCACGGTGCCCAGCCAGTGGGCGTCAGGCAGGGGCTGGCGCTGCGCTTCGGAGATCGACACCAGTGGCAGTTGGTGGAAGCGCCTGTAGAGCTGGGCCCGGTCGGGGGCGGTCAGGGGGCCGTGCAGGGTGTTGAGATGGGGAACTGGCAGGCGCTGCGCCAGGGGGTAGTGGCTCGCGCCGGTGTGGAAGTGCAGCACATCGAAGCGATCCAGCTGATCCATCACCTGGTCCAGCTGGATCAGCTCCGGCACGGTGGGGTCGCCGTCGTAGCCCGCCAGCCGCAGGGCTTCGGGCACGCAGGGAAACAGCTCGGCGCTGGTGCGGGAGTCGCCGCTGGCGAACAACATCACTGCATGGCCGCGCCGCACCAGTTCTTCGGTGAGGTAGTGCACCACCCGTTCCGTTCCGCCATAGCGGCGGGGCGGGATGCTTTCGCAGAGCGGGGAAACCTGGGCAATTCGCATCGCTTGCGCGCACGGGGGTGTGTCGCGGAGCGTGCTCCCTTCGACCTTCCAGTCATAGATAGGGTTTCCCGGTGCGCTGGAGCCGGATCTGAGGCGAATAGATCCCTGGGTGCAGCTTTAGGGTGGATCCTCAGTCGCATGGGCCATCCGTGAGTGCCGGCACCCTCTACGACAAGGTCTGGGATCTGCATCGGGTCGCCGAGCTGCCCGGCGGGGCCAGCCAGCTGTTCATCGGCCTGCACCTGATCCATGAGGTCACCAGCCCACAGGCCTTCGCAGGCCTCAGGGATCTGGGCCTGAGCGTGCGCCACCCCGAGCGCACCGTGGCCACGGTGGATCACATCGTGCCCACCACCTCCCAGGCGCGGCCCTTCGCCGATCCGCTGGCGGAGGAGATGCTGGTCACCCTCGAGGCCAACTGCGCCGAGCACGGCATCACCTTGCATGGCCTTGGCACTGGCCGTCAGGGCATCGTGCACGTGATCGCCCCCGAACTTGGTCTCACCCAGCCGGGCATGACCGTCGCCTGCGGCGATTCCCATACCTCCACCCACGGCGCCTTCGGAGCGATCGCGTTCGGCATCGGTACCAGTCAGGTGCGCGACGTGCTGGCCAGCCAGAGCCTGGCGATGGGCAAGCTGAAGGTGCGCCGCATCTGGGTGGACGGTCAGCTGCAGAGCGGCGTCTACGCCAAGGATCTGGTGCTGCACGTGATCCGCACCCTTGGCGTGAAGGGTGGCGTGGGCTACGCCTACGAATTCGCCGGGCCGGCGATCGATGCGCTCTCGATGGAGGAGCGCATGACCCTCTGCAACATGGCGATCGAGGGCGGGGCCCGCTGCGGCTACGTGAACCCCGACCAGACCACGTTCGACTACCTGCGCGGCCGCCCCTTCGCCCCGATCGGAGAGGTCTGGGAGCAGGCCGTGGCCTGGTGGAGCAGCCTGGCCAGTGGCCCGGACGCCGTGTTCGACGACGAGGTGCGCTTCGATGCGGCGGCCATCGCTCCCACCGTGACCTGGGGCATCACCCCTGGCCAGGGCATCGGCGTGGATGAGACCGTGCCCACCCTGGAACAGACCGAGGCCGACGAGCGCCCCCTGGCGGAGGAGGCCTACCGCTACATGGATCTGCAGCCCGGTACGCCGATCGCCGGCACGCCGGTGGATGTGTGCTTCATCGGCAGCTGCACCAACGGCCGTCTCAGCGATCTTCAGGCGGCGGCAGCTGTGGCGAAGGGCCGGCATGTCGCGCCCGGCATCAAGGCCTTCGTGGTGCCCGGCAGCGAGCAGGTGGCCGCGGCGGCGGAAGCTGCCGGCCTCGACGCGCTGTTCCGCGAGGCAGGCTTCGAGTGGCGCGAGCCCGGCTGCTCGATGTGCCTGGCGATGAATCCCGATCGCCTGGAGGGCCGGCAGATCAGCGCCAGCTCCAGCAACCGCAATTTCAAGGGCCGCCAGGGCTCCGCCAGCGGCAGGACCCTGCTGATGAGCCCGGCGATGGTGGCGGCCGCCGCCGTCACCGGCCGGGTGAGCGATGTGCGCACGCTCCTCAACGCCTGATCACCTGCCGCCAGCCCACCCCATGACCAACCCCACACCCTTCCCGTCAGGATCGATCACCGCGGTGACTGGCACCACCGTGGTGGTGCGCGGCGATGACATCGACACCGATCGGATCATTCCGGCCCGCTTTCTCAAGTGCGTCACCTTCGAGGCCCTCGGTCCGGCTGTCTTCGCCGACGATCGGGCGGAACTGGCGGCCGACCCTGCCGGTCAGCACCCCTTCGATCGGGCGGAGCATCAGGGCGCGGCGATCCTGCTGGTGAACCGCAACTTCGGCTGCGGCTCCAGCCGTGAGCATGCGCCGCAGGCGCTGATGCGCTGGGGCATCCGCGCCGTGGTGGGTGAGAGCTTTGCCGAGATCTTTCACGGCAACTGCCTGGCCCTCGGTATCCCCTGTCTGGTGGCCGGTCATGACCAGATGCTGGCGATCCAGGCGGCCGCGGCGGCGGCGCCGGCGGAGCGTTTCCGGCTGGAGGTGGCCGGAGCCTGTCTGAGCGGCGTGGGCCAGCACTGGGAGCTGGACCTGGCCGCCGGACCGCGCCAGATGCTGGCGAGCGGTCAGTGGGATGCCACCGGCCAGCTGGTGGCCAATGCCGAGGCCCTGCAGGCCACGGTTCAGCGGTTGCCCTACCTGCAGGGGTTCACCGGCCTCTGAGTACCGGCGGGGGCGACCCCGCCACGCCGTTGTGCGGCCGGTCTCACAACTGTCTATCAAGGAGACAGGTGCTCGTGGGGCTGGCAGTGATGGGCGACGCAGGCGCAGGACAGACGGGGCGACAGGCAGGGCGGGCCGCGGCCGCCTTGCTGCTGGCGGGAGCGATGTGTGGCCTGGCTTCGGACTTATGTGTTCCACGCGGGGTACGGGCGGCGGAACCTGCCGTGGTCTCCCTGCCGGTGCAGCCATGGCAGCCTCGGGTTCCCCTGCCCATGCGGCCGACGGCGCCCGCCTGGAGTTCCTGTCGCGGCTGTGATCTCCGGCGCGCCGATCTGCGCGGCCTGCTGCTCACGGGGGTCGATCTGCGTGGGGCTGACCTGCGTGGGGCGGATCTGCGCGGCAGCAACCTTGAGGGTGCCGACCTTACCGGCGCCAATCTGCGGAGGGCTCGCCTCGCGGGCGCCTGGCTCAGCAATGCTGACCTCAGCGAGGCTGATCTCCGCGATGCCGACCTGCGCGACGCGGTGGTGATCCAGGCCCTGACCCCAGGCGTTCAGCTGGCGGGGGCGATGCTGGTCGGCGCGCAGATCACGGGAAGCGATCTGGTGATCGGCGGGCCCGAGGAGCGAGTGCCGCCGCTGCCGGCCATCCCCGGCGCTGATCAGAAACCGCGTCGTTGAAGCGTGGCTGGATCCGTGGACATGGTCATGGGGTTGTAGGGAACGAAGGGCACACCGGTGCCGCGGAAGTTGAAGTCGTTCAGCTTCACGCGAATGCCGCCAAGCTGTTGATAGGGGCTGTAATAGACCGCCAGCTCATAGGCGCGTCGCTGCCAGCGCAGCTCGACATAGGAGTCCACCGTGTCGCCGAAGAATTCGGAACTGGCATCAACATTCAGCCCGATGCCACCGCTGAGCAGCAGTGGCCCCACGATCTGCTGGGTCAGACCGATGCCAACCGTGGCCAGATCAACGGCGCGGTCGAAGCTGAAGGGACTTGCCCCCTCGCGCAGGGTTCCACCGCCGGTGATGGTGAGCTGCGTGTAGTCGAGAACATTGCGCTGCAGGCGGCCCAGGGTGAGGGTGGGGCCCCCGCTGAAGCTGATCAGGTTCTGACGGCTGCCATCGCCGTAGTAGGCGAGGCTGATGGTGGTGTTCGTGTTGAGCGTGAGCCCGGGCACGATCGGCGTCGGGGTGTAGCGGCTCGATGTTTCCGTCACGGGTGTCACGGGTTTGCCCGTCCAGAGAGGCAGCTGACTGTTCAGCGAGGCAAAGAAGCTGCCCCGCCAGAGTTCGGCCAGATTGGTGCTCTGGAAATCGTCCGCCTGGAAGTTGCCGATACCGGCACGCCAGTAGAGCTGATTGCTGAGACGGCCCCAGTTCGGCAGGGTCTGCGACTGCTCGAGGGAAACGCCGACCGCGGAGTAGACATCCTCCTCACCCAGCGATCCGTTCCAAACCCGGTAGCGGTAGGCGGCGAAGCCCCGGGTTGTGGTGCTGCCGATCCATGGCAAGCGCAGCTCCCGGGACACGTTCCCCCAGCTGCGGGTGCCGTTGGCGAAGTTGCTGGGATCGAAGGTGGAGATGTCGGCCGTCGCATCGACCTTGAAGCCGAGCGCTGTGCTCTCCAGCCGTGCCAGCAGGCCGAACAGATCGCCGATCCTGGTGGGCTGGCTGCTGGGGGGATCTCCGGCTGACTGCCCCGGCAGGATGTAACTGTCCGTGGTGCCATCAAGGGCGCGACGCACCATGAACTGCGGCTGGAGCTTCAGGGTCCCGTTCTTGCCGACGTTGATGGCCTTGGCGTTGTAGCCGATGTAGGCGCCATCGCGGTCTTCGCCATCGCTGGCAAGCACCCAGCCGCTTTCCACCTTTTTCTTCTTCTCAAAGCGCTGGTTGCGCTGGATGGGGATCGGTAGTCGGTCCTCCAGGATCAGCTGGTTGCGGCTGCTCTGGATCACCAGGTCGCCGTTGGGCTCGAGCTTGGCTACAACCCCTTCGGCATCCATCCAGGCCTGGGCGGGTGTGTAGGGGTCGTTGCTGAAGGCGGCCCTATCGGCCCGCCAGCCATCGGGGGTGACGGTGATCTTGTTGGCCTGCATCCGCCAGCGGCTGATGGTGCCGCTCACCAGCTTGCTGTTCTCCTCGGTCAGGATCGGTTGCAGTTGCACGGGCCTGACGGCGCCGTAGGTCACTTCGGCGGTCTTGATGTCGTAGTCATCCGGCTGGGCGCCGAAACGACGGTCCGCCCGGAGGCTCTGCTGGAACTGGAGGTCGCTCACCCGCTGGTCGACCCCGGCGGAGAGGGCCTCCCGGCGCAGCTCCTCCTGCTGGCGCGGCGTGAGTCCCGGTCCTGTGCGGTTCGCGGCTGGTTTGGACTTGCCGGGCGTGGCTGTGGCCTGGCCGGCGCTGCCGAGGGCCACCGCGTTGAGCTGTTCAGCCATGGACCGGCCCTTGCCCTTGCCGTTGCCCTTGTCTGCTGCCGTCCTGCCGGGACAGGGATCCGGAGGCAGCATCGCCACGCCAAGCTGTTTGGCTGCTTCGCCACCAAAGCGATAGCGCAGGCCCAGCAGATAGGCATTGCTCCCTTCACTCACGCCGCTGTAGGTGCCATAGGCCCCGGAGCGGTGATGGATGCGGCCCACCATCGACCATTGCGGCGAAACCAGAGCCTCGATTTCAAAGCCCAGGTAGTTCAGGAAGTTGGTGTACTGCTCGCGGAAGGTCTTCTCGTAGTTGCTGACGTTGGTGGTCAGGCTGACACCCTCGACAAAACCCAGGCTGAGCCACGGTTGCAGCCAGGCCCGCAGGCCGAATCCCCAGGTGAATTCACCGAAGGTCTGGGCCGGGGTGTTGGCGAACGGGTCGCTCTGGTTGAAGCCTCCTCCGGGCTGCGACTGGGCGCGGTGCAGCAGGGCGTTGGAGTCGAACTCCAGTGCCAGTGGCCCGGCTCTCAGCAAGCGGCGGTTGAGGCCGACACCCAAGAGGTACTCAGGCCGTAACTCACCCTTGAAGACGAAGGTGTCGCCGAAGTTGGCATCGATCATCTGGCCGCCCCACAGCGTTGCGGCCCATGGGTACGGGTGCCAGTCCGGCAGCGGCGGCAGCGGCGGCGGGCAGGCCATGGTCTGGGCTGCCGGAGACAGGGCCACCGGTGGCATGCGCCAGCGGTCATCGGGCAACGCCTCGGGGCTGCCGGTTGGTTGTCCGCCCAAGCCGGTGAGGGGTGCGCTCAAGCCAAGAGCCTCGTGCTCGCCCGGATCGCCGAGCGGCCGCTGGGCGAGGGCGACGTTGGTGCTGGCGGCTTCGGCGTTCTGCTCAGCCCGTTCAGGTGCCAGAGGGGCGTTGAAGGGAGGGGTCAGCTGCTCCCAGTAACTCAGAGGCAGCAGCGCTGCGGATGGAGCCGAGGCCGGGTTCAGATCGAGGGCGCTGCTGTCGAGATCGAGAACGCCGTAGACCTCCTCCAGCTCACCGCTGTTTTCGATCAGGCTGTAGCGCAGCCGGCTCGCCTGCAGATAGTGGTTGCCGCGCTGGAAGCGCACCCGTCCGCTGGCGTCAATGGTGCGGCTGGCGGTGTCGTACTCCAGTCGGTCCGCCAGGAGCCGCCCGCCGGCGAGCATGGCCCGGACATTGCCGGTGGCCACGAAGCGATTGGTCAGCAGGTCGAACCCCTGGCTGTCCGCCTGGATGGTCAGGTCCTGCGGAGGCTGCTGGGCTGGGGTGGCTGCGATCAGCCCGCGTTTGGCGGGGCGTGCTTGCAGGGGGGATGGTTGGGCCGGGCCGGCCGGAGCTGCGCTGCCGGCGGCAACGGGACTCCCAGCAACAATCTGAGGGGTTGCTGACGGAGTTGCTGCTGGCTGTTGGTCAGCATCCCTCGGTGGTGCGCCGGCGCGAGCACTGGCTCCAATCAGCGTGGACGCTGCTCCCAGGGCCGCGATCAGCAGGCAGGCTCGCTGGGAAGGTGGCACCAAGGCTTCGGGAGCGGGCGTGATCCTGCCACGCCCGGCGGGTGCTCAGCGGGGGATCAGCTGAAGGAGTGGATCACTCCTCAAGATCCTTGCGGCTGGGGGTACGGCTGGGATCGCTGGCCAGAAAGCCGAACACGAAGATCCCGATGAAGAAGAAGACGACGGAGTAAACCGAGATCTTGAGGGCGAGCATGGATCCGTCCGGCGGGTGACAGGGAGTGACAGGCGCCAGGTGGGCCCAGAACGACCCTGCGGCAGCCGCATCATCCTATGGGTCACGATCACGTTGACCGCCGCCGGAGGCTCCAGAGGCCGTGCTTCGCTCCTGGATTGAAACGTTTCAGGCGCAGACGCGACTGGACCTCCTGCCCCTGTGGGAGTGCTGTGGCCCCGATGGCACCGCCGCCGCGGCTCAGGCGGACCCCTGGGGTGCGGCTCATCGTCCCGACTGGCACGCCCGTGGGCTGCTGAGCTGGCCTCGCGGTGGGCGCTGGCTGCAGTTGCGGCTGCAACTGCCCTGTCCACCAGCCTGGCGGGAGCAACAGCGGGGTGATCGCCAGGCGCGGCTGGTGCTGCGCTGGTGGGCCGATGCCGTGCAACTGCGGGTCGATGGCCGTGTGCTGCATGAAGGCGACCTGTTCGACAGTGCCTGCCGCTGGCTGCTGCCCGAGCGCTGGTGGCAGGGCGAGTCCCTTGCGCTGGAGCTGGACCTGCGCTCTCCCCTGCACGATGACGGTGCGCTGATCGAGAGCCGGCTGGAGCTGGAGCCGATCGATCCCGCGGATCCGGCCGGCCTGCTGCAGGCTCAGGCGCTCAGCCTGCTGGAGTTGCGTCAGGGTGCTGATGGCAGCCAGGCCCTGCAGCAGGGCCTGGATCCGGCTGATTCCGCCAGCGCTTCCGCCATCCAGACGCGGCTTTCGCAGCTGGCGTTGCAGCGTCCGGCCGGGGGATTTCAGGTGCTGGGCCATGCCCACCTTGATCTGGCCTGGCTGTGGCCGGTGGCCGATACCTGGCAGGCGGCAGTCCGCACGTTCGCGTCAGCGCTGACCCTGCTGGAGCGCCATCCGCTGCTGCACTTCGCCCACTCCACTCCAGCCCTCTACGCCTGGATCGAGCGCCATCACCCCGCCCTGTTCGCCCGGATCCGCGCCGCCATGCAGGCCGGTCGCTGGGAGCCGATCAACGGGCCCTGGGTGGAGAGCGACTGTGTGCTGATCAGCACCGCTTCGCTGCTGCGTCAGTTTCAGCTCGGGCAGGCCTACAGCCGCAGGGCTTTCCCGGAATGGCGTCACGAGCTGTGCTGGCTGCCCGACAGCTTCGGCTTCGCGGCGGGGTTGCCGGCCGTGGCCCAGGCCACGGGTGTGCGCTGGTTCTGCACCCACAAGCTGGCCTGGAACGCCACCAATCCCTTCCCGCACCGTCTGTTCCGCTGGCGCAGCCGCTGCGGCGGCGAGCTGCTGGCGCTGATGACGGCGCCGATCGGCACCGACGGCGACCCCCTGGCGATGGAGCGCTTCCGCCTGCAGTGGCAGGCCGGCACCGGCCTCGACGAGGCCCTCTGGCTGCCGGGTGTGGGCGATCACGGTGGCGGCCCCACCGAGGAGATGCTGCAGCAGCTTGAGCTCTGGCAGCAGCAGCCTCTGGCCTGCCCGCAGCGGCACGGCACGCTGCGGGACTATCTCGATCGGCTCGAACCGCTCGCTCCGCGGCTGCCGGTGTGGCGTGATGAGCTCTACCTGGAGCTCCATCGCGGCTGCGCCACCAGCCGCCCGGATCAGAAGCGCCACAACCGCAGCCTGGAGCGGCTGCTGCGGGAGGCGGATCTGGCCCTGGCCCTGGCGTTGCTGAGCCTGAGCGGCCAGACCGGCGGCATCACAGAGCAGCGCGCCGACTGGCGGCCGCTGCTGTTTCAGCAGTTCCACGACATCCTTCCCGGCACCTCGATCAGCGCGGTGTTCGAGCAGGCGGAACCCCAGTGGCGCTCCAGCCGCCGCGCCGCTGCCCGCCTGCGTGATCGCGCGCTCCAGCAGCTGCTGGGTCCGGGCCCTGCCGGTTGTTGGTGGCTGATGAGCCTGCAAGCCGCGGCCGGTGGCACGCTCACCCTGCGGCTGCCGCGCGGCAGCTGGCGGCTGGCGATGGCAGCGGACGCCGCCGGGCCGCTGCCGAGTCAGCCGGCTCCGGGCGGTGGCACCTGGGTCCAGCTGCCGGTAATCAGTGGCATCGCCGGGCTTGCCCTCGAACGCTCGGATCCGGCGCCAGCCGCAGCGCCTGAGGCGATCCTGCAGCCGGTGGAGCTTCGCGAGCTCCCTGAGGTCAGTGATGGTGCGTCTGGCCCCCGCTGGCTGCTCGGCAATGGCCTGGTGAGCGCCGAGCTGGCGGCCGCCGGGGTGGTGCAGCTCTGGGGTGCCGATGGTCTGCCTCAGCTGTTGCAGCCCTTGCAATGGTGCCGTTGGCGCGATCAGGGCGAGTTCTGGGATGCCTGGGATATCGCCGCCAACTACCGCGAACAGCCTCTGCCGCTCGAGTGGCAGGGGACGCCTGAGCTGGTGGAGCAGGGGCCTCTCTGCTGCCGCCTGCTCTGGCGAGGGCGTTGCGGCAGCAGTTCGCTGCGGCTGGATGTGCAGCTGCGGGCTGCCAGCCCGTGGCTGGAGCTCACGCTGCAGGTGGACTGGCGTCAGCGTCACGAGCTGTTGCGGCTGGAGATCCCCCTGGCACAGCCAGCCGCGCGGCTGGCGGCGGACACCGCTGGAGGTGTTCTGGAGCGTCCGGCGCGGCCCAGCACCGCCCGTGAGCAGGCGCGCTGGGAGGTGCCGGTGATCAGCTGGATCGCCTCTCAACCGGCGTCAGGCGCTGGCGGCGGTCTGGCTGTGCTGCTGGATGGGCCGCAGGGAGTCTCGATCGCGGCGGAGCGGCTTGGGGTGTCGCTGCTGCGTGCGCCAACCTGGCCCGATCCAGGGGCGGACAACGGTCTGCAGCGCCTGCGGCTGGCCCTGATGCCCTGCACAGGAGGCTGGCGCCAGCAGGCTGTTCCGCGCCAGGCGCGCAGCTTCCGCGAACCACGTTGGCTGAGGCCGGCAGCACCGGCATCGCCAGCGGGGCTTCAGCCTGATGGAGCCAGCCCTGAGCCACCCCTGCCGCGGTTGCGGTTCGGTTCGGCGGCGCTGGAGCTGATCGGTCTTGAGCCGGCTGAAACGGCTGGGCAGGTCTGGTTGACCCTGCAGAACCTGAGTCCGCTGCGGCAGCGGCTGCAGCTCTCCTTGGGCTGGAGGCTGCTGGAGGGACCCGCTGCGATCAGGCCCTGGCAGCTGGTGCGGCTGCGGCTGGCACTGGTGCCGCCTGATCAGTCGTCGTGATCGTCGAAGGGATCGGTGAGCCCCTTGGACGGCGGGCCGAAAGCCAGGTAGATGCCGAAGCCGGTCAGGCCGAGCAGCACCGCCAGCACGGCGATCGCCACGGAGAGGGCTGGGGAGCCGCTGGCGGCAACGCCGCTGTCAATCAGGCTGGTTTCCATCACAACTCTCGATGTGGACCGCGGGGCGGGCCGGCGGCACCCTTACAGTAACCAGACCTATTCCCTGCCAGAGAGCACCGCGCCGTCATGGCTCAACGCACCCGCCTGGGAGACCTGCTCCGCCCCCTCAACTCCGAGTACGGCAAGGTTGTGCCGGGTTGGGGAACCACGCCGGTGATGGGCATCTTCATGGCCCTGTTCCTGGTGTTTCTGCTGGTGATCCTGCAGCTGTACAACAAGTCGCTGCTGCTCGACGGCATCACCGTCAACTGGAACGGCATGGGCTGAGCCTGATGAACGTCTTCGGGATCGGACTGCCCGAGCTGGCTGTCATTGCCGCCATCGGCTTGTTGGTGTTCGGCCCAAAGCGTCTGCCTGAGCTGGGCAAGACCCTTGGTCGCACCCTCAAGGGCTTTCAGGCGGCTTCCAGCGAGTTTGAACAGGAGTTCCGCAAGGCGGTCGACACGGTTGAAGCAGAGGTGAGCGCCGCTCCTGCCGAGGACGGACGTTCAACCCCTGACCGTCTGCCTGCTGGCTCGGAGCCCGAAGACGCCAATTCTGTTGATCGGCCGGCCAGCTGAGCTCGCCATGGCTGATCCCAGTGGGCTCTTGCCCCTGCAATTGCTGGTGGGTTTAGGCAACCCTGGTGAGAAGTACGCCGGCACTCGGCACAACGTTGGTTTCATGGCCTTGGAGCGGCTCGCGTCGCGTGCCGGCACCGCTTTCCGTCAGCAAGCCAAGCTTCACGGTCTGCTGGCCGAGGTGGGTCAGGGTCAGCAACGCCTGCGTCTGCTGATGCCGCACACCTACATGAACGACAGCGGCCGTTCCATCCGTGCCGCCCTCGACTGGTACGGCCTGGAGCCGGTCCAGATGCTGGTGCTCGTCGACGACATGGATCTGCCCTTGGGCCGCCTGCGGCTGCGCAGCTCCGGGGGAGCAGGTGGACACAACGGCCTGCGCAGCACCATCGCCCACCTGGGTGGGCAGGAGTTTCCGCGCCTGCGCATCGGCATCGGGGCCCCGGCACTTAATCCCGTGGAGCGCAAGCAGCGAACCGTGGGCCATGTGCTGGGTCGTTTCGCTCCTGCCGAGCAGCCCGTGCTGGAGGAGGTGCTGGCTGAAGTGCTGGCTGGCATTGAGCTGATCCAGCGCCTCGGTATCGAGCGGGCCGGTAACCGATTGAACGGGTTTGTGGCCCCGGCTGCCGCCAAGCTGGCCCAGGCCCCCGTCGCCTGAAGCCCATCCCGTGAGCCGTCTGCCTGCCACCACTGCCCAGCTGCGGGTGCTGCATCAGAGCTTCAGCCAGCGACTGCTTGAGGGGGAGGTGAGCGCCGGTGGGTTTCAGTGGACCTTCAGCTGGTTCTTCGATCGCGGTGAACTGCTTGTGGAGCCATCTCTGGGCCGAGCCCTGATCCAGGACGCCCTGCTGCGGTTTCTGCTCAAGGCCGATTACCAGCTGGAGCCCGGCGGCGACTATGCCTTCACGGTCCGGGCGAAGTTCTGATCCGGGCCAGCCAGTGTGTCCGGCTGCGCTGCAGCGGCCGCCCCAGGTGGCGCTCCAGCAGCAGTTGCGCCACGACGTCGTCCACGTCCCGCGGCGGTAGCCGCATCCCTTTCGGCAGCAGCCGCTGCCAGCCCCGGGGCGGTTCCAGCTGCCAGTACCGCTGCCGTGCCGCCAGGGTCGTGCCGGCCTCGTCCACCAGCACAACCGGCAGTCTGAGGCGGGCCAGCTGCTGCTGCCAGTGGGAGCTGCCCGTGCCGTTGCCGAGTACCACGGCGGTGATTAGCCCCTGCTGGCACCACTGCTCGAGCTGCCGCCAGCAGATTTCCGGTTCGAGTACGCCGGCGCTCAGAATCTCCTGGGCGTCCTCGTCGCTGCGCACCAGACCGCATTTGCTGCGGCCTGGATCCAGGCCTGCATAGGGCGCCACCGCAGGGCTGGTGGCGCTGGGGGGCATCGGGGGCTTCATCGATTGGCGGGACCACGCTGCAGCTGAGGGGCCACCGGCACGGCCTGCAGGGCACGGATGTCGACCACCACAGGGTCGGCCAGGTCGCTGCTGCGACGGGCGACGGCCTCGAGGCGCACCGTCTGTCCGCTGGGACGGTTGGTGAGTGCCGCTCCGAGCTGATTGAAGCTGCCAGCGTCGAACTGAAGGCCGTCGCTGAGGGTGCCGCGGCGCTGGGCCTGGCTGAAGGCCGCGGCCAGCAGCAGGTTCAGGCGGCTGCGCACCTGCTCGGGGCTGCGTTCATCCCCTTCAAGAACGGTGGTGGAGAGCTGCTCGCCCGCCTGCACCACCTGCCGGTTGGGCCGTGCATCCATGAAGGCCACCACCTGTCGTTCTCCCTTGAGCACGTTGGCGGCGGAGATCACGCTCACCACCCAGCTGCCGCGCTTGCTGATGACCGTCTCCAGCTTGGTGATGTCGCTGCGGGGCACCAGCAGGATCTGGCGGTTGGCGCTCTCGCCGGGAAGCACGCGGCGGTAGGCATTGAGATTGGCCTGGCGCAGCAGGGCCTCGATCACCTCTTTCGCCTGGCTCGGCTTGTCGATCTGAACCTTGGCGATCTCGATGGGCTGGCCGCTGGAGATCACCACATCGCCGCGGCGCAGGGCGATCAGATTGGTTTCCAGCTGCTGGAGTTCACGGGCGCTTTTGGCGATCTTGCTGGTCACCTGGGCCAGTTCAGCCCGGTTGCGGCGGATGTCGGCATCCTTGGCGTTGATGTCGCGGCTGAGTCGATCGCGCTCCTGCTCGAGCTGCTGGCGCTGCTGGTTCAGGGGCACCAGTTCCCGGCGCAGCCCACTGGCCTGCTGCTCCACCAGGGCCAGCTTGCTGCGCGCCTGACGCTGTCCGCCTTCAGCGCGGCGCAGCTCGCTCTGGCTGCGCTGCAGTTGCTCACGGCTGCTGTCCAGGGCGTTGCGGCTGTCCCGCAGCCGGCGCTCCAGCTGGTCGAGCTCAAACAGTCCCGTGCGCAGCCGCTGGCTCACCAGCAGCATCAGTCCGAGCGACACAGCACTGATCAGGCTGCCTGTCAGCACCGTGATCAGCACCGCGGTGCGGCGTGGACGGAGGTTGAACAGGCTGAGCCTCGCCTTGCCCACCCGTGTACCCAGACGATCCCCGAGGGTCGAGAGCACGCCCCCGAGGACCAGCAGGGCCAGGATCAGAAGCCAGCCGGACACGGGACGGAGCGGAGAACGCCAGTATCGACGCAGAGGTTTTGTTCAGGCGCAGGGTGTGACCAGCCTCCCAGCTGAACCGGGACGTTGAACCGACCTGTTGAACCGACCTGCTGAACTGAGCAGCGAACCGATCAACGGCTCGATTCAGCTGAAGCGCTTGGCCAGGGCCAGGGGGTCAAACACGGTGATCTTCTTGCGGTCGATCTGCACCAGACCGGCATTGCGCAGGTCGCCCAGCAGGCGGGTGATGGTCACCCGGGTGGAGCCGATCGCCTCGGCGATGGCCTGGTGGGAGAGCCGCAGGTCGATGGTGATTCCCTCGCTGCTCGGCACGCCGAAGTCGCGGCAGAGCACCAGCAGAAAGCTCACCAGTCGCGAGGACATGTCGCGGTGCGTGAGCGTTTCAATCATGGTCTCGGTCTGCAGGATGCGCGAGGAGAGGCCCTGCAGCATCAGCAGTCCAACGCTGGCGTCCTGCTCGATCGCCTTGCGCACCGAGGTGGCCGGTGCTGTCACCATCTCGACGCGGGTGAAGGCGATGGCGTGATAAAAGCGATCGGATCGCTGACCGGTGAGCAGCGACAGAACTCCGAAGAGGCTGTTCTCCCGCAGCAGCGCCACGGTGATCTCCTCACCGGATTCGTACACCCGCGAGAGGCGCACGGCGCCACGGCGCAGCAGGTAGACCTTTTCGGCCGGGTCGCCGGGGAAGAAGATGGTCTTGCCCCGTTCCACCGTTTCGGTGGTGCTGCCCGCCAGCGCGCGGATCACATCCAGCAGGGTGGCGTTCGCCGGCTGCATGCTGGAGGCTGCTGGGATCAGCCCCGAAACGCCGGTGGTTGGACTGGCGGAGTAGCGGCTGAAGCCGCCTGTGGCGCCGACCATGACGGCGGTGCAAGGTGAGCCGGACCCTACGGATCGCCTTCGCGGGGCCATGTAACGGTTGACACCAATCGACGGCTTGCGCCCCAGCCTTGGGCTGGCTCTGCGGCGTCGCCCCAGGTCCCTTGCCGCCTGCGTCGGAAGCAGATCGGCTGACCACAGCTCGGACGCTCACCCCGGCGTCGTGCCGGCCCCGCATTGGCCTGCACGCCTCATAACGGACTGCTGCCCCGTTGGTACGGGTGTTTCCACTACAGGTGGTGGCCGCGGCTTGCCTGCTGGGCCGACACCGCTACATTCAGGTTTCAAGCGGAGTCGAGCGGGAATGACGGTGAGCATGGCGGCCTCGGCCAAGCACCAGCCCCGCTCCGGACCCGCGCCCCTGCGTTCCGCTGCCCCGCCCCGGCCCGCAGAGCCCGTGCGCAGTCTGCGGTTGGTGGCTCAGCAGGAGGGATTGGTTCAGGTCCACACCGCCCCGTTCCGCGGCAGCTTCAGCGGTGTGTTCAGCCAGGCCCTGCGCAGCGCCGGTCTCGGTAGCCGCGTGCTGATCAGTCAGTTCCTCAAGGGCGGCGTCGACCAGGGGCTCGAGCGCAGCGTCTGGCTGTGCGGTCGTCTGCAATGGTTGCGCCCTGCCGTGGCCGCCTGCCTGGCGGAGCCCGTCCGTGCGGAGAGCGGCTCGGCAGAGGATCGTGATGCGGTGTGGGCTGTCTGGGATTACACCCGTGACCAGCTGCTGGGCGGTGAACTGGATCAGCTGGTGCTGGATGAGCTGGGCTTGGCGGTCGAGCTGGGCTATCTCTCCGCCACCGACGTGATCGCGGCATTGGAGCAGCGTCCGCCCCATCTGGATGTGATCCTGACGGGACCCTGCATGCCCGCTGCCCTTCTCGCCATGGCTGATCAGGTCACCCAGTTGCGCCGAGGCTTCTGATGCTCAAGAACGACCGCTGGATCAAGGAGCAGGCAGGCGCCGGCATGCTCGAGCCGTTCCAGCCGGAGCTGGTGCGTCACCTGGATCCCGGCAACGGCACCGGCCCGGTGCTGAGCTTCGGCTGTTCCTCTTACGGCTACGACCTGCGGCTCTCCGCCAAGGAGTTCATGATCTTCCGGCATGTGCCCGGCACGGTGATGAACCCCAAGCGGTTCAACCCGGCCAACCTGGATACGGCGCCCTTGCACGAGGACGACGATGGGGCCTATTTCATCTTGCCGGCCCACTCCTATGGCCTCGGGGTGGCCCTGGAGCACATGCGCGTGCCACCGAACATCACGGTGATCTGCCTGGGCAAGAGCACCTACGCGAGGCTTGGCATCATCGTCAACACCACACCGGCTGAAGCCAGCTGGGAGGGGCATCTCACCCTGGAGTTCAGCAACTCCTCCGGAGCCGATTGCCGCATTTACGCCAACGAGGGTATCTGCCAGCTGTTGTTCTTTGAGGGCGATCCCTGCGAGACCACCTACAAGGATCGCGCCGGTAAATACCAGCATCAGCCCGAACGGGTGACGCTGGCCAGGATCTAGGGGGCGAGCCTGGCCTTGTGAAGACGGGTCTTCTCGTACCAGCCAGCGATTTCCGGAGCCCAAGCCTGCATGTGCGGCCACATCAGGTCGCACAGCACGCGGATTTCCTCCTGAGCGTCGAGCTTGGCGCGCAGGTCCATGAAGTGCAGGAAGGCTCGCAGTGAGAAGCTCACCACGAAGTGCTGGCGGTAGTCGAACGGCAGGATGCCGCGCGCATGCTCCTCGGCGAATCCGGCGTCCAGCATCTCCCGATAGCGTTCAGCGGCTGCACGGCAGAGTTCGAGATCCTTGCTGCGCTCCTCGGCGGTGTAGGCGTACTTCTTGCCCTGGCGGTCGCTGTACTGCCCGACCGGCCGCAGGTAGAACACCTCCTCCAGATCGAGCTCGCCGTTGGCGGCCCGGCAGATGCGATCGCCCGTGTAGCGCATCGACTGCACATCGAAGCTCACGCCCACCCGGTGGGTGCGGGCCTGCTGCATCACCGAGTGGGGGAACCAGCCCACGTTCAGCACGATCTGGGCATGCTCGAGCGGGCCGTAGTGGCCGCGCTCGCCGGCCAGCAGACGCTTGACGCAGATCTCACCGGCCTTCGCCTCATCGGGCCAGTTGGCGCGGTCGGCCACCACGAATCCTTCGCTGTAGTCCTGGTGCATCGCCGCGTAGATGCACTGCTGCGGATTCGGGGTGGCGGCGATCAGCTCGACCCGGAAGCGGTTCATGGGAATCCGGCGACGGGACAGCCGGCGTGCGGGTCGACGCAGGCTAGGCGGCTTCCAGGGCTCTGATCAGCTGCTCAGCTCTGCTCGTCGTTCCCCGGCTCGCCGGGGTTCAGCTGTGACTGCGGGGACCGGCCTGGGGTGTGCTGCTGATGACGCCGCCGGAGCTGATCGCACTGAGGGTTCCTACCCCGGGCAGGCTTGGCAGCGGCGTTTGAGCAATCAGGGCATGGCTGAGGGCTTCGAGCTCTGGCCTGCTGCGGGCACCGAGGGAGCGGCCGATGGCGGCGCCCTCGGCATCGAACAGTTCCAGCTGGGGGATGCCGTTCACCTCGAAGCGATCGATCTCGGGTTGCCAGCGCGGGTTGTCGACATTGAGAAGAACCACGTCGAGTTCGCCGCGGTGTTGCTGCTCAATCGTCTCCATTGCCGGAGCCATGGCACGGCAGGCTTCGCACCAGTCGGCATAGAACTCCACCAGGGTCGGACGACCATCGGCCAGTGCCACCGGGAGATCCAGCGACTGGCGGGCGAGCTTCTCCAGGGGGGCGGCCGGCTGCAGGCCGCCACGGAGCAGCACCAGCAGCACCGCCAGCAGTGCAGCCAGAGCGGCGAGCACCACACGCTCCCGCCGGCCGAGTGGCGAGGTGGTGTCGGGTTGCGGTGCAGGTGCGCTCACGGCCGGCCCGTTGAGAAGGGTGCCTCAATCTGCCAGTTTCGGTGGGCCCGTTACGCTGCATCCAGGCGGGAGCTGACGTGTGAAGCGCCGCATCACCCTCCACTTCCCCCGCGAGGCGGTGCATCAGCCGATCACCTATCGGTTGGCCGTTGATTTCGACATCGCCGCCAAGATCCTGCGGGCCCAGATCGCACCCAACCAGAGCGGCACCATGGTGGTGGAGCTCTCTGGCGACATCGACGATCTGGAGGCGGCCGAGCAGTGGCTGGAGAGCCAGGGGCTGGGACTGAACCGTGCGCCCGGGGAGATCCGCATCGATCGGGATCGCTGCGTGGACTGCGGCATCTGCAGCAGCCTCTGCCCCAGTGGTGCCCTCAGTCTGCAGGCCCCCACTTGGCAGCTGCAGTTCGACACGCAACGCTGTTTCGTGTGCGAACAATGCATCCCCTCCTGTCCGTTCGAGGCCATTGCTCTGGTGTTGGATCAACCGGCCGCTGACCCTCTGGGAGCTTCGCTGTGAGACGGCTGATGCTGCTGCTGTTCCTGCCGCTGCGGGCACCCATGCTGCTGCTGCTCCTTCTGGTGAGCGCCTTCATGGGGCTGCGCTGGGCGGATGTGGATCCTGCCCTGATCCAGGAGGCCCAAGGCACGGCCACCCGCGCCATGGCGGGGCCGTTCTTCTGGCCGCTCCAGTGTCTGCAGGCCGTGTTCGTGGTGGTGCTGTGCACCATGCCGGATCTGCTGATGCGTGAGATCTCCCTGCTGATGGCCTCCAGCAAGGCGCTCACCCTGGTGGTGACGCTGCTGGCGGTGATCACCGGTGGGCTCTACATGCTCCACCTGGCTGTTTTCGCTGAAGTTCTGGTGCTGGCTTCGGCGGTGCTGCTGGCGCGCCTTGATCTCACCAGGTTGCGGGTGGTGCCGCCGCCGCTGCTGGGTTGTGTGGCGATCAGCGGCTGGGTGCTGTTGGGCATTGCCATTGGCCGGAGTCTCCACAACAGGCTGGGCAGTTACCTCAGTTGAGCGTGGTCGCGCACTCAGCATGGAGGGCGGAGTCCCTGACGGTACGTCCAGTAGTTGCCCAGCACTTTTTTGGTGTACAGCCTGGTCTCGGGGTAAGGAATGGCCTCGGCCCACAGTTCCGGTTCGCTGGCCACATCCGGGATGGCAGCTCCCTGCCATCCCTGCACCGCTCCCGCCCCGGCGTTGTAGCTGGCCACGGCGAGGAAAGGATTGCCGCTCCACTGGTCCAGAAGCTGGCGCAGGAAGCGCGCTCCTAGCCGTGCGTTGCGATCAGGGTCCTGCAGATCTTGCGTGGAGAGCGCAGAGCCCGCCAGCTCAGCTGCCGTCTCCGGCATCAGCTGCAGGAGCCCCACCGCCCCCACCGCGGAGCTCACCGCCGGCGTGAATCGCGATTCCTGGCGTGCCACCGCCAGGAGCAGTGCGGGATCGAGGCCCGCCTGAGCAGCCGCCTCGCCCAAGGCACTCTGGAAGCGGCGGGGGTGCAGCTGCAGATCCCGTTGCCACTGGTTCAGGCAGCTGGTCTGTGGCAGGCGCAGCCCAGCCTGCTCCAGTTGGCCCAGCCCGGTCCAGTCATCGCCGACGGCGGTGCGCAGCCGTCCTTCCAGCAGTAGCTCCCCGGCTCCCTGCGGCTGACGCCCTCCCTGGCGATGCCGCCAGTGCTCCCAGGCCTCGAGCGGTTGGCCCAGGCGCCAGAGCGCATCGAGATGGGCATCCCCGCTGGCGAGCGCGTGCCAGGGAAGCTCCGCTGCTGTGTTGTCTGAGCGGTTGATCCCTGTGGTGTCGCCCTGGGAGGCCCTGCTGCGGCGTGGGTCGTCGTTGCTGCTCTGGCCGAGCCGCAGCCGCGCCCGCCAGGCGTAGTAGCCGCCGGGGCTGATGGTCAGAAGCCGGCGCCAGCTCGTTTCAGCCTGCTGCGGGTCGTCCAGTCGGCGGGCGCTGTAGCCCTGCCAGAACAGCTGCCGTGCTGCCAGCTGGCTCGGCAGAAGGCGGCTGTCGAGGCTGGCTAGCACGGCGGCGGCCTGTCGCCACTGCCGCTGCAGCAGGGCCTTGCGGGCCAGCTCCCACTGCAGATCCCAGCTGCTGGGTTCGTTGGGCCAGCGCTGCAGGACACCCCGCCAGGGCACCTGCCCCTCCAGGGCAAGCCGGGCCTGCACGGGGGCGCTGGTGCGCAACACGGCGGGCAGCCGCTGCAGGGCCAGCAGGGCCGCGGCGCCGGGCTGCTGGGCGAGGAGGGCAGTGGCCTCTCCGGCTTCCGGGCTGTCGGGCTGCCGGCGCGCCACCGTGAGAAGCAAGCCCTCCGCCTGCAGCTGCTGCTGGCTCGATCCCCGCAGCAGTGTTCTCGCGAGGCTTAGCTGCAGAGGCGCCGGCGCAGGGGCACCGGCGAGGCATTCCAGGGCTGCGGCACCATCGCCCAGCTTCACCAGGCCAGCTGCCAGCTGCTGCCGCTCGTTCGTGGTCGGCGCGTTCTGCTGTCTGAGGCAGCTCTGGCGCAGCAGGGCGTCAGCGCCGGGCCAGCGCGGCCCCCAGCGGGCCAGGTGCAGGGCCTGCCGGGCTTCCAGCGCGGCCGCAAGGGCGGCGGGGTGGGCCGGAAAGCGCAGCAGCAGCTGGCGGCGCAGTGGTGGTGAACGGCGGCCAAGGGCGTAGAGGGCATCGGCGCTGGCCGCCTGAGCTGGGAAGCGTTGCAGCAGTTGCCGCCACAGGCTCTCGGCCTCGCCGGCATGGCCGCTGGCTTCGGCAG
>CAIZNP010000287.1 GCA_903934375.1 uncultured Synechococcaceae cyanobacterium
CGCCGCCGGGGCTATGCCGGTGTTTTCCGTTGTCGATGAGCCCGATCTTTCCCTGCAAGGGCTGCGGCACCTTCATCGAGCGATCGGCTCAGCACTACCGCCGGGTGAGCGGCCAGGTGCTCTGTTCCACCTGTGCCGATGCCCGGCGCGAGCGCGAGGCTCGCAGTCGGCTGCATCCCCTGCAGCGCCTGCTGGCCTCCCTGAGGCAGCGCCTGCAGCAGCGACTGCGCGGTTCAGGGGGCTGAAGTGATCCCGCGAGCCTTGCTCCCCCCCTCGGCTGGGTTGCCTGTCTTCATCAGGTGCGGCCGGTCCTGGTTGCCCCCTGATGGGGGTATCCCCGTCGGGAGCACCTCGCGAAGACTGGAGGTCTCGATTCAGGGATGACATGTCATGGTTCACACCACGACAACGGACAACGTCAGCAGCTGCCTGGGTCGTACCTGCCTGAAATGGCAGCCGGATGGTGAACTCTCGTCCCTGGATCTCAGTCTGGTGCTGGAGCGCCTGGCCCAGGTGGACCATGAGCTGACAGGCTTGCCGCAGAGGACCCTCAATGCCCAGCCCTGGCCATCGAGTGGCTGAAGGTTCGCTGGCCAGCGGCGGCAGGCATACCTGTTGAAACGATCCACAATCAGCTGTGAATAGCCTCACCGGCTCATGCTTGTTGCAACTCAACGTTGTTGCAGGATTGCTGAGCCGGTGATGCATTCATGACTGACCCCAGCACCAAATCTGAACGTGGGAAGACGGCCATTCAGTCGTTTGGAACGGCGCTGCACACCCTGGCCACGCTCCGCGGCGATTGTGCTGATGCTGTGCCAATCAGGGCGCGACTTTGTCGGACTGTTCAACTGGTGTGGCCTGTGTTTGCCGCAGATCTGGCCTGAAAGTGCCGTGGTTCCTCGCATCTCCATTGTTCAGGAGCGGCTGCACGTTCTCCGATTGGTGTTGCCCCCGCATGGGGGGCGCGGTTTGCAGATTTGTCGACGAAAGTGAAGCGCTTGCAGCCTGAACAGATGATGGAAACGACCCTGAGCGAGCTGTTCTTGGCTGCCTTGTTGCTGGCTGTTGTCGTGGTGTCGGGCCGAGTCTGAGTTAGGGCTGGATCAGGGCATAGCGGGTGTTGAGCACCGTGCTGGCTCCAGGAGCCAACTCAATCCTGCGGTCGCCGCTCAGCAAGGCCTGGCGTGGGCCACTCCAGGGTTCGATGCAGATCATCGGCCGCGGCGGTTCGGTCCAAAGCACCACCAGATCGAAGGGGTGGCTGAGCTGCAGTTCGAGCGTGGTGCCGGCCGCCTCATCAAGCATGCGCACCGCTCCCGTGGGGCGCACCAGCAGATCGATGCCCTGGCTCAGGCGATCCATCTGCTCCGCTGTGGAAGCGGGTTCCATCGTGAGGTGATTCATGCATTCGGCCGGCAGTCCTTCAAAGCGCACCCCCTCCAGGCTGGAGAGGTTGAAGTAGGGATGGAGCCCGAAACTGAAGGGCATGGCCGTCTCGCTGCGGTTATGAACCGTGGTACTGATCTCCAAGGCCCCGGTCGCCAGCCGCACCTCCATGCTCAGCAGGAACGGAAAGGGGTAGGACTGCAACGTCTCCGGCGTATCGCTGAGCTGCAGCAGAACGCCACGGCCATCGGCCAGGGGTTCCATCTGCCAGGGCAGCTGCCGCGCGAAGCCGTGCTGGCCGAGCGTGAACGTTCCCTGGGGCAGGGGTAACTGGTTCTCCGGCAGCCCACCGGTGATCGGGAACAACACCGGGAAACCGCCCCGTACCGACTGGGCAGGATCGAGGAACCGCTCCAGATCGAGGTACACCACCTCGCGACCACTGCAGCGCCAACCGCTGATCAGTCCGCCGCGCTCGGGCACCAGCCGCAGCAGATCACCGCTGCCGGGATCGCTGAATTCCCAGTGGGGGTAGGGCGCATCCCGCTGAATCAGAACCATGGGCGAACGTGTCGGCTGACGTCATCCTCACACTGTTGGATCAGCGGGTTACTCCTGCTGAATGGGCCAGGTCGCGGGCCTCATGGCTCCTGGTGCTGAACACCAGGTCTTCGCTGGTCAGGCAATCCAGAAGGTCCGCACCCGCAAGGCTATTGGTCCAGACCTCGATGGAGCTGTGCGCCGGACAGTCAAATAGCCAATCCTCGGTAGGGAAGAGAACCTTTTCCTGGAAGAAGGAGTTCGGGCCAATACAGCGCAGGATCACAAGCCGGTCGCTGACGTTGTGGTAGCGACATGTGGCCATGATCAAGATTTATTTGTCCCGCTTACCCTAAGGCGTTGGCTCGGAGCATGCAGGACTCTTGTTACGAACTGCTTGTACCCAAATGGGGATTGCGGAGCCTGCTGCTGATCACCGCCAGTTGATGAAGCTGAGCGGCTCATACTTTGTGAATCTGATCGTCCAGCCTCTGATGGCCAGGCTGCCCAGGTTGCTCAGCAGATCTGCGGTGTCACCATTGGCGAGCCAGTTGGCCTTGATGATGGGCAGCCGTTCGCTCATCACCTCCAGGGGAAGCTCCAGCAGCAGCAGGCTGTCCTCCCCTGCGGCCCGTCGCAGGGCGCCTTCGTCGCTGCGTTGCCAGAGTCGCACCAGCAGTTCCAACGCCAGGGTTCGTCCGGCATCGCCGGGGTCGGTGGCCTGGGCTGCTTCGCTGCGTTGAGATTTTCCGGTGAGCGGCAGCAGCCGTTTGCCTGATTGCTCCACCAGCGCAAGTGCGACCAGATAAGGGGCGTCGGCCATGGACTCGATCCTGAGGGGCCCCCCACCCTGATGGATCGGCGGCGATGGCGGGAGCCGACTTGAAAAGATGGGTGGAAATACTGCTTTTGCGGTGAATTTGGCTTTGCCTGCGCTGTCGGCGTTCGATTGGGAACTCGGTGGGGTTACATTCACCGCGCCGATCAGCGTCCCGCACGGGGTGTGTTCCATGGCCACGATCAGCGAGCAGCTCCATACCTACCGCGCCAACCTCGCCGGGGCCCAGGCCAATGGTGATCAGGTGATCGCCCGCAGGCTCGAGCAGCAGATCAAGGAGCTGGAGGCGTTTCAGCAGCGTCATCCCGAGGAAACCGAGGCGCCGTCTCCCTTTGAGGTCTTCTGTGACCTCAACCCATCCGACACCAGCTGTCTCGTTTACGACGACTGAATCCTGGGCCTGAGCCGCGAGGCCCGATGAGCTCCTAGGTTGATCCCGGACCACCTGGTTCCCAACGCAGCGGCAGTCGCCGGAGCATGGACCTCACGACCTACCTGGCCACCGCCGACAAAGGGACTCAGGATGAAGGTCTGGAAGCGATCCAGATTCCCGGGCGTGTCGCCGTGGCGGCAAAAGGGCGTTTCCTGCTGCGCGCCCTCTGTCGCTCCTTCGGAGGCTATTCCCGGATCACCTGTGCGGTGACCGATCAGGAGGCCTGCCTGGATTATCTGGCTGACGATGCGAATGAGCCGTACCAGCTGCTGGTCTGCACGGACCATCTGGAAAGCGGCAACGGGTTTGATCTGGTGCGACGTGCCCGAGAACGCCATCCAGGCCTTCACGCCGTGATCCTTGCCCTTGGCGATGCGATTCCGGTTGAGTGCAACGATGCGCCCTGGCTGGAGGCGGTCGTGGCCGAGGCGGATTTCGTTGACGACCAGCAACCGCTGCAGGCAGCGGTGATGGCCGTTCTGGGGGGGCATTCCTACCGAAGCCCTTCGTTGCGAACGGGAATCCTGCCCTACCTCAGTTGCCCCAGGCTCACCCCGCGTGAGTATGAGGTTCTTGATCTGCTCGCCAGTGGTCTCAGTGATCGCGAGATTGCCAAGCGTCTGGTGGTGAGTGACGAAACGGCCCACACCTACACCAAGCGACTGTTGCAGACCCTCGATGTGCACAACAGGCTGCAGGCTGTGCTGAAGGGCATGCGCTGCGGCATGGTTCAGATCTGATTGCCCCCAAACGGGGGCTTCACGCCGTCGGGCAGTCAGGCGAGCCTGATTCGCGTTCCAGCCGTGGCTTCCATGAGCCAAGCAACCTTCACCACCACCCTCACCATCGGTGAGCTGGAGGCTTCGTTCCCTTTGTACTGCAAGGCGCTGCGCATCCTGATCCGGGAAGGGAAAAGCCTTGATCAGATCCAGCGGAGTGTCTGCTGGCACCGCCTCACAAGCCTGCACCACTGCTTGCCGCGGCAGTACAAGGATCCGAACCATCTTTATTTCCACCTCAAGCGAGAGATCTGCGAGTGAAGCGTGTTCTGGCGCTCATCCTCGGCGGTGGTGCGGGTACTCGCCTGCAACCACTCACCCTCACCCGGGCCAAGCCGGCTGTGCCACTGGCCGGTAAATATCGTTTGATTGATATCCCTGTCAGCAATTGCATTAACTCAGGGATTAACAAGATCTATGCACTAACCCAGTTCAACAGTCAATCGTTGAACCGTCATCTCAGCCTGACCTACAACCTCTCGTCTGGGTTCAGCGGTGGCTTTGTTGAGGTGCTGGCGGCTCAGCAGACACCGGATAGCCCCAGTTGGTTCCAGGGCACGGCCGATGCGGTGCGCCAATACAGCCAACTGTTTCAGGTCTGGGATGTCGATCAGATCCTGATCCTCTCGGGTGATCAGCTCTACCGTATGGACTATGGCGCTTTCGTGGCTGCGCATCGGGCCAGTGGTGCCGCTCTCACGGTGGCGGCGTTGCCGGTTGATGCCGCTGCGGCCGAGGGCTTCGGTTTGATGCGCACGGATTCGGCCGGGCTGATTCGTGAGTTTCGTGAGAAGCCCAGCGGTGATGCGCTTGCGGCGATGCGTGTGGATACCGCTGCGATCGGCCTGTCTGCGCTTGAAGCACAGCGTCGTCCATTCCTCGCCTCGATGGGGATGTATGTCTTCGAACGGGATGTTCTGTTCAACCTGTTGGATAGCTGCCCGCAGGCGACGGATTTTGGCAAGGAAATCATCCCGGCAGCTCTGGCTGGCGGGTGCGTCCTGCAAAGTTATCTTTTTGATGCCTACTGGGAAGATATCGGTACGATCAAGGCTTTTTATGATGCCAATCTGGCCTTGGCTGAGGAGCTGCCGGCATTCAGTTTTTATGATGAGAAAGCGCCGATTTATACGCGATCTCGCTATCTGCCCCCCAGCCAGGTTCGCGATTCGCGCATTCGCCGTTCAGTCTTGAGTGAAGGATGTCAGCTGGATCGATGTGTGATCGAGCATTCCTTGCTGGGTTTGCGGCTGCGGGTGGAGCAGGGTGCAGTTCTCGAGGATGCGTTGGTGATGGGTGCAGATCGTTACGAATCGGCGGCTGAGCGTGCCGCTGTGCGTGAGTCAGGTGGTGTGCCCCTCGGCATCGGTGCCGACTCTGTGATCAAGCGTGCCATTCTTGATAAGAACGTGCGCATTGGTAGTCAGGTGCATCTGATCAACAAGGATCGCGTCCAGGAAGCCGATCGCAGTGCACTGGGATTCACGATCCGCAGTGGCATCATTGTGATTGAAAAGAACACAACGCTGGTTGATGGAACCGTGATCTAGACGGCATGACCAGCTTGCTGATCAGCAAGCTGGTCAGATCCCGACGCCTCAGCGCACGAACAGCAGCTCCTGGTAGGTAGGCAGCGGCCAGGAGGCCTCGTCGACCAGGGTTTCCAGGCCGTCGACGGCGGCTCGCACCTCGCCCATCAGGGGCAGCAGCACATCGGCGCAGTGGCGCAGGTGCGCCTGGCTGTCGTGCGGTGGGTTGTTGATCGCTGCCTCGAGGGCGCTGCACTGGCTGATCAGCGCCTGGTTGAGGCTGGCCACGCTGCTGGCCAGGGAGCGATCCGGAGAGAGCCCGAGCAGTTCCTGATCCTTCAGGGAGCGGCTGAGGCGCTCGAGCACATCCATCACCACCGGATAGATCTGGGTGCGGGCAATGCGCAGCACCAGACGGGCCTCCACCTCGATCGCCTGGACGTACTGCTCGGTGTACACCTCGTAGCGGCTCTTCAGTTCCACCGCGCTGAGCACCCCCTGGCGCTGGAACAGATCGCGGATCTCCTGCCGCTCGAGCACCGGCAGGGCATCGGCGCTGGTGCGCAGGTTTTCCAGGCCGCGCTCCTCCACGGCGATGCGGTGCCATTCGCTGGAGTAGCCGTCGCCGCCGAACACCACGGCGCCGTGGTTCTCCATGGTCTGCCGCAGCACCGCGAAGGCGGCCTCCTCAATCGGCTGGCCGCCGGCGAGCATCGGCTCCAGCTGATCGCTGATCCACTGCAGCGAATCGGCCAGGATCGTGTTCAGCACCACCAGGGGGCCCGCCACCGACTGGCCTGAGCCGACAGCGCGGAACTCGAAGCGGTTGCCGGTGAAGGCGAAGGGGGAGGTGCGGTTGCGGTCGCCGGGATCCTTGTTGAGATCCGGCAGGGTGTCGACGCCGAGCGACATCAGTGCTGCCTGGGCGGAACCCTCCAGCCGGCCGCTGCGGATCTGGTTGAACACATCCTCCAGCTGACTGCCGAGGTACACCGAGATGATCGCCGGCGGCGCTTCATTGGCGCCGAGCCGGTGGTCGTTGCTGGCGGTGGCGATGGCGGCCCGCATCAGCGGTCCGAAGCGGTGCACGCCGCGGATGACGGCGCCGCAGAACAGCAGGAACTGCAGGTTGGCGTGGGGTGTGTTGCCCGGATCCAGCAGGTTGCCCTGGGTGCTGTTGCCGATCGACCAGTTCACGTGCTTGCCGCTGCCGTTGACGCCGGCGAACGGCTTCTCGTGCAGCAGGCAGGTGAAGCCGTGCTTCTTGGCCGTGCTCTTGAGCACGGTCATCGTCAGCTGCTGGTGGTCGGTGGCGACGTTGGCAGCCTCGAAGTAGGGGGCGATCTCGAACTGACCGGGTGCCACTTCGTTGTGGCGGGTCTTGGCGGGAACGCCCAGCTTGTAGAGCTGGGTTTCCACGTCCTGCATGAACACCTGCACCCGCTCGGGGATGGCGCCGAAGTAGTGGTCGTCGAACTGTTGCCCCTTGGCCGGAGCAGCACCGAAGAGGGTGCGGCCGGAGAGCTGCAGATCACTGCGCAGGGCCGTGAACGCCGCATCCACCAGGAAATACTCCTGCTCGGCACCGCAGCTGGAATTCACCGGCGCGATCTTGGTTTCGCCGAGCAGCCGCAGCAGCCGCTGCGCCTGAGCGTTCATGGCTGCGTTGGAGCGCAGCAGTGGTGTCTTCTTGTCGAGCGCCTCTCCGGTCCAGCTCACGAACACCGTGGGGATGCACAGGGTGACGCCGTTGGGCGTCTCCATCAGCCAGGCCGGGCTGGTGACATCCCAGGCGGTGTAGCCGCGGGCCTCGAAGGTGGTACGCAGGCCGCCGTTGGGGAAGGAAGAGCCGTCCGGCTCACCCTGCACCAGCAGCTTGCCGGTGAACTCCGTGATCGCCTTGCCGTCTCTCTGGGGTGAGATGAAGCCGTCGTGCTTCTCGGCGGTGAGGTTGGTGAGCGGATAGAAAACGTGGGCGTAATACAGGGCGCCGCGGCTGGTTGCCCAGTCCTTCATCGCCTGAGCCACCACATCGGCCACCGAGCTCTCGAGCTTGCTGCCTTCGCGGATCGAACGCTCGATCGACTTGAACACGGCCTTGGGCAGGGCCGATTTCATCGTGTCGAGGCTGAAGACATTGCAGGCCCACAGCTCGCTCAGTGGTGCTGTGGGTTCAACGCTGACCGCCTGGCGCTGCAGGATTGTGCTGATGGCCTGGAGGCGTGCGGGAGAGGGCATACTGAAAGATTCTGGTTAGGGTCACCCAACTCGCCGGCCACCCCCTTGCGTTGTCAGCATGGCTACCGAATGGTGCATGCAGGGGCGACGACGGGTGGCGCCTGCATGCACAGGGCCGCAGGAAGGGCCGCAGGAAGGGCCGCAGGAGCCGATGATCAGCAGATCACGGCCCGAGCGCAATAAGTTTTTACCGTCCTGTCGCATTCGCGTCAGTTCAGGGTTGTGCCGCGGTTGTCGACTGAACGCCTACGCAACACCGTTCCCTGTCAACGGCTGGCCATGACCTGTGCGCTTCCTGTGTCTTTGCTCACGCTTCAGAACGACAAAGCTCCCTATCGCGGCCACTGGCACTTCGGGCTCAGCAGGGCCGATGGCGTGGAAGCCATTCACACCACCGATCATCCCGATCGGCTGCCGGACTGTGTGATTGAGCGCATGCAGTTCCGTGGTCGCAGTCAGGCCACCCTGTTTGTGCGGCATCTGCTCAACCATGGCTGGGCCGTGCAGCAGCTGCATGAAGCTGGCGAAGTCTTGTTGATGTCTGTCGAGGCGGGTCATGACCATCGCCACTGATCTCGATGCGCCATCGGCATTCGCGGCCATCGCTCTCGCTGCCGTCTCCTGGGATGGGGTGCTCACGCCGGCCGGTTCGCGGGCGCTGCGCCACGCCCTGGATTACCGCCATCCGTTTGCCGATTACGGCAACGACCACATGGTGAAACTGATGGATGATCTGCTGCATCGTCTGCAGAGGATCGGTGCCCAGCATCTGATGGTGGAGGCGGCCGCCGTGCTCAGCCCCGAGCAGCGCAGCACCGCCTATGCCGTGGCGGCGGAAATCATGCGATCCGATGGCCATCTCCAGGCTGACGAGCAG
>CAIZNP010000288.1 GCA_903934375.1 uncultured Synechococcaceae cyanobacterium
GTCGCTGCAGGGCCAGCAGCTGGCGGATCACCGCCGGCCAGGGCTCGTCGCCGCCGGCGCTGCCACGGAAGGGATTGCCACGCACGAACAGCTGCAGCAGCACCGGCCCACCGGCCAGGCGCTCCACTGCCAGCGGCGCCTTTGGCTTGCCGCTCCAGGGGCTGGGGCTGCGGCCATCGAGCACGGTGGCGGCATAGCCAAGGGCTGCAGGCCGCAGCAGAGCCGGGGCCATGGCCGGCAGCTGTGGTGCCTGGAGCTGGGTGTCGAGCCGGATCAGGTTCACCCCCGGGCCCGCGGGCAGTGCCGCGGGGGAGGCCGAGCTCACAAGCGTGAGGGTCAGCAGCTCCCGGCAGAGCCCGTGCTCATCGGGGCTCACCAGCTGCTCCAGATCGTCGAGCGGGCTGCTGGCCGGCACCTCTGGGCTGGGCGTGCAGCTCGCCAGAGCTCTGCGCCGCCGCTCCAGGCTCTCGGCCAGGCGCTCCTGGCTGATGCGGCCCGTTTCCAGCGCCTCGAGCAGACCATCGATGGCGGCCTCCGCATCGGCTGGCATCAGGATCAGGTCGGCGCCTGCGGCGAAGGCCAGCACCGCCGCTTCCGCCGCTCCGTGATGGGCGCTGATCGCTTCCATCACCAGCGCATCTGTCACCACCAGGCCGCTGAAGCCCAGGTCCCTGCGCAGCAGCTGCGTCAGTACTGCGGCCGAGAGGGTGGCCGGCTGTTGGCTGTCCAGGGCAGGCAACTGCAGGTGGGCGGTCATCACCGAGGCCACGCCGGCGGCGATGGCGGCCCGGAATGGTGGCAGCTCCACCGTCTCCAGACGGGCGCGGCTGTGGGGAAGCAGCGGCAGCTCCAGGTGGGAATCGCTGCTGGTGTCGCCATGGCCGGGGAAGTGCTTGGCGCAGGCCAGCACCCCCTCCGCCTGACAGCCCCGCACGAAGGCCGCCGCCAGGGCTCCGGCGGTTTCCGGGTTTTCGCCCCAGGCGCGCACGTTGATCACCGGGTTGGCCGGGTTGTTGTTCACATCGCACACCGGTCCGAGCACCCAGTTGAGCCCCAGCAGCCGTGCCTGGCGGCCCGTGCAGTGCCCGTAGCGCTCCGCGAGCGCCTCGGCCCGCTGCGGCTCTCTCCCGTGCAGCCGTCCCAGGGCCAGGGGCGGCACCAGCCAGCTGGCCCCCTCAAAGCGCTGGCCCACGCCTTCCTCAACGTCGGCGCAGAGCAGCAGCGGTCCGCCGGCCCAGCGCTGCAGCTGCTCGGTGCGCAGGCGCAGTTCGGCTGCACTGCCCCCCAGCAGGATCACGCCGCCAACCCCCTGGGCCAGCAGATCCCTGAGCTGCTCGTTGCTCAGCTCCCAACGGGGGTAGCGGCGCTGGCCATCGCTGCCGTGGCCGCTGCCGCGCACCACCACCAGGCTGGCCAGCTGGCGCCTGAGCTCAGTCGCCATCACGGGCATCCGGATCGTTCAGGCCAGCGCCATCGAGCTGGTCGGACCCTTCGGGGATCTCGCCGCGCTCCTGCCGCTGCTGCTCCAGCTGGTTCAGCAGGCCGAGCACGGAGGTGCCTTTCTCGATGCCGCGATCCAGCTGGAAGATCACCTCAGGCGTGCGGCGCATGTTGAGGCGGCGGCTGAGCTCGCCCTTCACGTAGCTGGCGGCCGAGCGCAGTCCCGCCAGGGCTTGCTGCTGCACCTCTGGGCTGCCGTACACGCTCACGTGGATCTTGCAGTGCTGCAGATCACCGGCCACATCCACGTTGGTGACGCTCACCATCCCCAGGCCGACGCGTTCGTCCTTGATGCCGTTCACCAGCAGCTCGCTCACCTCGCGGCGGATCGAGGCCGCCACCCGCTCCACGCGCCTGCTCTGGGCCATGCCTACGCCACCACCTCTGGGCTCACCATGGCACGCAGGATCAGGGCCACACTTAGCAGTCCGCTCACCAGGGCGCCGATCAGGGCAACGGCCGTGACCGGGTTGCTGCGCCGCTGGGCCAGGGGCTCGAACACCGAATTGGCCACCCCCAGGCCAAAGGCGATCAGGTAGCGCGGGTAGCGCGTCACGTTGAGGAAGAAATCCCGCATCGGGGCCGGGGCGGTTGCAGCTGTGTGCTGGCTACTCTGCCGCCACAAGGCGAGGTCTGCCGATGCTGGAGCTTCACCAGTTCCGCCACTCCGCCTTCTGCGAGAAGGTGCGCCTGCTGTTGGCGGCCAAGGGCCTCGACTATTCGGTGGTGGAGGTCACCCCTGGTGTGGGCCAGGTGGCGCTGCTGCGCCTCTCCGGTCAGCGCCAGGTGCCGGTGCTGGTGGATGGGGCGGAGGTGATCGCCGATTCAAGCGCCATCGCGCTGCATCTGGAGGCCCGGGTTCCGCAACCGGCGCTGTTGCCGCTGGATCCGGCCCAGCGGGCCCAGGTGCTGCTCCTGGAGGACTGGGCTGATACCGCCCTGGCCAGCGGTGTACGGCTGGCGTTGGTGCAGGCGGCGGCGGCCGATGCCGTGTTGCGTTCGGCCCTGCTGCCGGAGGCCACTCCCGATGGGCTGCGCACGCTGGTGGGCTCGCTGCCCGGAGGGCTGCTGGCGGGCCTCGGTCAGGTGGTGGACCAGGGTGCCCTGCAGCAGTTGCGCGCCAGCCTCGAGCAGCTCACCGCTCTGGTGCAGGCCCAGCCCTACGTGGTGGGCGAGGCCCTGTCGCTCGCGGATCTGGCGGTGGTGGCCCAGCTCTCGCTGCTGAGCTTTCCGGCCTCTGCCGGAGCCCCGCTGGCAGGCCGGGGCGTTCCCGGCCTGGCGGATGACCCCCGGCTTGCCCCGCTGTTCGCCTGGCGCGATCGCATCGGGGCCGCAGTCGGTCGCCACTGAGTCGTCGCGCTCTGAGCGCCCTGCAGGCAGCAGCTGCTTCAGCTCACGCGCTCCAAACGCAGGGTGCCGCTCCAGCTGCGCCGGGCCGCCGCAGCCAGGCCCTGCGCCGGTGAGTCGTAGCTCGCCTGCCACTGCTCCCCGTCGATCCGTCCGGGCGCCAGCAATCGATAACGGCTGAGGGTTTCCACCCGGCTCACGCGGGGATCGCCGCTGCCATGCAGCACCTGCAGGCTGAGCTCATCGGCCAGCAGGGTTGCGGCGTCCGGTTGTTCGCGCCGCCGGCCCACCACCGTGGATTCCAGCTGGCGGTCGCCGCTCAGCAGCGCGATCTGACGGTTGGGGTTGCGGGGATCGTCGCGCACGCTGAGCAGGCTCTCCCCCAGCAGGGCCCGGCCGATGGCGGCCGCATTGAAGGCCCGATCCCCCACCACGGCCCCACTGCGATCGCGCTGGAAGCGCAGTGCCACCCGCAGCTCCGGTTGCAGCCCACTGGGATCCTGGAGGCTGGCCTGCCACTGCCCCTCGAACCAGTCCGGGTAGATCAGATCCATGCGTCCGGGCCGCGGTAGCGGAGCGGGCAGCTGCCACTGCGGCCAGGCCTGGAGCCGTTGGGCCAGCGCTCCTGTGTCCTCCATGGCCAGCGCCGGAGGAGCCATCGCCGCCAGCAGGCCCCCCAGCAGCAGCAGCGCCGCCAGAAGCGTTCCCAGCAGGTGCCGGAGCGGAGCGGCGAGCGGGCGCATGGGCTGCAGGGGCGTGGCAGGCTGCGCCGATCCTGGCTCGACAACGGCGACCGATGTCTGATCCCCTGATTCGCGAGCGGGACCACTACGTGGTGCTGGAACCGGGGCGCGCTGAGCAGTTGCTGAGTGCGGCCGAAACCCAGGCCTGGCTGGAAGCGGTGCTCACGGGTCTGGAGGAGACGCCAGCTGACCTGGCGGATCTGCCGGATGCGGCGGCCCGTGCCTGTCGTCTGCTCGAGACGGCCTGTGAGCTGGAGATCGAGCCTGGTGTGACGGTCCAGTGGTTCGCCATCCGCCTGGAGCCGCCGGCCCGCTGAGCGGGCTCCGGTGATCCAAGCCAGTGGAGCGAACCCAGAGCTCCAAGCCAGTGGATCGACCTCAGTTGATCGAGCTGCCCACCTCGCCGGATTCGTTCACCACCTGCAGGCGTCCCTCCGGCGCCGCCGGGCGTTCCCTCAGGATGGCCGGCAGCGCCTCGAGGATCTGCGCAGCCACCTGTTGCGGCGGGCCGCCGTCCTGAACGATCTGCAGGTCAGCCTGGGCGTAGAGCGGGCGGCGCTCCGCCAGCAACTGGCGCAGTCGAGCGGCGGGATCTGGGCTGGCCATCAGCGGCCGTGGCGTTGGATCCGCCGCCAGCCGCTGCAGCAGCAGTTCCTCCGGCGCATCCAGCCAGATCACCACCCCCTGGTGCATGTGGCCCCAGTTCTCCGGCCGCGTGACCACGCCGCCGCCGGTGGCCACCACCAGGGAATGCCAGGCGGCGATCTGGTTGAGCACCGCCGCCTCCAGCGCCCGGAATCCCGCTTCGCCGTCGCTGGCGAAGATCTCCGGGATGGAGCGACCTGCCACCTGCTCGAGGCTGCTGTCGGCATCGAGAAAGCGGTAGCCAAGCTGCTCGGCCAGATGGCGGCCTGCGGTGCTCTTGCCGCTGCCCATCATCCCCACCAGGTAGAGATTCAGCCCCTCCAGCCGCTGCCGCAGCGTTGCGTCCATGGCCTTGTCGACATCCCCGTCGGCCACCTTCCTAGGATGCGGGGCCTGAGTAGCGCTGCCATGACCCCGCCTGTGATGGCGGCGCCCCCGGCGAGCCCGGTGCCCGCCACCCCCGACGTTCCGGCCGCACCACCCACTGCACCCACGGCCGAACAGCCAGCGGGCGGCCATCCCCATGGCCGGGGACGCCCCTGCCTGATCACCCGCCGGGCCAGCTTCAGCGCCAGCCACCGCTATTGGCTTCCCGAGCTGAACGAGGCGGAGAATCTCAGCCGCTTCGGCGCCTGCAGCCTCGAGCCGGGTCATGGCCACAACTATGAGCTGATCGTGGCGATGGGCGGCGGACTCGACGCCGACGGCATGGTGCTCAACCTCTCCGAGGTGAAGCACGCCATCCGCGAGCAGGTGACCGCTCAGCTCGATTTCCGCAGCCTCAACCAGGCCTGGCCGGAGTTCGACCTCAGCCGACCCGAGGGGATGCTGCCCACCACGGAGGCCCTCGCCCTGGCGATCTGGCGCCGGCTGGCCCCGCACCTGCCCCTGATGGGGTTGCGTGTTCACGAAACAAACAAACTCTGGGCCGATGTGCTCGGCGATTCCATGGAAGCCTTCCTCACGATCCAGACCCACTTCGCCGCCGCTCACCGCCTGGCCCGGCCTGAGCTCAGCCCCGAGGAGAACGACGCCATCTACGGCAAGTGCGCCCGCCCCCATGGCCACGGCCACAACTACTTGCTCGAGGTGAGTGTGCGCGGCGCCATCGATCCCCGCACCGGCATGGTGTGTGATCTGGCGGCGCTGCAGGCCCTGGTGGATGAGCTGGTGGTGGAGCCCTTCGACCACACCTTCCTCAACAAGGACGTGGCCCACTTCGCCAGCACCGTGCCTACCGCCGAGAACATCGCCCTGCACATTGCCGATCTGCTCAGTGCACCGATCGCCGGCATCGGCGCCAGCCTGCACAAGGTGCGCCTGCAGGAGAGCCCAAACAACGCCGCCGAGGTGTTCGCCGAAGTGCCGCAGTTGGGCCTCAAGCCCCTGGCCCTTGAGGCTCTGGCCGGCGCCTGATCGCGGTGCCGGCAATCAGGCCGGAACTGCGCCTGGTTCTCGCGGTCAGCCTTGATGGCCGCCTGGCCCCTCCGCAGGGAGGCGCGGCCCAGATCGGCGGCCGTGGCGATCGGCGCGTGCTGGAGGAAGCCCTCGCCTGGGCTGATGCCTGTCTGATCGGCGGGCGCACCCTGCGCCTGCATGGCAGCACCTGCCTGATTCACGCCGCTGATCTGCTGGAGGAGCGGCGGAGTCAGGGCCGTTCCGGTCAGCCTGATGTGGTGGTGGTGAGCCGCTGCGGGCGCTTCGATCCGGAGCTGCGCTTCTTCCGCCAGCCCTTGCAGCGTCGTCTGCTGCTGCCGCCGCCCCAGCTGGCCCAACTCCCCGCCGGCTTCCAGGCGTGCCACCCCCTGAACTCATGGGCTGACGCCCTGGCCGGCCTGGCTGCCGCCGGCCTCAGGCGGCTGGTGCTGCTGGGCGGTGCTGAGCTGGCCGGCCAGCTGCTGGCTGCTGATCGGGTCGACCAGCTGCAGCTCACCGTCTGCCCTCGGCTGCTGGGCGGACGCCACAGCTGGCTGCCCGCCGAGGTGAGTCTGGCTCCGACCCGCTGGCAGCTGCTGGAGCAGAGGCTGCTCGAGGGTGAGGAGCTGCTGCTGCGCTACGGGCGGCTGCCGGCCTGAGGCAACGGCTGGATCGGCTCAGCGTTCGCCTGTGGCGGCCGGCCCGCCCGCCCGCCCGCGGAAGCGCTCCGCCAGGCTCTGCAGGGGCACATCTCTGAGGCTGTCGGGCGGCAGCCCCAGCAGTCGGCTGGCGCAGCGCTTCACAACAAGTTCCCCATCCGCGCCGAGACGGCCCGCTGCCAGCTCGCCGATCAGGGCCAGGCTGCGGCCGCTGCGCTCGCTCTCCTCGATCAGGCAACGGCTGGCGGGGGCCGCCAGGGCGGCGCAGGGCCGTTGCAGCTGGCGGGCCAGGGCAACATCGCCGCCGCTGGCCCACTGTTCACAGGCGGCCGCCAGCCGGGTTTCCAGCTGGGGGCGCAACAGCTGCAGCAACGGCCCCAACAGGCTGGCCCGGGCGGGTGGCGCACTGGCCGGCAGCAGGCCGGAGCCCAGCAGCGCTCCCGCCAGAGCAGCGATCCAGGCCGTGCGGCCGAAACCTGGTCCTGCAGGGCCGCTTCTCACTAGCCTGGCTCGGTCATTCCGGAAGCCTGTTGGCTCATGGCCGAACTCACGGCCCGCTGGCACGGCTCGCTGGCGGAGATTCCTGAGGCGCACTGGGAATCGCTCACGGCGGCATCGGGGCTTCCCTTCTACTCCTGGCGCTGGCTGATCGCCCTGGAGACCTCCGGCAGTGTTGCGCCACGCCAGGGCTGGCAGCCCCTGCATCTGGCCCTCTGGCGGGGCGAGCAGCCGGTGGCGGTGGCGCCGCTGTATCTCAAGGGGCACAGCTATGGCGAATTCGTGTTCGATCAGTCGTTCGCCCAGCTGGCCGGTCAGCTGGGGGTTCGCTACTACCCGAAGCTGCTGGGGATGAGCCCGGTGAGCCCGATCGTGGGCTACCGCTTCCACATCGCCGCCGCTGAGGATGAGGCCGCCCTCACCGCTGTGATGTTGCAGCTGATCGACGAATTCTGCGCCGAGCAGCAGATCCTCAGCTGCAACTTTCTCTACGTGGACCCGGCCTGGCAGCCCCTGGCGGAAGCGGCCGGCTGCGCCACCTGGCTTAACCAGCAGAGCCTGTGGAGCAATCACAACTACGCCAGCTTCGACGACTACCTGCAGAGCTTCAACGCCAATCAGCGCCGCAACATCAAGCGCGAACGCCGGGCCGTGACGGCTGCCGGCCTCAGCGTCACGCCGTTGGTGGGTGAGGCGATCCCCCCACCACTGGTGCGCCGCATGCACGACTTCTACGAGCAGCACTGCAGCCGCTGGGGGCCCTGGGGCAGCAAATACCTCACCGAGACCTTCTTCGCGCAGCTGGCCGATGATCCCGAGCTGCGACGGCACCTGGTGCTGTTCAGCGCCCACCGCGGCGATCCGCTGCAGCCGGTGGCCATGTCGCTGTGCGTGCACAGCGACATGATGCTCTGGGGCCGCTACTGGGGCAGCGATGAGGAGATCGACAACCTGCATTTCGAGGTCTGCTACTACGCGCCGATCGACTGGGCGATCAAACGCGGCATCCGCCAGTTCGATCCTGGTGCCGGTGGCAGCCACAAGCGCCGCCGCGGCTTCCTGGCCCGGCCCCATGCCTCGCTGCACCGTTGGCGCCACCCGCGCTTTGATGCGATCGTGCGCCGCTGGCTGCCGGAGGCCAATGCCCAGCAGCTGGAGGAGATCGAGGCGATCAATGCCGAGCTGCCGTTCACGGCCCGCCCCCCGGATCTCGGTGGTGCGGCGGGTTAATGCTGGCTGAAGCACGGCTGCGTAGCATCCGCCGATGACCTCCTTCAGCGCTGTGCAACGCCGCGAGCTGGATGAGCGGCTTTCAAAGCGCTTCATCGCTCTCGATCCTGCCGGCTACGTCCTGATCAAGCTCGACCGCGCATCCGGTGAGCTCATCGTCGAGCACTACAGCAACGGCATCGACGCCCGCGGTCTGGCCACAGACCCCGACACCGGTGAAGTGCTCAGCTGCCGCGGAGCAGGGCCCCGCCAGCCGCAGGCCATCTATCGCGGCCGATCCGCCAAGGAGCTCGGCATGGCCCTCACGGAGGGAGATGGCCCCCATCCGATCAGTTGCCTTGATCACGCTCTCTATCTCGGCCGTGAGCTGCAGAAGGCTGAGTTCTGCCTGGAGCACGGCAGCGAGTACATCCAGGACTGAACCTGAAGCTGTCCTGGCTCAGACCGGCTGCTGCTCGCGGGCCCTGTCAGCGGTGGCCGGCGGCGGCTCCGGA
>CAIZNP010000289.1 GCA_903934375.1 uncultured Synechococcaceae cyanobacterium
CAGGCGTTGCTGCGGGCTGCCCAGCTGCTGGTGGCACCCCAGCGCCTGCTGCCGCAGCTGGAGCCCTGGTGGCTGGCGGAGCAGGCGGCCGGGCGGATTGCCCCCACGACCCCATGCCCGGAGCTGCTGGCCAGCGACCGGCCAGAGCAGATCCTCAGCCCGCTGGAGGCGGCCCTGGAGACCGATCGCCCGGTGGTTGTCCTGGCCAGCGGCGATCCGCTCTGGTTCGGCATCGGCCGGTTGCTGCTGCTGCAGTTCGGCCCGGAACGGCTGCGCTTCCATCCGGCCCCCAGCTCGCTGCAGCTGGCCTTTGCCCGTATCGGGCGTCCCTGGCAGGACGCCAGCTGGATCAGCCTGCATGGCCGTGATCCGGACCCCCTGGCGGTGGCCTTGCAGAAGCGGCCGGCGGCCCTGGCGGTGCTCACCGATCCCGGCCGCGGCGGCGCCGAGGAGGTGCGCCGGATGCTGCGGGCTTCCGGCCTGGAGGCCGCCTATGCCGTCTGGCTGTGCGAGCGGCTCGGTCATCCGGCCGAGCGGGTGCAGCGCCTGGCGCCCGAGGCACCCCTGCCCGCCAGCATTGATCCGCTGCATCTGCTGCTGCTGATCGCAGAGCCCCTCGCCCCGGTGGCTGATCCGGCGGCACTGCCCCTGTTCGGCCTCGAGGACGGCCTGTTTCTTCAGCACGACGACCGCCCCGGGCTGATGACCAAGCGCGAGGTGCGCCTGCAGCTGTTGGCGGATCTGGAGCTGCCCGTGCGGGGCGTGCTCTGGGACATCGGCGCCGGTGTGGGATCGGTGGGTCTGGAGGCGTTGCGGCTGCGGCCGGAGCTGCAGGCCTGGTTCCTCGAGCAGCGGGGCGGGTCAGCCTCCCTGATTGCCGCTAACGCCGAGCGCCTGGGGGTGAAGCCCGCGGGTGTGCTGGAGGGCCGTGCTCCTGAGGCCCTGGCGGCGCTGCCCGATCCGGATCGCGTGCTGATCGGCGGCGGCGGCCGCGGGCGGGCGGCGGTGCTGGCGGCTGTGCTGGAGCGGCTCCGGCCCGCCGGCGTGGTGGTGATTCCCCTGGCCACCCTGGAGGCCCTGGCGGAGCTGCGGCCGCTGCTGGAGCAGGCGGCGCTGACGCTCAGCGTGTCGCAGCATCAGGCCTGGCGCGGTGCACCGCTGGCGGAGGGCACCCGCCTGGCGCCGCTCAATCCCGTGCTGGTGCTGCGCGGCGTGCGGTAGCTGGCGCCGGCAGCGCCGTGATCCGCGCCGGCGATCCCACCTGGATCCCCAGCCGCGCTGCCTCGCCGGCCGCCAGTTCCACCACCCCGTCGGCCGGTTCATCGGGGCCGTAGCTGCGGCAGGGCAGATGGGGGCAGGGCTTGGCGCCCGCCTCGATCGCGATCACCCGGCCGGCCCGCAGGAACAGCATGTCGAGCGGGGAAGGGGTGCGGTGCATCCAGAACTTGAGCGTCTGCGGCTGGTCGTAGGGGAACCACATGCCGCGCAGCGGCGGCAGCGGGGGCCGAGCCATCAGGCCCCAGCTCTGTTGCCGGAAGCTGCGGGCCACCTCCAGCTGAATGCACGGCGGTGGCGTGCTCGGGGCCGGAGCTGGAGCCTCCAGGCACCACTGGGCCTCAATCGGCAGGACCTGAGGTGGCGGTGATGGTGGTGGCGTGGCGGTCGGCATGGTGTGCGCGGATCGGGATGGCCTCGGGGGAATCAGCCCAGCTGCGGTGGGCCGTCGCTGAGGCAGTAGCCCCGCCCGCGGACGGTGTGGATCAGCCGCTTCTCGCCCGCCTCCTCCAGCTTCTGGCGTAGATAGCGCACGTACACCTCGATCACGTTGCTGGCGGCGCCCTGCTGGTCGTGCCACACCTGCTGAAGGATCTGCTCGCGGCTCAGCACCTGGCCGCGGTGCTTGAGCAGATGCAGCAGCAGGGCGTATTCGCGGGCGGTGAGGTTGACGCTGCGCGCGCCGCGGCGCACCTCATGGCGGCTGGGCACCACGGTGAGGTCCGCCAGGCTGAGGCGATCGCGACTGGGCTGGCCCTTGTGGATCAGCTTCAGGTGCAGGCGCAGCCGCAGCAGCAGGTCGCTGCTGCCCTGGCTGGAGAGCCAGAAATCGCTGGCGCCGGCCTGCAGCAGCCGCGAGCGGGCGGCGACGCTGTCGCTGCCGATGTCGAGCAGCAGCGGCAGGCCCGGCAGACGCTGCTGTAGCTCCGGGATGCGGTCCAGTTGATCGGCTGAAAGCACCGCCAGGTGGCAGCGGGGCCACTCGGCGGCGCTGGCTTCCCCGAGCACGCAGCTGTAACCGGAGGCCTCGAGCCGCGGCGCCTGGGCCTCCGCTTCGGCCCCGAGCAGCAGCAGGGTGGCTTCGCTCAAGCGGGGGATCCGGGGCCGGCGCCGGCGCCGTTGCCGGGCTTGGCCACATGCGGCAGGCCCCAGCCCAGCTTGTTGCGCAGCACCTG
>CAIZNP010000290.1 GCA_903934375.1 uncultured Synechococcaceae cyanobacterium
CCCGACTGGATCTATCCCTTCGATGCCGACGAGTTCCTGCTGGCACCCGGAGGGCTGAAGGCACTGCTGGCCAGCCTGCCCGAGCAGCTAATGGCGGTGCACTATCCGCTGGAGAACTGGATCTCCACGCCCGATTTCGACGAGAGCGATCTGGATGGCTACCTGAACCTGCAGATGCGCAGCCTGCCGGATCTGCCGATGCCGCCTGTGATGGAACCGTCCATGGTGCAAGCGATCGCGGAGGGGCAGACCAACTACTTCCGCCGGCCGTTCGGCGGCAAGGTGATCTTCCGCAACACCACCACGGCCTGGCTGGAAGCCGGCTCCCATTCTCTGCGCCCTTTCCTCCGTTCCCAGAGCCTGCTGGCCCATCGCACGCATCTGCGCGGAGCCCTTCTGCCCTTCCTGAGTCGGGCACGGCTGCATCGCAAAGCGGCGATCGGCCGTCGCCACCAAGAGGCTGGTGCGCCCTCGTCGTTCGGTTGGCAGAACCAGATGCTGGCCCGCCTGGAGCAAGAGGGCCGGCTCGACGCGTTCTGGAGCCGGCACGCGCTGGATCCTGACGACGACACCGCCATCACATCCGATGGCCTGAGGACCTGCAGGGACCCAGTTCTGGCCGAGGCCCTCAGCCCCACCATCAGCCTGTTGCAGGAGCTGGGGCTGCCGCAGATGCTGCTGCCGGCCGGGATTGATCAGCCGACCGGGCTGGCTCAGCCACTGCCTCCAGAGCTCTACCGCCTGGCGCTGCGAGCCAGCGCCGCCTACTGGGCAACGGCTCAGGCCAGGAGCCTCTGCGTGGAGGGTTGGCGTGACCTGAATCACTCCTATTCGCTGGTGAATCAATGGCAACTGCTGGAGCTGCTACGCCTGCCACTGCAGCTGCGACACCGCGATATGGCACCGTTCAACCCTGCCTGGAATCCGCGCAGCAACAGCAGCGGTCTGCCAAAGGAGTTACTGGATCGCATTCGACAGATTCCAGCGCCCCAGGCCGGCGAGCACTTTTCAGCGATCTATCGCATCAGCTTCCCCATGAATCTGCTGCCAGGCCCGGCCGATCGGGTGTTTGTCTTTGGAACACCGGATTACGCCCGTTGTGATGCCGGCATGTTTCTTGGCTGCACGCCTGCTGAAGCCAGCCAACGCAACGACCTCTCGATCGTGACCCCATCGCGCTGGTGCCAGCGTGGGTTCCTTGAAGCAGGATTCCCGGAGGAGCGGATTCATGTTCTGCCCCACGGTATTGCACCAGCCTGCTTCTTCCCAGCCGAACAGGATCAGCGCGCGCGTTACCGGCAACAGCTTGGATTCCAGGACGATGATGTTGTGCTGCTCCATCTCGGTTCGCTGTTTCAGAACAAGGGGATCGACCTGCTGATCCGTGCCTTCGCGGAGCTGAAGCCCGTGCATCCGAGGCTGAAACTGGTGGTCAAGGATCAGAGTAATCTGTACGGACTGCGCGTGAACGATGTGATGCAGGCGCTGGATCGGAGCGGACAGCTGCCGGCCCTGCGCGAGCAGCAATGGCGCGACATGATCAGCATCTCGGCCAATCTCGATCTCCAGGGTCTGCACGCGCTCTACAACGCCTGCGACCTGTACGTCTCGCCTTACCGGGCCGAGGGTTTCAACCTGCCGCCGCTGGAGGCCGCAGCCTGCGGGCTGCCGATCGTGGTGACCGCCGGTGGCGCCACGGACGACTACATGGCTCCTGAGCTGGGACTCACCGTGGCCAGTGAACTGCAGCGCTGCGATCTCGGCTTCACGCGGGAACCCGATCTGGATGCCCTGAAGCGGGCGATTGAAGCGGTGATGCAGGAACCGCAGCGCTGGGGCGGGTCCGCAGGCAGTGCGCTGGTGCACGAGCGCTTCAGCTGGCAGGTCATTGGCCAGCGGCTCTCGGACCTGCTGGGCCTGTCGGTGGAGCCGAGGGCCTCAGGCTGCTGAGCGAGCACGCCGGCGGCGGGGACGCCCCCCTGCCGGCTCCGCTAGCATGCGCTCCAGACAGCGCTCAAACGAGCGGGCATGGTCCGCCTCCTGACGCAGGGGCGATGCGGCCATCCGTGCGCGAAGGCTGCTGCGCTCGGCGCTGAGCCGCACAGGATCGGCGGCCAGCGCTTCGGCGATCGCCAGATACTGCTCCGGCGTGTCGGCGATCCAGGCCGAGCGGCCCAGGGCCTCCAGCACGCTCACCCCAGCCCGGGCCTGGGGCACCTGTCCACGCATCACCACCACCGGCACCCCCATCCAGAGGGCATCACAGGTGGTGGTGAGGCCGTTGTAAGGGAAGGGATCGAGAGCAATGTCCATCAACCGGTAACTCGCCAGATGCTGGAGGGTGGGATCCCAGTCGAGCAGGAGCAGGCGCTCCGGCGGCAGGCCATGGGCCGCAAAGGCACCCCGCACCCAGCCGCGCCAGATGGGATCGGCCAGATGGCTGTACTGAAGCAGCAGACGGCTACCGGGACAGCGGTGCAGCAGCTGGCTCCAGAGCGCCACCACCGCAGGGGTGAGCTTGTTGAGATTGCTGCGGGATCCAAAGGTGATCCCCTCCGTCTCAAGGGCCGGCAGGACCGACACCGGCGGCGCCTCCGCCAGAGGGCGATAGACGTACTGGCAGCGGTCCATCAGCAAAGGCTGTTCAGGTGCCTTTGGCTCCTGGCTGTCGCCATCGAGCACCCAGGCGTCTGTGATGCGGTAGTCGATCGTGGGCAGACCGGTGAGGAAGGGGTAGCCAAGCCAAGAGGCCTGAACAGGGGCGGGCTTGCTGGCCAGGGCGCCGAGGCGGGTGCCGCGCGTGTGCCCGTTGAGATCAATCAACACGTCGATGCCCTCGGCGCGGATCAGGGCGGCCAGGGCGCCGTCATCGAGTGTGTGGCACGGTTGCCATTGCAGAGGCAGGCGCTGCAGCCGCTCGGTGCAGGCATCGCTCTCCGTCTGGCTGGCGAAGCACACCACCTCGAAGCGGCTCCGATCGAGATGCTCCAGCAGGGGCTCCAGGAAGCTGGTGACGGCATGGCGGCGGAAGTCGCTGGAGAGGAAGCCGATCCGCGGCGCACCGGCGCGGGGCGGGGGCGGGGCCAGAGCGGGAGCGGCCGCCAGCTGCGCATCCCCCCAGCGGCGATGGCAGGCGATCAGCTCACCGTGGCTGAGGTCGGCGCGATAGAGCTGGCGCATCAGCTGACCGCTGCCCAGGTTGTGGCGTGCCTGTGGCTGATCGGGCTGCAGATGCAGGGCCCGGCGGAAGCAGGCCTCCGCCTCGGTATGACAGGCCAGTTCCTCCAGCGCGCACCCCAGATTCACCAGAGAACTCACATGGGCAGGCTGGAGCGCCAGGGCACGACGGGCCGCCTGCTCCGCCTCGGACAACTGCATGCGCAGCCGCAGGGTGTTGGAGAGGTTCGACCAGGCATTGGCGTAATCAGGCCGCAGCGCCAGAGCGCGCCGGTAGAGCTGCTCCGCCTCCGGCAGGCTGCCCAGGCCCAGCAGGACATTGGCGTAGTTGTTGAGCAGTGTCGGCCGCAGATCCTCGGGTGGTGCATCGCCGGCGGCCAGGCGCTGCTCCAGCAGATCCAGCAGGGAGGGATAGGCCGGCAGGAAGTCGGGAACGTCGTTCACCAGCTGCACGAACATCGCCTGAGCCGGCTCCAGACGCCCCTGGCGGTAGTGCAGCTCCGCCAGGTTGTGGCGTGCCACCGGATCACGGGGATCCCGTTGCACGGCCTGCTCCAGCAGGAGCTGGGCCTGAACCTGATCCCCCTGCCGCAGGGCCGCGATGGCCCGCTCCACCAGCGCGGCGCTGGTCACCGCCACAACGGGAGGGGTGGCTGCCGCCCTAGCCACGCTGGGCTGGAGCAGCAGCCAGGTAGGTCTCCACATCGACCGCATCGATCTGCTCGGGCTTGAGG
>CAIZNP010000291.1 GCA_903934375.1 uncultured Synechococcaceae cyanobacterium
ATGCTGGCGGGGTTCACCTGCCTGGGATTGACCACCACCACCCGCACCCGGCGGGTGAGGCCATACCAGCGCCCCTTGGAATCGCGCAGGTTGAGCGGCACATCACGCAGCAGCGCCGCCGAAGGCGACGGCCGGAACAGTCCCAGATCGGCCGCCTGGTCGAGGCGGGCGGCATCCACCAGCACCAGCACATCCGCCGGGCTCTTGCTGCCCTCGCTGCGCACCCGCTGGATCAGGGCATCGTCCTTGGCCTCCAGCAGCTTCACCTTGATGCCGGTTCGGGCGGTGAACTGCTCGTAGAGCGCCTTGTCGGTGTTGTAGTGGCGGCCGGAGTACACACCGATCACCTGGCTCTGGTTCTGGGCCCGGGCGGGTGATCCGGCAGCCGCCACTGCCACGGCTGCGATGCCGCTGAAGGCGAGCAGGACGGCGGTGGCCAGGCGCTCCGGCGTGCAGGCGAGGCGGGATCGGCAGGACATCACGGGTTGCGGCAACGGCATGAGCGGCACTCTGCCCTTCGAAGGCGGCCAGCGGAGCCGCGATGTGAATCAGCCACGCGGGGGTGTGCCATTGGTCACGCCGGCAGGTTCAGAACCCCCGCCCCGTAGGCTTTTTGGCCATGGCAACCACCGCCGCCACCGCCCCCCTGGCCGCACCACCCAAGCGGGGGCTGCTGGGCTCCGGGGTGCTGCTGCTCTGCGGCCTGGCCCTGGCGCCCGTGCTGGCGCTGGTGGTGTTCGCCCTGGGCGGCACAAGCGGTGCCGCCGGGCTGCAGCTGGGCAGCGACGGACCGCGCCAGCTGCTCAACACCGTGGCCCTGGTGCTGCTGGTGGGTGGCCTGGCCGCGCTGCTGGGCACCGCCAGCGGCTGGCTCACGGCCCGCTGCAGCTTTCCCGGCCGCCGCGGCCTGCGCATCGCCCAGCTGCTGCCGCTTGCCACCCCCAGCTACCTGCTGGCCGCCACCCTGATCGACCTCGGCAGCCGCCTGGGGCTGCGGGTGCACGGCCTGGCGCCCACCACGGCGGTGCTGGTGCTGAGCACCTACAGCTATGTGTTCCTGCTCTCCACCGAGAGCTTCTCGGTGAGCGGCCGCCGCCAGCTGGAAGCCTGCCGCAGCCTGGGGGTGGGGCCGTGGGGCAGCTTCCGGCGCGTGGCCCTGCCGATGGCCCTGCCCGCCATCGGCGCCGGCATGGCCCTGGGGGGCATGGAGGTCGTGAACGAGCTGGGGGCGGTGGAACTGCTGGGGGTGCCGACCCTCTCGGTGGGCATCCTGCAGCGCTGGCAGCAGGATGCCGATCCCCAGGGGGCGGTAGCCCTGGCCCTGCTGGCGCTGCTGATCGTGGCGCTGCTGGTGGGGGCCGAGCGCAGCCTGCGCCGCCGCAGCCGCTGCTGGAACCTCGGCAACGATGGCGACACCGACCAGCGCTGGCCGCTCACGGGCAGCCGCCGCTGGGCGGCCCAGCTGCTCTGCCTGCTGCCGCCCCTGCTCAGCCTGGGGCTGCCGCTGCTCTGGGCGGCGCTGAGCTGGGATCAGCTGCAGGGCGAGGCGGTGCTGGAGCTGCTGCAGCTCAGCGGCCGCAGCTTCGGGCTGGCGCTGCTGGCGGCCCTGATCACGGTGGCGGCGGGTGTGGTGCTGGCGATCGCGCGCCGCTGGATCGCCAGCCCGCTGTTGCAGCGGCTCACCTTCATCGCCGGCCTGGGCTACGCGATCCCCGGCACGGTGCTGGCCCTGGCGCTGATGCTGCTCGGTGGCCCCCTGGCCCTGGCGCCGCTGCTGCTGCTGGTGTGGGGCTACGGCGACCGCTTCCTGGCGGTGGCCAAAGGCGGCCTCGATGCCGCCCTCGAACGCATCCCCCCCAGCGTGGATGAGGCCGCCACCTCCCTGGGCCAGAGCTGGCCGGGGGTGCTGCGGCGCGTGCATCTGCCGCTGCTGCGCGGCCCGCTGCTGGTGGGCGCGCTGCTGGTGTTTGTGGACACGGTGAAGGAACTGCCGCTCACCTTCGCCCTGCGCCCGTTCGACTTCGACACCCTGGCGGTGCGGGTGTATCAGTACGCCAGCGACGAACGGGTGGGCGCTGCACTGGTGCCGGCCCTGCTGATCCTCGGCCTGGGCCTGCTGGCCGCCAGCGCCCTGATCCCGAGCCTGGAGCGGTTGGAGCGGCGCTAGTTGCGGCGGCTCAGTTGCGACGGGTGAGCACGCCGCGATCAATCTGCCGGCCGTTTTTATCCCAGGCGGTGATGGTCAGCTCGCGGGGGGTGGCCTCGAGCTCAGCGAAGCTGAACACGCTGCTGGCGGTGGCCGACTGCGCCGTGGGGATCACCGGGCGCAGGCTGGCGCCGCCGCCGCCCACCACGAGGTAGGTGATGCCATCGATCGGCACGCTGCGCTCGTAGTTGTGCTCATGGCCGTTGATGTAGAGCTGCACGCCGTGCTTGCGCATCAGACCGGCGAGCTTCTCCTGCAGGCCAGGATCGTTGCCATAGAAGCCCGAGGAATAAACGGGGTGATGGCCCACCACCACCTTCCAGGGGGCGGTGCTGCGGGCCAGCACGCTGCGCAGCCAGCTCACCTGGCGCTGCCAGTCGGCCTTGCCATTGGTATCGAGCAGGAAGAACTCCACCGGGCCGCGGCGCAGGTTGTAGAAGCGCCCCTGCATGCCGAAGGGCTTGTAGGCCACCTGCGGATCACCGTTGGCGGTGCGGATGTCGTGGTTGCCGAGCACGGCATGAAAGGGCACGCCGGCGGCCAGCAGATCCGCATAGGGCCGCCGGAAGGTGGCCTCGATCAGGGCCATGTCGCCGGAGGGGTAGATGTTGTCTCCCCCCAGCACCACCAGATCCACCGGCCGGCGCCGATGCACCGCCGCCATCTGCTGGCCCACGGCCCGCTGGTTGGCATCGCCGCTGCCGGTATCCGCCACCGCCAACCACCGCAAGCGCTGGCTGGTTTCAGCCGCCTTGAGGGGTGGCAGCCAGGCCAGGCCGGCACCCGCCAGCGCGGCCGGCAGCAGGCGCAGCAGGGTGCGACGACGCACGGATCCTCGGCTCAAAGCCCACCAAGCTTGGCGGATCCGCCGGGTGCGCAGCGATACACGGCCAAGGCTTCCTCCAGGGTGCGGCAGTGCTCCTGGCGCAGGGCGTCCGGCCGATCGATGCGGATGCCGCCAGCGAAGGCGAACAGCCAGCTGCGCAGGTCGATGTCGGCCGCCACGGTCCAGGGGGGCAGATCGATCTCCACCGGGTAGGGATGGCTGGAGCCGGCCGGGCCGGGTTCGAGCACGTGCGGGGCCTGGGGGTGATGCCACCAGCGATCGCCCGGCAGCGGTTTCGAGAAGCGAACGTGCTCGATCGGATAGCGCTGCAGCCCCTCGCGGAGGAAGGCGAAGGCCCAGGGGGCACAGCAGAAGCGCAGGGTGATCAACGCCTGGTTGCGGCGCTGGGCGGAGGCGCTGGCCACCGCCAGCTGCTGCTCCAGATCATTGCCGAAGTAGATGCCGCCGCTGTGGTGCAGCAAGCGCTCCAGCCGGTTGATGACGGCGGCGTGCTGCTCGCTGCTGCGGCGCAGATCACCATCACCTCGGGGCAGGGCGAGGCGATCGAGCCGCTCGCTGCGGATCAGCCCCTGCTCCTGGCCGATGTGGTCGTCTTCGAAGAGCAGGTACCAGCCCACGTTGTGAAAGATCAGCTGCAGCGGCCACACCCGCAGCTCGCCAGCGGGGCTGTCAGCGAAGCTGCCCACCCCCGGATAGCGCTGCAGCCGCACGCGGCGATGCGCCACGATCGCCGCCTCGATCGCCTCGGCGCGGCGCGGTGCGGCCAGGGAATCGCGCCGCACCAGGGCCGTATCCACCACCGCATGGCGGGCGTAACTGCGCACCGGCGGCAGGGCAGCGGCGCTGATGCCGGCCCAGCCCAATCGTTCATCCAGCTCGGCCAGGAGGTCCTGCGCCGAGGGATCGGCCAGCCGGCCGGCCGCCTGGCGCACCACGTTGTGCACCTCCCGCAGACGGGCCGGCGAGAGCACGGCAGCGCCGAGGCAGTAGCCGTGGCGCACGTTGTCGTTGCGGTTGCGGAAGCCGTAGGGGGTGAGGAGCTTCTCGAGGTCCTTGCGCAAGGTGGCCGTTTCGCCGCTCAGGTAGGCGCCGGGAATCGTTTCGGTGGCGGCGATCAGGTGCTGGTGCAGGCTGGCGCCGCGCTCGACTGGGCGGTCAAAAGGCACCTGCAGCAGGTGGCGCAGCAGCGTCATCACCCGCAGGAACACCGGCCCATCGCCCAGCGGCGGCAGCCCGCCATGAACAGGGCCCGTGGCCCGAGGCAACGGCGCCAGCTGGAGCGGCGCCGTGCTGGGGATCGCGCTGCAGAAGCCGTTGGCCTCCAGCCAGGCCAGATCAGCGCGGATGGCGCTGGCATCGGCGTAGCAGGCACCGTGCAGCCGGCCGAGAACGGCTGCGGCGCGATCGGCCAGGTCGCCCTCCGGCAGCGGCGAGAGGATCGCCTGCAACTCCTCGGCGCTGGCGGGATCGGTGGCGGCCAGATCCGGCCAGGTGCTCAGCAGCCGGATTAGAAACAGCAGCCGCTCGAGATCCAGCAGACGCGAGTAGCCGTGGCGCTGCAGCTTGCGCTCGCGATTGGTGGCCGAGCGGATGCGCCGCTCCAGGCCGGCCAGCTCGGCCTGCAGCACCGGCACCAGATCGCTGTGGTGGGCAGGCACTACGGCACAGATCGCCGCGAAACCCTCCGCCCGTGATGGCCCGAACTGGGGATCAGCGAGGGCGGCGGCCATCTCCTGAATCACCGGCACCGGCACGGCCCGCTCGCGCTTGGCGTTCCAGGCCAGGGAGGTGGGCAGATCGGTGTAGAGCCACCAGCCGATCCACTCCACCGGAGCGGGCAGATGCAGCGCCTGGGTGATCGCCAGCCGCCAGGCGCGGCGGGCATGGGTGGCATCCACGATCACCGGGATGCCGGCGGCCACCGCCTCCTGAATGCGTTGGTGCAACCGCTGCTGGATGTCCACCCACGGGCCCTGAACGGCGGCATCGCCGAACACGTCGGCCCGAATGGCATCGGTGGAGAGCACCTGCGCCGGCGGTTCACCCGGGGCGGTGAGCAGGGGTGCCAGGGCCTTGGCCAGGGTGGTCTTGCCGCTGGCGGGCTGGCCGATCAGCAGGTGGCAGCGCAGCGGCGCCATCGCGACAGGGCGGAGAGGCCTCCACTCTTTCGCACGAACAACCAACCGCAGCCACGTCTACACTGACCCGTACACACAGCAGCGGTGCGGCCATGGATGCTCTCCCCAGCCGGGTGTTCATGAACGGCAACAGCCAGGCTGTGCGCATCCCAGCCGAATTCCGGCTCAGCACGGATCGGGTGCAGATCAGCCGTACACCCCAGGGAGACCTGCTCATCCACCCCTGCCCGACCCGGCGGGGCCAGGCCTTGATCGAGCTGCTGGCCGGCTTCGACGCTGACTTCCTGGCGGCGCTTGAACAGCAGCAGGCCAACACGTTGCCGGTTCAGGAGCGGGAAGCCCTGTGATCTACCTGCTCGACACCAACATCCTCATCTATCTGATCAAGAACCAGCCGCCACACGTTGCCGAGAGGATCGATGCCCTCAGCGATGCGGATGGCCTGGCGATGTCGTTCATCACCTGGGCTGAGCTGCTTCAGGGCGCGGCAGGCAGCAAGCGCCGCGAGGCCACCCTGCACCAGCTCGATGCACTCTCTCGCCAGGTGCCGGTGCTCTACCCCGAGGGGGAGGCCATCTGCCGGCACTACGCCGAGCAGGCCACCACCCTGAAAAGCCTTGGCACCCCCATTGGCGCCAACGATCTCTGGATCGCCTGCCATTGCCTCGCCCTTGGGGCAACCCTGGTGAGCCACAACCTGCGTGAGTTCCGCCGCATCGCCGGGCTCCAGCTGGTCGACTGGGCCGAGGCCTGACGCGGCAGCTTCTCTTTCGCACGAAAAAACGGCCGCGGCGGCCTCGGTGGTCAAAAGCTGGCGATACCCAAGGATCGCCAGCCCCCTTGAGCCGCAGCACCGCCCCCTACAGCACCCCCAGAGTTCTGCGGCCGATCGAGCTGCTCGACCTGCTGGAACTGAGCGGCACCACCACCGCTGTGGCGGAGGCCCTCGGCCTCTCGCAGCCCACGGTGAGCCGCCGCACCAGCCACCTGGTGCGGGATCTTGGCCTTCGCGCCAGAACCGGTCTGCCCAGGCAGACCCTGCGCTTTGCAGACAGCAGCTGCCTGCAGCACCTGCGCCGCGCCTGTCAGGCCCATCGGCTGGAGGCGGGCGCCTGGCGCATCGGCAGCAGCCCCTGGCAGCAAAGCCTGCTGCAACCGCTGCAGCCCTGGATTGCCGTGCCCGGGCGGTTTCGACACCCTGAAGCCTGGCGATCGCTGGTGGCGTCCCATGCCCTCGACGGAGCGGTGGTGAGCGGCCTGGATCTGCAGCTGGCGATGCCGGAGCAGCCGATCAGCGGCAAGCACCCCGTGGCCTGGGGCAACTGCCTGCTGGTTCCGATCAGCCGATCACCGCTGGGGCTGCTGACGCCACCCAGCGCGGCCGAGTCACCCGAGCGCTGGGGCCGGGTGGCGGTTCCCGCCCAGCCCTTGGCACCGGGATTGGCCTCGCTGGTGCGTCAGCAGCAGTGGCAGTGCCTCCACGCCGGCGCCAGCTGCCATGAGCCGAGGGCCTGGGGGGCCTGGCTGCGCCAGAACGGGCGGCCGGCGGTGGCGAGCCCGGCCTGGGCCGCACGGCTGCAATCGCAGCTGAATGGATGGCACTGGCAGCCCTGGCCGCAGGCAGCGAGCGAGCACCTCTGGCTGCTGCTGCTGCGATCGGTGTGGGAAGCGCAACCTGTGCTGCACACGCTGCTGACGCAGTTGCGCTCGGCCACCGCCTGCGATGCGGAAGCTGCATAAGGGCAGCGGCAAACACGGGGTCAACCCAGCAAGCCACCCAGGCTCAGCAGCCGCCGCCGCCGCCCTCTGATGCAGTACTGGCACACCACGAATCACAAGAGCCAAGCCAATGCCTCATCCCCGCGTTGATCTGCGTCGCCTGCTGGTGGCCAGCCTGCTGCTGCCCATGGCGATGGGTTCCGCCCGCGCGCAGGAGGCCGATCCGGCCGAACCGAGCGCAGACCAGAAAGGCTTTTACGCCACCCTGGGGCTGGGTGCAGCCTGGCCGCAGAACGTCACCGGCGACACCACGGTGCTGGGCATTCCCGTGAACGGCAACTATGGCCTCAACGGCGGCTTCGCCGGCGAAATCGGCGCCGGCTACGACTTCGGCCCCGTCCGCACGGAACTCACGTACACCTACACCAACGCCAACCTCAACAGCCTCTCCGGATCGGCGCTCGGGGTGAATCTGGGCAGCACCACGATCAGCAACGGCTCCGTGAACACCAACTCGGTGCTGGCGTCGGCCTACGTCGACATCCCCACCAACAGCCGCTGGGTTCCCTACATCGGCGGCGGCCTGGGTTACACCAACGTGGGCTGGGGCGCCTACAGCGCCACCGCCTTCGGGGTGACGCTGACCCAGACACCCGGCAGCCAGGGCGTGTTCGGCTACCAGGCCAAGCTGGGCGTGAGCTATCTGGCCAGCAGGAGCACCGATCTGTTCGTTGAAGGCACCTACCAGGGGGCAGCGGGCTTCACGATCGACGGCATCAATTACGACCCGCTGAACAGCTGGGGGGCCCGGCTGGGGGCGCGCTACCGCTTCTGAGTGCTGGCTGCAGAACCACGGCAGACTGCCGAAGATCGATGGGCTGACGCCTGGCTCCGTGGACACAGAACTGGCTCAGCAGGAGTTCATCGGCGCCCTGGAAGCGATCGGTGGCTCGGCCGGTAACGGCAGGATGCGGGAGCTGCTGGGCTGGAGCGAGGCGACCTATGAGAGCGTCCGAGCCACCTTGATCGCCAGCGGCCAGGTCACACCAGGCCGCGGCCGTGGCGGCTCGGTGGCCTTGGCGGGCCCAGGGGCGCCGCCTGAAGCCTCCTCACGTCGCAGTGCAAGCCAGCTCCCTCCACCCGTGACGATCAGCTCCACCGCCCCCGCCCAGCAACCCAGCGGCAAACAAAACCTCTCCGCCTTCATCTGGTCTGTCGCCGACCTGCTGCGGGGCGACTACAAGCAGAGCGACTACGGCAAGGTGATCCTGCCGTTCACGGTGCTGCGCCGTCTCGACTGCGTGCTGGAGCCCACGAAAGAGGCGGTGCTGGCGGAGAAGAAGCTGCGCGAGGGCCAGGGATTGGATCCAGAGCCGTTCCTGCTGCGGGTGGCGGGGCAGAACTTCTGCAACACCTCCGCCATGAGCATGAAAAAGCTGATGGGCGACCAGGACAACATCGGTGAGAATTTGCGCAGCTATATCCAGGCGTTCACGCCTGAAGTGCGCGATATCTTCGAGCGG
>CAIZNP010000292.1 GCA_903934375.1 uncultured Synechococcaceae cyanobacterium
ATGCCCTTTGCCCTGGGTCTGCACCCCTATGTCGCTGTGGCTGATCTGGGGGGCGCCGCGCTCGAGGGGCTGCCCGCCCGCTGCTTCGATCACCTCACGGCCGGCCCGGCGGATACCGCTGCTCAGCTGGCGCGGCTGCCACAGGGAGTGGATCTGCGGGTGGAGCGCCCGTACCCCGGCGCCTCCTCCCCGGCAGCCTCTGTGCCCTTTGCACCCCGGTTGCTCACCGGCCTCAGCAGTCCGGATGGTTCGGCCGCTGCGGCCGCCATCGAGCTGCAGGCTGAGTCCCCCTTCGATCACACCGTGATCTGGACCGATCCGCCGCGGCCGATGGTCTGCCTGGAGCCCTGGACAGCCCGCCGCGGCGAGCTGGGCCTTGAGCTCGCCCCAGGTGAGCAGCTGGAGCTCAACTGCCGCTACACCCTCGTGCCTGGCTGAGGGGCCACACCGGGAAGCCGGCCGCGGGCGAGCTGCTGCAGCGGGTCGAATTCCCGTTTGATCGCCTCGATCAGAGCCCTGGCGGGGGAATCTCCCCAGGCGACCAGGCCCGAGCCCTGCGGTTGCTGCAGCACCGTCAGGAAGCCGCCAAGGGCCTCACAGCGGTGCCGTAGCCGCTCCACCCGATAGCTCGGGATCTCCTTGGCTGCACCCCAGGCGATCCCCTGGCCCGCACCGGCCGCCAGGCTGAGGCGCAGGCCGTGCAGCGCCGGATCCGCCAGCAGCTCGGTCCCCCGGGCCGGCAGCACCCCCAACTGCAGCAGCCACTGTCCCGCCGGCCCAGGGCTGCCGGCGCCACCACGCCCCGCGCTTTCGAGGACCTGCAGCTGCTCCGGATCGAGCAGTTCTGCCCGCAGGCCGGCGCTCTCAGCAGCCCGGCGGTGCTGGGTCAGTTGTGCGCCGATCGCCTCGGCGCTCACACTCACCAGGCTCAGCAGTAGGGCCGGCTGCTCGCCGGATTGTTCGCCCGCCAGGGCCGGGCTCCACCAGTCCAGCCGCTGGGGCAGCAGTGCCGCCGCCAGAGCCTGGCGCCGCAGGCTCTCCAGGGCCGATAGGTCGCCCTGCAGCAGCAGACCGCGGCGCTGGGGGGGGCGCGGGAAGGTGCGCAGGGTGAGCTCGGTGATCAGGCCGAGGCTGCCCCAGCTGCCCGTGAACAGGCGCATCAGGTCGTAACCGGCCACGTTCTTCACCACCTTGCCGCCTGCCCGGGCGGCGGTGCCATCGGCCCGCAGCAGACCGATGCCGATCAGCTGATCGCGTACCCCCAGGTAGCGCTGGCGCAGGCCACCGGCCAGGCCGCGGGCCACGAGGCCGCCGATGCTGCCCTGGTTGCCGCCCGTCACATCCGCCGGGTTGCTTCCCCAGGGCGCGTCGATCGCCAGCCATTGGTTCTGGCGTGAGAGTTCGGCCTGCAGCTGGGCTAGGGGCATGCCGGCCTGCACCGTCACGGTGAAATCGCCGATGCAGTGCTCCATCACACGATCGAGCCGACGCGTGCTCACCACCAGCGGTTGCTGCTCGCCTGGAGCCGGCTGCACCGGCGGCCCCCAGTGCAGGCGGCTGGCCTGCCCCGCCGGCAGCCAGGGGGAGGCCTGCCGGTGCAGTTGCCGCACCAGCTCCTGCAGCTCGCTGGGCTCAGGACAGATCACGGCACGATGGTGCCATGGCAGAGCGGCTCAAGGTCGTCGTGCTCGACGACGATCCCACCGGATCCCAGACCGTGCACAGCACGCCGCTGCTGCTGCGCTGGGATGCGGCCAGCCTGGCGGCGGGGTTACGCCATCCCTCGCCGCTTCTGTTTCTGCTGGCCAACACCCGTGCCCTGGATGCGGCGGCGGCGGCGGATCGGGTGCGCGAGATCTGCCGTGCTCTGCGCCCTGCTCTGGAGGAGGCTCTGGCGGCGAGCTGGATCGATCGCTGGTTGATCGTCAGCCGTGGCGATTCGACCCTGCGCGGCCATTTCCCGCTGGAGGTGGAGGTGATCGCCGAGGAACTGGGGCCGTTCG
>CAIZNP010000293.1 GCA_903934375.1 uncultured Synechococcaceae cyanobacterium
CACAGCCCCTCCAACCTCCCTCTCAGCCCCCTCCAACCTCCCTCCAACCCCCCTCACAGCCCCTCCAACCTCCCTCTCAGCACCCTCTCAGCCCCCTTCACACCGCCACCACCAGCTGCAAAACAGCCAGCCGCGAAACAACAGCTGCGAATCAGCCAGCCGCGAAACAACAGCCGGCCCGGGTCGCTGGCAGCGCCCAGCGCCACCCCTGACAACGGGGAACACTCCCCAAAGCCCACCTCCGCAGTCGTCCCGTGCCCTACACCCCACGCCGGCGCCACCATCGGGTTCTGCTGCGGCGCTGGAGCCATTCGCTGGCGGTGCGTCTGCCGGCACGGCTGCTGCGCGAGGCAGGCTTCAGCGAAGACATGCCACTCAGCGTCGAGCTGGACAGCGACGGCAGTCTGCGCCTGCGGGCCGTGGCCGATTTCGACCGGCTGCGGTTCAGCTGGGATCAGCAGCAGCGGCTGCAGCACTGGGCCTGCACGGAACCCACCTGGCCCCTGCTGCGCCAGATGCCCGCTGCCGGTGCCGGTGCCGGTGCCGGTGCCGCAGCCATAACCACCACCACAGAACTCGATCCCTGCCTGGGTGACGGCAGCTGGGAGCCCTGCCCCACCTACGTGGACACCGGCCTGCTACTGCCCCTGATCTGCCGCGAGCCCGGCAGCGACGCCCACCTCCGCTGGTTCGGTGTCGAGCAGCGTGTGCTGGTCACCAGTGCGCTGACGCTGCTGGAAGCCAGTGCGGCCCTGAGCCTGAAGGGGCTGGATCCAGTGAAGGCGAAGGCCTGCCAGCTCGTGCTCCAGCAGCTGCTCCACGGCGGCGGCCTCAGCCTGTATCAACTCAGCGATGCTGAACTGCGCGACTGTGCTGCCGACCTGCGGGATGGCGCCGCGGAGCGGACCGAGGCGCCTCCCCCTCGGCACCCGCTTGTGCTGCAGCACCTGGCCACGGCCCTGGCGAGCGGCTGCAGTCGCCTGATCAGTCCTGATCCCGTGCTGCGCCGGGCCGCCAGCCTTGCCGGCCTGCAGGCGCACCAGCCGCTGCTCTGGCCCACCCGTCTGCGGCGGTCACAGCGCCCGCCGATGGGAGACTGGCCGCCACCTTCGCCGATCCGCCCGTGAAAGCCCTCAGCGTGCTGGGATCCACCGGGTCGATCGGCACCCAGACCCTCGAGCTGGCCGAGGAGTTCCCCGATCGCTTCCGGGTGGTGGCCCTCACCGCCGGAAACAACCTCGATCTGCTGATCAGCCAGATCTGCCGCCACGCCCCCGAAGCCGTGGCCCTGGCCGATGCCGAACGAATTCCCGAGCTGCGCGAGCGCCTCAGTGCCCTCGAGCCCAGCGCACGCCCGGCGCGTCTGCCGGAGCTCATAGGTGGCAACGAGGGGCTGGAATCTGCCGCTGCCTGGCCCAGCGCCGATCTGGTGGTCACGGGCATCGTTGGCTGCGCCGGCCTGCTGCCCACCCTGGCCGCCATCCGCGCCGGCAAGGATCTGGCCCTGGCCAACAAGGAAACCCTGATCGCCGCCGGCCCGGTGGTGCTGCCGGAACTGGAGAAGAGCGGCTCACGCCTGCTGCCGGCCGATTCCGAGCACTCCGCCATCTTCCAGTGCCTGCAGGGCACGCCCTACGCCGAAACGGCGCGCCTCTCCACCGGCCGGCCCACCCCGGGCCTGCGCCGCATCCAGCTCACCGCCAGCGGCGGCGCCTTCCGCGACTGGAACCCCGCCGATCTGCACAAGGCCACCGTGGCCGATGCCACCAGCCACCCCAACTGGAGCATGGGCCGCAAGATCACGGTGGATTCGGCAAGCCTGATGAACAAGGGCCTCGAGGTGATCGAAGCCCACTACCTGTTCGGCCTCGATTACGACCACATCGAGATCGTGATCCACCCGCAATCGATCATCCACTCAATGGTGGAGCTGGCCGATTCCTCCGTGCTGGCCCAGCTCGGCTGGCCCGACATGAAGCTGCCGATCCTCTACTGCCTCAGCTGGCCCGAGCGCCTCGACACCCCCTGGCGCCGCCTCGATCTCACCGCGGTGGGCTCCCTCACCTTCCGCAAGCCCGACCCGGCCCGCTACCCGTGCATGGAGCTGGCCTACGCCGCTGGCCGCGCCGGCGGCACCATGCCCGCCGCCATGAACGCCGCCAATGAGCAGGCCGTGGCCCTCTTCCTCGAGGAGCAGGTGCATTTCCTCGATATCCCGCGTTTGATCGACGTGGTGTGCGAACGCCACAAGGCCGACCTCACGCCCAACCCCTCCCTGTCCGACGTGCTGGCCGTCGACGCCTGGGCCCGTCAGGCGGTGCGTGAAGCTGCAGCCCGTCTAAGCGCCAAGGCCCCGGCTGCGCTGCCGGCATGACTCCACCGCTATCCGAGCCAGTCCACACCAGCGCCATGCCGAATCCAGACACCGCAACACCGCGGGTCACCCATCATCTGCTGCTCTGCGCCACCCCCAGCAAGGCACTCTGCTGCCCCGATCCCGCCGTTGGCGCCGCCAGCTGGAACACCCTCAAGCGCCTGGTGCGCGAGTGGGGCCTGGAGGATCCGCAGCGGCCCGAGGGGATCGTGCTGCGCAACAAAGCCGACTGCCTGCGCATCTGCGCCGAGGGCCCGGTGCTGCTGATCTGGCCGGAGGGCTGCGTGTACGGCGGCGTCACGCCCGAGCGGATCGAAACCATCCTGCGCAACCACGTGCTCGCCGGCCGGCCGGTGCAGGAGTGGCTGGTGCGCCAGTACGCCCTCAGCGCGCACGCCCCCCCAGCTCCCTGATCGCCCTGGGCTCCCTCACTGCCCTGGGCTCCCTCACTGCCCTGAGCTCCCTCACTGCCCTGAGCTCCCTCAGCAGTCTCCAGAAATGACTCGCCATGGCGAGCCATTCCCGACACTCCGATCACACACCACTCCGCTGAGGCGCGACCTCTTCTGGCGCCACCCCCACCAACCGCCGCAGCCAGCACGCCGTCAGCCGATCGCCCCAGTTGCCGGGCACAGCCGGATGGTGGTCGCAGCGGGCATGGAAGCCGTTGTGCCCGCCCTGCGCCGTGATCAGCACCTGCAGGGGCTGAGGCTTCGCAGGCATTCCGTCCGCGTCGGCCGACTGAACCAGCCGCGCCAACTGCTCGCTCGCCGCCACCGGCACCCAGGGATCGTCGGCAGCATGCACGATCAGGGTCGGTGGCAGCGGTGTGGGCTGGTCGAGACCGCCGGCCGTTGGATCACGCTCCGGCTCGGAGTTCTGGGTTGGTAAGCGCTGCAGCTCAGCCAGCAGCCCATGCATCGGACTCGACTGGCGGTAGTACGCCTCCACGTGGGCATAACCCCAGCGCGGAGCTGTGATCGCGGCATCGAAGTCGCGGATGCTGCACAGGCGGCCCCGGGGGCCGCGGCCCTCCAGGGCGGCGCGCTCGGCGGGGCTGACGCCGAAGGGATCGGCCAGGGTCTGCTGCAAAAGGCGCCGCAGCAGCCAACTGCGGTACACGTGGTTGCGAGGCCGGTCGATCTGGTCGGAGCAGGCCTCCAGATCCAGCGGACTGCTGATGCACACCAGGCCGTCAAGCAGTGGCCCCTGAAGCGCCAGGCCGGCGGCCCGCCGCTCATCGGCATCCGCCAGCAGTGCATTGAGCAGCTTGGTGCCACCCAGCGAGATGCCCATCCCCAGCAGCGGCAGCGGCCCCGACCGGCCGGTGGCGCCAAGCCCGATGCCGATGCCCGGCCCTGCACCAAGCTCCGCCGCCAGCTGCCGTGCCCTGGCGATGGCCGGCAGCACATCGCTGTTGCAGCGAGCGGCGTAGGTGCCGCGGGCGAGGTTGCGGCCCGGGCCCGCGCCGCGCATGTTCAGCCGCAGCACCGCGAAGCCGGCGTGCTGCAGGGTCAGCCCCATCCGGCGGAGGCCCTCCCGTTCGCTGGAGCCCCCGAGACCGTGCAGCAGCAGCACCAGCCCCAGAGGAACGGATTGGCACGGTTGAGCAACGGCGCCAACCCCCGGGTCAGGCGCAGGCAGCGGTAAATCCAGCAACGCCAGCAACTGATCGGATCCGCCCACGGGGATCAGCAGCGGTGAGCCTGTGTCAGGCGGAAGCACCACCGGCCGCAGGCTGTCGCGCAGGGTCTGCAGATCGCTGGTCAGCCAGGGCGCCCGCGGCTGAAAGGGCTGCATCCCCAGGGTGGTGGGCAGGTCGAGGAGCACGAAGCTGGCGGAGCGGTCGGGTGCGATTCAACAACCCGACCAACAACCCGACCAACAACCCGAGCAGCAATGCGTCGCTCCAGCCGTCCCTCCAGCAGGCCCGCTGATCAGGCGGCCACCGCCGTCTTGGTGCCGACGCCCTGGCTGCGCAGTTCCGTGCAGAGCTGCTGCAGCACGGCCTTGGCATCGCCGAACACCATCGCCGTCTGCGGCAGTTCAAACAGGGCGTTGGCGATGCCGGCATAGCCGGCGCCCAGGCTGCGCTTCACCACGAACACCTGGCGGGCCTGGTCCACCTCCAGCACGGGCATGCCATAGAGCGGGCTGCTGGGGTCGGTCTTGGCATCGGGATTCACCACATCATTGGCGCCCAGCACGATCACCACATCGGTGCGTGGGAACTCGGGGTTGATCGTGTCCATTTCCACCAGCTGCTCGTAAGGCACATCCGCCTCCGCCAGCAGCACGTTCATGTGGCCGGGCATGCGGCCAGCCACCGGGTGGATGGCGTAGGTCACCTCGGCTCCGTTGGCCTCCAGCAGCTTGGACAGCTCGCGCAGGGCGTGCTGGGCCTGAGCCACCGCCAGGCCGTAGCCCGGCACGAACACCACCCGCTCGGCGCTCTCCAGCGCCATGGCGCACTCCTCAGGGCTGCAGCTCACGATGCGGGTGTAGCCGGCCTCATCACCGCCGCCGCCCACCGAACCACCGGCCTTGGCGCCCAGGGCACCGCCGAACAGCACGCTCACCAGCGAGCGGTTCATCGCCGTGCACATCACCTGGGTGAGGATCAGGCCGGCGGCACCCACCATGGCGCCCGCCACGATCAGCAGCTGGCTGCCCACCACGAAGCCGGCGGCGGCCGCCGCCACACCGGAATAGGAGTTGAGCAGCGAGATCACCACCGGCATGTCGGCGCCGCCGATCGGCAGGGTCACGCCGATGCCCAGCAGGGTGCTGGCCAGCACCAGGCCCCACAGGGGCCAGCCGGCCGGATCGCCCGGCAGGGCCAGGCCGGCTGCCAGGCAGGCCACCGCCAGGCTGATGTTGAGGCCGTGGCGCAGGGAGCTCTGGGTCCAGTCGGGCGTGTCGAGCCAACCCTGCAGCTTGGCCATGGCCACGATCGAACCGCTGAAGGTGATCGCGCCCACGAACACCGAGATCACGATCGAGATGCGAGCCACCAGATCGGCCTGCTCGTGCTGGAACAGGGACACCCCAAGGGCCACCAGCAGCGAAGCCATACCGCCGCAGCCATTGAACAGGGCCACCGTTTCCGGCATGGCCGTCATCGGCACCCGCTGGGCGGTGATCAGGCCGGCGATGCCACCGGCGGCCGTGCCGGCGGCGATCCACAGCCAGGCGGTGGGTCCGGGCTGGAGCTGCAGCAGCAGCCCCACCACCGCCAGGCCCATGGCCAGGGCGGCCAGGCCGTTGGCGCTGCGGGCCGTGCGCACCTTGGCCAGGCCCTTCATGCCCAGGGCCAGCAGCAGCACAGCCACCAGATCGATGGCGTAGGAGGCGAAGTCCATGGTGGGGAGAACGAGCGCGCGCTGGCGAGCTCGGCGTATGGGGAGGTGAGCGGAGGAAGCGGGAATGGCGCGAGCAGGCAGGAATGGAGCGAGGAGGCAGGAATGAAGCGAGGAGGCAGGAATGAAGCGAGGAGGCGGCTGCTCAGTTCGCGCCCTTCGTCTTGCGGCCGCTGAACATGGCGAGCATCCGATCGGTGACCAGAAAGCCGCCGATCACGTTGAACAGGGCGAAACCGAGCGACAACCCACCCAGCAGCAGCAGGGCACCATTGCCATCGGCCTGGGCGATCAGCGTCAGCGAGGCCAGCACGGTGATGCCGCTGATGGCGTTGGCGCCGCTCATCAGCGGCGTGTGCAGGGTGGGGGGAACCTTGCCGATCAGTTCGAGCCCAAGCAGGCTGCCGAGCAGCAGCACCCAGAGGGCCTGAGAGAGGCTGCTCATGCCGCACCTCCCACGGGCTCACGCTCAGGGGTCGATCCGGCAGTGGCACCGCCGGAGGCCTCAGTGGTGCCTGCGGTGGAGGCCGCAGCCCCCTCCGCATGGCTGAACAGACAACCGCTCACAATCGGATCCTCCAGATCAAGGGTGACGGGCCCGCCCTCGGGGCTGCCGCTGAGCAGGTGCTCCAGCAGGGCCGCGAGATTGCGGGCATACAGGGCGCTGGCGTGGTGGGCCACGCTGCTGGGCAGGCCGTCGGCGCCGATCAGCTGCACGCCGTGGCGCCACACCGTTTCACCAGGGCGGCTGCCTTCGCAGTTGCCACCCTGGGCCACCGCCAGGTCCACCACCACTGCGCCGGGGCGCATGCCGGCGAGCATGGCGTCGTCGATCAGGCGCGGGGCGGCGCGGCCCGGCACCTGGGCGGTGCAGATCACCATGTCGGCCTGGGCCAGTTGGTCGGCCAGCTGCTGGCGCTGCGCCGCCAGAAAGGCCTCCGTGGCCTGCTGGGCGTAACCGCCCACCTCGGCGGGGGTCTGCTCCAGCTGCGGCGGCTCGAGGAAGCGGCCGCCCAGGGATTCCACCTGCTCCTTGGCGGCGGGGCGCACATCGCTCACCATCACCACCGCCCCCAAGCGCCGGGCTGTGGCCAGGGCCTGCAGGCCGGCCACGCCAGCCCCGAGGATCAGGGCGCGGGCCGGCTGGATCGTGCCGGCGGCCGTCATCAGCATCGGCACATAGCGATCCAGGGCCGCCGCCGCCAGCAGCACGGCCTTGTAGCCGGCCACGTTGGCCTGCGACGACAGCACATCCATCGACTGGGCGCGGCTGATGCGTGGCAGCAACTCCAGGGCCAGGGCCGAGAGCTTCTGCTGCTGCAGGGTCGCCTCCAGCGCCGTATTGCCGTGGGGCTCCAGCAGACCGATCAGCAGGGCGCCGGGCCGCAGCCGCTCCAGGCCAGGCTCCAGCTCCGCCAGGGCGGCCCCCTGCACGCTCAGCACCACATCGGCGGCTGCCCAGCGCGCCGGCGCCTCAGCGGAGTCGCCATCCAACAGTTGCGCGCCCGCGGTCTGATAGTCGGCGTCGGCGAAGCCGGCGGCCACACCGGCGCCGCTCTCCACCCACAGCTCACAGCCGCGACCGATGAGTCGCTTCACGGTTTCCGGGGTGGCAGCCACCCGGTGTTCCCCGGCTCTGCGCTCGCGGGGCACCAGCACTCGGGTCAAGGCAACCTCCAGCCAGCCAACGGCCAGCCAATAAATCCCAGTGTTCTGACGCCGGCGTGATCCCGGCAACGCTTTTCCAGAGCGTGTGGGCACATCGCCACAAAGTCGGCGCCGGGCGAGCGCTTGCCAGCCCTACCGGGCCTGACCAGCGCGGGGGTCACTATCCCGGTGGCGTGTGCCATAACCATCACGGCAGCCCACGGTGCAGCACCTGCTGCTGAACCATGCCGAGGCCCTGGGCTGAGGTTAGAACTGCGGGTTCAGAACAAGGGCTCAGAACAAGGGCAGCAGCTCCTGCTCCAGGCAGTGCGCCTGCGGCAGCGAACCCCGCTGCCGCAGCAGCCGGGCGCGCAGGATCATCGGGTCGATGTCGCACTCCAGATCGAACGACCGCTCGAAGCGGCGGCGCAGATCATCGGGCGTGAGGGCGTAGGCGGAACGCTCATCCATGGGCTGGCGGGGCAGGACCCGGGAGCGGGGTGATGGCCGGAAGTTAAGGGCGCCAGCGACGATGCGAATAGGTGGAAGTACTCAATTTTTGCCGGGCGCACCCCGAGCGGCAGCCGCACAATGGCGCCATGCCCTCTCCCTCATTCGATCTGGGCCTCCGCCGCAGCCCGGGAGCACCGGCCGCCGGCGGCACCTCCAGCTGCGCACACGCGGTGCGGCCACGCCAGTGGCAGAGCCAGCTGCTCAACCTGCTGCGCCGCCGCCTCGAGCAGAGCCAGCCGGGCACGGCCGACGTGCTGATCAACGCCGGCCCGGGCGCCGGCAAGACCCTCGGCGCTCTGCTGAGCTTCGAGCGCCTGCATCGGGAGGGGCAGCTCAGCGGCTTCCTGGTGTTCTGCCACCGCAGCTCGATCGCCGAGCAGTGGCTGGCGGCCGCCAGGCGGCTGGGACTACCGCTGCAGGAATGGCAGCCCGATCTGGATCTACAGGCGTTGCCCAACAGCGCGCTGGCCGCGAACGCAAGTCCGGCCGGCCTGCATGGCCTGCTGATCACCTATCAGGCCGCCGCCCGCAACCGCGAGGCCCTGGAGGGCCAGCTGCAGGCCGCCGGCTGGGGTCCCTGGCTGGCGATCGCCGATGAGGTGCACCACCTCGGGCTCGATCCGGAGGAGCCGGAGGCCAGCGCCTGGGGGCAAGCCTTCAGCCGGCTGAGCGCCGGCGCCCGCCTGCGCCTCGGCCTCACCGGCACCCCGTTCCGGGCCGACAACCTGGCGTTCTGCTCCGCCCGCCGCCAGCGCGTGCGCGAAGGCGACAGCTGGGTGGAGCAGATCGTGCCCGACCTGAGCGTCGAGCCGCGCCAGCTGATCCTGGCCGGCGATGTGCGGCCGCTGGAGTTCCGCTTTCAGGATGGCTGGGTGGACCACGGTCGCCAGGCCGAGCTGGTGGATGGCGAGACGGTGCCGGTGGGGGAGGTGGAGCGTTCACCCCTCTCGCAGGAGCAGCGCGAGAGCTGGCGGGCCCGCAACCTGCGGCGGGCCATCCAGCTGGGCGACAGCAGCAGCATCGCCCTGCGCTTGCTGCTCAGCGCCCGCCGCCGGCTTGAAGGGGTGCGCCACCAGCACAGCGGCGCCGGCGGCCTGGTGATCGCCCGCAACATCGCCCATGCCCGCCGCGTCTGCGGGCTGCTGGAGGAGCAGGGCGATCGGGTGCTGCTGGTGCACTCCCAGGACCCCGAGGCCCCCGCCCGGATGCAGGCCTTCAAGGCCGGCGAGGCCGATTGGCTGGTGAGCATCGACATGTGTGCCGAGGGCTTCGATGCGCCGCGGCTGCGGGTGGTGGCTTACCTCACCACCGTGGTGACCCGAACCCGCTTCGTGCAGGGGATCACCCGGGCGGTGCGGGTCGATGGCGAACGGGCCGGCCTGGAGGGTGTGCCGCGACACCCCTCCTATGTGTTTGCCCCGGCGGATCCGCTGCTGATGCAGTCGGCGCGCACCTGGTCGCTGAGTGAGCCCTACGTGCTGCGCAGCAGCCAGGAGATGGCGCCGGATGAGGCTGCCGCAGCCGGCGGCCGGGGCGGCACTCTGCCGCTGCAGGCCATGGAGGACGGCGCCGGGGCGGTGATCCGCCTGCGCGGTCCGCAGCTGCCACACTTCCGAGTGCAGCGGTAATTACATTCCCGCGCAGCAAAAAGTGCGACGTTCTGCAAACCAACCGCGTTGCCGGTCCGAGGGCCGATCAGCGTGGTTCCAACGGGGCAGGCTCCATGCACGGTTCCATCCAGCGACGTCTCACCGTTGCCATCAACTGGTCAGCTGCCCGGATCGCCAGCCTGGATGACCGCGAGCGCTATGAAGACAGCTACGCACTGACGGAGGAGTTCCGGGAATGGATCCTCTGTATTGACGAGCATCCGGAGCTGATGGCCGAGAGCGTTCTGATGGTTCCGGACTGCATGGGGCTGCTCAGACCCGGCAACGAAAGCGACAGCTCAAACGAACCAGACGGACTACTGGAAATCTAAAGCAAATCCAAAGAATCGGAACGCTCCCTCTATCGATTCGGTCCATTCGACGCATCCCCATCGTTGCGACCCATTCAGCCAGCACCCGAAACACCCCTCCCGGGCGTCCAGCACCTCACCACACCAGCGAGCCTGCCTACACTCAACCCGAAGTGACTTCGCATAAGCCATGGAGGCCGGGCAGACAGGTGCAGGCAACGGGATCGGGCAAGGGGTTGAAAATCTGGTGATCGTCGGCTCCGGCCCAGCCGGCTACACCGCTGCGATCTATGCCGCCCGCGCCAACCTGCGCCCGCTGCTGATCACGGGCTTTCAGGACGGCGGCATCCCCGGTGGTCAGCTGATGACCACCACCCACGTGGAGAATTTCCCCGGCTTCCCGGATGGCATCCTCGGCCCGGACCTGATGGACCGGCTCAAGGCCCAGGCCGTGCGCTGGGGCACCCGCCTGGTGGAGGCCGATGCCGAGGCGATCGATCTCGCCCAGCGGCCGTTCCGCATCCAGGCCGATGGCCAGTCGCTCGAGGCCCAGTCCGTGATCCTGGCCACCGGTGCCAGCGCCAACCGCCTGGGCCTGCCCAGCGAACAACGCTTCTGGAATGCGGGCATCAGCGCCTGCGCGATCTGCGACGGCGCCACGCCCCAGTTCCGCAACGAGGAGCTGGCGGTGGTGGGCGGCGGCGACTCCGCCTGCGAAGAGGCCGTCTACCTCACCAAATACGGCAGCCGCGTGCACCTGATCGTGCGCACCGACAAGCTGCGCGCCAGCAAGGCGATGGCCGATCGGGTGCTGGCCAACCCCGACATCACCGTGCACTGGAACCGTCAGATCCGCGACTGCAGCGGCAACGACTGGCTGGAGGCGATCGAGCTGGTGGATCCCGCCGGAGGCGCCGGCGAGCAGCTGGCGGTGCGCGGCCTCTTCTATGCCATCGGCCACACCCCCAACACCCGGCTGGTGCGTGATCAGCTGGAGGTGGACAGCCACGGCTATCTGGTGACCCGCCCCGGCCGCCCCGAAACAAGCCTCGAGGGTGTGTTCGCCGCCGGCGACGTGGCCGATGCCGAATGGCGCCAGGGCATCACCGCCGCCGGCAGCGGCTGCCAGGCGGCTCTGGCGGCGGAGCGCTGGCTCACCCACCACGATCTTGCGGTCACCGTCAGCCACGACCCGGTGGATCCGGCCGAGGTGGGCGAGGTGAAACGCACCGCCGTGAGCGATGAGGCCAACTTTGACCCCAACGCCCTCTGGCAGAAGGGCAGCTATGCCCTGCGCAAGCTGTATCACGACAGCGACAAGCCCCTGCTGGTGGTTTACACCTCACCCACCTGCGGGCCCTGTCACGTGCTCAAGCCTCAGCTCAAGCGCGTTCTCGAAGAGCTGGGCGGCCGTGCCCTGGGCATCGAGATCGACATCGAAGCCGAAACCGAGATCGCCCACCAGGCCGGCGTCACCGGCACCCCCACCGTGCAGCTGTTCTTCCGCAAGGAGCTGCAGCAGCAGTTTCGGGGCGTGAAGCAGCGCAGCGAGTTCCGCGCCGCCATCGAAGCCCTGCTCGGTGCCCCTGTGGCCTGAACTGGCTCTCCTGAACTGGCTCTCCTGAACCGAACCGCCTGAGTAGAACCACCCGAACTGAAACGACTGAGCAAGTGTCCTGAAATGGCTCGCCATGGCGAGTCATTTCAGGAGACAGCCCACAACAGCAGGAGACAGCACACAACAGCAGGCGCCTGCCGCAAGCGCGGAGAGGGCGACAGCCTCAAGAAAAGCCAGGTGAACGGCTCAGGCATCCCGAGTCAGCAGGATCCAGCCACTAGGCCAAGCCGGCCAGGCAGGTGAAGTCCCCCAGACAAAGCCAAGCCAGACCAAGCGAAGCCAGACAAAGCCAAGCCAGCCAGGCTTCAGCGCCGGCGCGGGCCACCCGGGCGATTGCCGCCGGGACGGGGGCCGGTGGCTCCGGCATTGCGCTCGCGGTAGGTGATGCGACCACGTGTGAGGTCGTACGGGCTGATCTCCACCAGCACCTTGTCGCCCGCCAGCAGCTTGATGCGGAACTTTGTGAGCTTGCCGGCAGCCCGGCAGAGGCATTGGTGGCCTGCGGGCTGCTCGAGGGTGACCAGGTAGAACCCGTTGCCCTGCTCCTTCTCGATGACGCCGGAGGTCTCAATCATGCGCTGCTGACAGGGAAAAGCCGAACTGCTCAAAACAGCTTAGTTGGCGTGTTCCACCGCGCAGCTCGCTAGGGTCGCGATCCACCACCGCAGCCGACCGGCCAGCCGATGACCCTGCCTCCTGTTTCCATGGACCTGGGCCTGCTGATGATCTCCATCGGCGTGGTGAACCTCTGGCGCGCTCGCCAGGCATCCTGAGGGAAGCTCCCTGCGGCCGGCGCTGACCATCCTGCTGTTCCACAAGCCCTACGGGGTGCTGAGCCAGTTCACCCCCGAGGCGGGCAGCCGCTGGGGCTGCCTTGCCGACCACATCCCCGTTCCCAACGTCTACGCCGCCGGTCGTCTCGATGCCGACAGCGAAGGGCTGCTCCTACTGACCAACAACGGGCGCCTGCAGCAGCGGCTCACTGATCCGGCCTGGGGCCATTGGCGTCGCTACTGGGTGCAGGTTGAGGGCCAGCCCGACCAGGCCGCGCTTGATGCTCTTGAGAACGGCCTGATCATCCAGGGGCAACGCACCCTGCCAGCACGGGCCGAGACCCTGGCCGATCCCGGACTGCCGGAACGCGATCCCCCCATCCGCCAGCGGGCCAGCATCCCCACCAGCTGGCTGCAACTGGAGCTGCGTGAAGGGCGCAACCGCCAGGTCCGGCGCATGACCGCCGCCGTGGGGCTGCCCACACTGCGATTGCTGCGGGTGGCGATCGACCTGATGGACGGAGGCTCCTGCCTGGACCTCAGCAATCTGGCCCCGGGCCAGTGGCGCCCGGCGAGCAGCGATGAGGAGCAACGCCTGACAACCCTGCTGCGCCGCTCTCATTCGCCAGGCCGAGGCGGCCGGGCCGGCGGCGGAAAGTCCGGGCGCGGCGGCGGCGGCGGATAAGGGGGTTTGGACGAGCAGGCCCACAGAGCCGCAGGAGCAGCTCCACACGGCGCGACATCAGAGCCGCCCTGAGGCACACCCTCAGGCGAGCACATCCTTCAGTTCACGCACCACCTGCAGCTGGCCGTAGTAGTAGTTCGCGCGGGCGCGGCGATCGGAATCCTCAAGGCTGTCGAGCGCATCAAAACCCAGGCTCTGCCAGAGCTCATGGCCACAGGCGCGGTTGAGCTCCTCCACGGCCTCCTGCTCCAGGTTGCCCAGCCGGCGCTGCAGATTCTTGACCTGGGCAATGGACATGGACCGAATGGGTGACGCGACAAAAGCGATAGTACAGCCGAACCACAGCCGCAGCTGCTGGTCTGGACGGCGGTTCAGGCGGAGCCACCCGTGCGGCCACCGGTGCAACCGCTCAGAAGGGAAGCTTCTTCTTGGCGTCCTTGTCGAGGTCGGCCTCCATCTCGCGCAGGCGGCGCAGGATCGTGTCGTAGTACTCCCTGAGGTAGTCCTCCAGGCGCGTGGTGTCGGCCGGATCGAGTCCGAAGGCGGCATAGCTCTCCTCCATCGGGGCCGCCAGGGCGGCGCCACCACCCACCACCTTGTCGAAGGCGAGGCGCTCAGCCACATTCACCGCCGGCTCGAAGAACGAGGTGATCGACTGCATCAGCCGGATCAGGAACGGCATCACCCGGAACATCCGCGCGCTCTTGCCGGAATACTTCTCGCAGAGTTGGGTGATCTCGCCGGTGAGCCAGGCTTTGGGGCCAACCACCGGCAGGGCCTGGCGGATGGTCTCAGGGCGCACCAGGGCAGCCACCGCGAAACGGGCGATGTCCTGGGTGTTCATGTAGGCGATCGGCGTCGGCGTGCCGCTCACCCACACCGTCTGGCTCTCAAGCACCGGAATAGCGAACTGGCTGATCAGGCCCTGCATGAAGGCCACGCAGCGCAGGATCGTGTAGTCGAAGTCCGAGGCGATCAGCGCCTGCTCGGTGCAGTATTTGATGTCCATCAGCGGCACGTCGCGATGCTTCTCAGCACCGAGAAGAGACACGAACACGTACCGCTTCACCCCCGCCCGCTCGCAGGCGTTGAGCAGATTGAGCTTGCCGGTCCAGTCGGTCTCGTAGACACTGCCGCCCTCAGTGGCACGGGTGGTGGCGGCATCGATCACCGCCTCCTGGCCCTCCAGGGCGTAATCGAGGCTGTCGGGTTCGAGCAGATCGCCACGGGTGAGCTCGCAACCCCATTCCTGCAGGAAGGCTGCCTTGCGCGGCGATCGCACCATGCAGCGCACTTGATGACCGGCATCAAGGGCCTGCCGAGCGATCTGGCGCCCCAGCGTGCCCGTAGCCCCGATCACCAGCACCTGCATCAGGCTTCCTCAACGAGGCAAGAGCCTAGAGGGATGCCTCAGCCGGCCGTCGCCTCAGTCGTCGCCCTGGAGCTTGAGCAGCAGCGCACCGCCCACCAGGCCCACGGGGATCAGGATCCAGAACAGCGCAGCAGTGCCGAAAATTTCCGAGGCCATCGCCCAGAGTCGAAACGGCTACCTATTTAGCGCAGCCGCCAGCTCCAGAAGCCTCGGCCAGGGAGCATTGCAGCGGAACTGACCGGCCATCACCCCCGAGCGCAGAGCCACGTAGCCCTCGGCCCGCAGGGCCTCCAGCAGCGCCTCGGTGGCGGGCGGTCCATCGGCGAGGCAGCGCGCCAGCTCGGCCATGGGCCAGCAGCGCACCGGCAGGCCAGGGTCATCGTGCAACGCCTGAAGCAGTCGCCGCGAGGAGCGGGCCAGCCAGGCCGCCGGCAACCCCTCCGCCCGCTGTTGCATGGCCGCGAGGGTGGGGGCGTGCTGGAGCGGGCCAAGCCAGAGGGGGCCGGAGATCGAGAGGGGCATCGCCGGCGCGTCGCCAGCACCATCAGAGCGGCACTCACCGTTGCAACCACACAGCGGCCATTGGCGCAGCGTCAGCAGGCTCTGGCTGAACTGCTCGCCGCAGCCGTGGCAATGGGCCAGCAGGCCCAGCTGCTCCTCCTCACGCGTGGCGGGGCGGCGCAGCAGCTGGATGGCGGTGCGGAAGGTACGGCCCTCGCTGAAGCTGAACAGCGGCCGGATGCCGCGGCCGAGGGCCCAGGCAGCACGGGCCACCACGGCGATCTGCAGCCGCAGGGCCAGCTCCCAGCTGGCGGGATGGGCCCGGGCCGCGGCGCCGAGCGAACGGATGGCAGATCGGCGATCGTGGCCGGTGGGGGAGCGGCCGTCGGTGCTGGCCAGATACAGCACCCCGCCGAAGCTCACGGCCTCCAGGGATGGCGCCACCAGGGCGCTGGGGCAGCCGAAGGCATCGAGATCCACAACACCGAAGCGCCGCTCAGCGAGCAAGCAGCGGGCCAGCAGGTTCTGGGCCGTCAGCGCCGTGCTCTGCAGCCGGCAGCCTCGCTCCGCCAGGGGCAGCAGGTTGCGGCGCAGCCAGGGCAGGCGATCGATGTCGGCATCGTTCGCCCACACCAGCTGCGCCCCGGCCTCCAGGCCGTAGCGCAGGGAACGGATGCCGCAGCCCGCCATCAGATCGAGCACGCTCAGACCGTGCGCGCCCTCGCCGAGCACCCCCGCCAGCAGCACCCCCAGATCGCGTGATGGCCGCGACTCGGGCCGGAAGAAGCCCGCCCCCAGCGCCAGCTGCGCCGCGCCTTCGCAATAGTGAGAGCACTCCGGCTCGCCAGCCTCACTGGCGCCGCCACAGCCGCCAGCCCCCTTGGCCTCCACCTCCGAGCCGGTTTCGCCGCTCACCCTCGCCCTGCCCCGCTCCAGCGAGTCTGCGCCGGCCCCGGCCGGGGCTCACTGGGGTGAGCACGGCACCTGGCACTGGCAGGGGCATGCCTGCCACTGGCGGGTGCTGGGCGATCGGCGCCTGCCGGCCCTGGTGCTGCTCCATGGCTTCGGCGCCGCCAGCGGCCACTGGCGCCACAATGCCGGCCAGCTGGCGGCAGCCGGCTGGTGCGTGTACGCGATCGATCTGGTGGGCTTCGGCGCCTCCAGCCAACCGGGGCACCAGCGCCACCGCCCGCTCGACAATCGGCTCTGGGCCCGGCAGCTGCAGGCCTTCCTCGAGCAGGTGGTGCAGGGGCCGGCGGTGCTGGTGGGCAACTCGCTCGGCAGCCTGGTGGCGATCACCTGCGCCGTGTTCTTCCCGGTGTGGGTGGAGGCGGTGGTGGCGGCCCCGCTGCCCGATCCCACCCTGCTGATGCCGATGCGGCGGCGCCGCGCCCGCTGGCGGCGGCGACTGCGCCGCCATGGGGTGGTGCTGGTGTGCCGGCTGCTGCCCCTGGAGCTGCTGGTGCCCCTGATTGCCCGCACACCACTGCTGGATCTGGGGCTGCGCAGCGCCTACAGCGATCCGCAGCCGCTCGATCCCGAACTGCGCCGGCTGGTGGCCCGCCCCGCCCTGCGTCCCCGGGCCGCCAGGGCCCTGCGGGCGATGAGCATCGGCATGGCCTTGCGCCCCCGGGCCGCCACCGCCGCGCCGCTTCTGGAACGCATGCACCAGCCGCTGCTGGTGCTCTGGGGGAGTGAGGATCGCCTGGTACCGCCGCAGATCAGCCAGCGGCTCAGCGCCCACAAACCGGATCTGGAGCTGCAGCTGCTGCCGCAACTCGGCCACTGCCCCCACGACGAACACCCCAGCCTGTTCAACGCGCGGGTGCTGCACTGGCTGCAGCGAACCTGGCTGCAGCGAACCAGGCTGCAGCGAACCTGGCTGCAGCGCAGCTCTGACCCAGGGGCTCCGGCCGATGCGTAATTTGGGGATGTTCTGGCCTCCGAGCGCAGCCCCGGCGATGAAGCACACCCTGTCGGTGCTGGTGGAAGACGAATCCGGTGCCCTCAGCCGGATTTCAGGCCTGTTCGCCCGCCGTGGCTTCAACATTGAGAGCCTGGCCGTGGGCCCGGCCGAGCAGCACGGGGTGTCGCGACTCACGATGGTGGTGGAGGGCGACGACCGCACCCTTGAGCAGATGAGCAAGCAGCTCAACAAGCTCGTGAACGTGCTGGCGGTGACCGACCTCACCCGCATCCCCGCCGTGGAGCGGGAACTGATGCTTCTCAAGGTTTCAGCCCCGCCCGAGCAGCGGGCCGCCATCCTTGATCTGGTGCAGGTGTTCCGCGCCAAGGTGGTCGACGTGGCCGATCAGGCCCTGACGATCGAGGTCGTGGGCGATCCCGGCAAGCTGGTGGCGATCGAAAACGTCCTGGCGAGTTACGGAATTCTTGAGATCGCCCGCACCGGCAGGATTTCCCTGGAGCGGGCCTCCGGAGTCAACACCGCTTATCTCAAGGTCACCAGCCTGGACAAACGGGTTCCCGCCTGAGCGGAGGCTCGGTGAGGTCCCGGAGAGGGAAGGTCGCCTGCCGGCTGGCTCAGGCCCTACCGGCTGGCTCAGGCCCTGCAGCAGGGCCTGCCTCAAGGAAGGTCCCGAACGAGGGTACCGCCCTCCAGCACCCGGGCATTGATCAAGCGATCACCCAGTCGGATCTGGTCCACCACCTCCATTCCCGAGGTCACGCGACCGAAAACTGCATAGCGCCCATCCAGCTCGGGAAGGGCCCGCAGAGCGATGTAAAACTGCGCGCTGGCGGAATTGGGATCCTCCGAACGGGCCATGGCCAGGGAGCCGCGCTGGTGCGGCAACCTGAGCCTGGACGACTGACCCGGCCCCGCCGCCACCTGGCCATAACGGGGGCGCGCTTCGCCCTGCAGGAAAATCTCCAGCGGAATCAACCGGGGCTGCCCACTGGACGGATCGATGAAGTCGCCGGTGCCGAGCTGCTCAGGCTGCAGCTTGGGATCAACGCTCTGGGGATCGCCCCCCTGAACCACGAACGGGATCGGGTCCCGCACCACCCGGTGGAAGAGCGTCCCGTTGTAAGCACCGCGCCGCACCAGGTCCACGAAGTTACCGGCGGTGAGGGGCGCGGCGTCACCGTCGAGGCTGATGGTGAGCGGACCCTTGCTGGTCTTGAGCTCAACAACGGCCGTTCCCTTCAGACAGGGAATGCCGCCACTGCCACAGCCCAGGTTGGCCGAGGGGCCCTGGGATGCACAGGCCATCGGACCCAGGGGGCTGAGCAGGAGCGCCAGGGCCAGCAGCAGGGGGCGCAGCGGCAAGGAGAGCCTGCCCATCGTCAGACACCCTCCAGGGGAACGCTCAGAAAACGGGCCAGCTCGGCACCACCGCGCTCCAGCTCCACCAGGGGCATGGGTTCACCAACGCGGGTCAGCGGCAGGTCGCGGCGTCCCTGCACTCGCAGGGCCAGGCGGCGGCGCGGATTAAGGCCATCGCGCACCTCCACCTTCACCGCCTGGATCTCGCGCAGGGGCGTGCTGACGCTGATCTGCTGCCGGAAGCCCCGACGGGTCACCGTGAGGGTGCCGGCCTGTTTGTCGAAGCGATTGGCACCGGCACCGACATCGAGGGCGATCACAGTCCACAGATAGGTGGACAGCAGAGCGGCCGCCAGGCCGTAAAGGCCCATGACCAGGCCCTGGGGCACCCAGGCCAGAGCAGCGGGATTGCCGATCGGCAGCAGGTCGCGGCCGAGGTAGCTGGAGGCGCTGGTGAGCAGGAAGCCCAGACCACCGGCGCTCACTACCGCAGCCATCAGCACATTGGACAGACGGCGCGAGCCAAGCACAGTCTGCTCGAGAACGCCGGCCGCGGCCGGGACGGAGCTGGGGGCTGACGCCTGGGAGGAGGCCATGGAACGGGCGAATCGAGCAGCCATCCTCGCCGGTCGCCGCTGCGTCTGGGCGGAACGATCCCGATCTGCCACAGGCTCTGGGCCCACCTCTGCCGAAGCAGAGATTGCCATCGAGCAGAGCCTGAGGCTTCAGGAGCAGCGCTGCAGCCTCGATGCTGAACGCTGAACCCACGCCCAGAACGGAACGCCAGGGCAGAGCAGGATTGTCATCCGGCTCCCGACGGACCACTGGGGCAGGCAGGGCCGAAAGTCAATGGTGACGTGCCGTGTCAGCCCACAGAAACCCGCCTCGCGGTGCTGATCAACGTTGTTACCATCGCCCGGTAACCCACAGCACGCGGGTTTTCCGCACCGCTCATTTCCCACCCATGACGATCGCTGTAGGGCGCGCGCCGCAGCGGGGATGGTTCGACGTCCTCGATGACTGGCTCAAGCGCGACCGCTTCGTTTTTGTCGGCTGGTCGGGTCTGCTCCTGTTCCCCACCGCCTACCTGGCGCTGGGGGGCTG
>CAIZNP010000294.1 GCA_903934375.1 uncultured Synechococcaceae cyanobacterium
CAACGCGCAGCCCCCAGCTTGCACACCGCGGCGTCCCCGCGCTCGGGCCAGGGTTCGGGATCCCGCCGCCGGAGCGCCCGCAGCAGCCCGTTCAAGCCCGTAACGTTTTGTGAACCCCACCCCGTCTGCACCCGCTTCCCAATGGCTGAGCTTGAACTGGCACGCCGTTTCGCCATGGAATCCCAGGCCCGGGCGATCGACGGCTGCAACGACATCGATGAACTGCGCCAGCTCACCAAGAAGCTGCTGGTGGCCTGGTATCAGCAGTCAGACATGACCCGTCACTACGGCGCCCAGGCCATGGGTCTGAAGCTGAGCTGACGAGCCGCCCCACCGGGCAGGGCATGGCAGCAGCGGCATCATGGGCCCGCAGCAGCACACCGGCGATGCGCCAACTCTCAACGCTGGCCCTGGTTGGGCTCTGCCTGGCGCTCAGCGGCTGCGGCGCCGGCAGGGAGGCAAGCAAGGAGGCCAGCGGAGCAACGGCGCAGCCCACCGGGCCGATCAAGATCGAGCTCGATCCGAGCGACCCATCACTGAGCTTTGGGGTGCTGCCCCGCGGTGAGCAGCGCACCATCTTCAAGGTGGGCTTCGGGCGCAAGGGCGTCACCTGCGCCGGCAAACGGTTCGAGGAGGGCTACACGCCGCTGGGCCGGTTCCGGGTGAACGCGATCCTCAGCGGCGATCGCTTTGCGATGGATCCAGCGCTGATCGCCAGCTCGGGCAAGAGCGAAGCGGAGCTGCGCCGCACGCTGTTCACCAACATGAACGCGATCGACTTCGACGGCGATGGCGAAACCGGCGAGTACGGCATCGGCTATGTGAGCCTGGCGCCGGTGGGTGGTGTGAAGCAGCCATTTGCCTTCAACACCTACGACGGCAAGTTCCGCTGGTACAGCTTCGCCATTCACGGCAGCAACAACGACAAGCGCATCGGCCAGAAGGTGACCGGCGGCTGCATCAATGTGAGCGAGCCCGAGCTCAAGACCCTGCTCTCCGCCGTGAAGCTGGGCGATGAGGTGGTGGTGAACGCCAACGGCCCCTGCACTCCCTGATGCCCATGTCTGCCCGCCCCCTGCCCAGCACCGGCGCCATCAGCGGTGTGCTGGAGGCGCTGGCCTTCTTCCGCGATGCGGACTTCGCCCGGGCCCGCTTCGAGCAGTTCGGCGATGTGTTCGCCACCAAGCTGGTGGGCCAGCCGCTGGTGTTCATCCGCGGCGAGCGGGCCATCACGGATCTGCTGCGTCAGCCCGAGGCCACCGAAGGCTGGTGGCCCGAGAGCGTGCGCCAGCTGCTGGGGAGCCGTTCGCTGGCCAACCGCAACGGCGCCGATCACCGCGCCCGGCGGCGGGTGGTGGGGCAGCTGTTCTCGGCGGCGGCCCTGCGCCGTTACACGCCTGCGATCACGCAGCTGGTGGAGGAGCTGGCGGCGGATCTGAACGGGGCAACGGAACCGGTGGCCCTGGTGGAGCGGATGCGCCGCTTCGCCTTCGCGGTGATCGCCTCGGTGGTGCTGGGGCTGGAGGGCGACGACATCGAGGCCCTGTTCGCCGACTTCGAGATCTGGACGCGGGCGCTGTTCTCGGTGCCGATCGCCCTGCCCGGCAGCCCATTCGCCCGGGCGCTGCAGGCGCGCGGCCGGCTGCTGCAGCGGTTGCGCGGTGTGCTGGAGCGCGCCCAGGAGCGCCCCACCGGCGGCCTGGATCTGCTCAGCGGCGGCCTCGATGAGGCGGGGCTGCCGCTCACGGACGACGACCTGGTGGAGCAGTTGCTGCTGCTGCTGTTCGCCGGCTACGAAACCACGGCCTCCTCACTGAGCTGTCTGATGGCGGCGCTGCTGCAGCACCCGGCGGAGCTGGCCTGGCTGCAGGAGGAGATCAACGGCCTGGCCTGGCCGCTGGCGGAGGCAGCCCCGACGCCGCGGCTCACGGCGGTGGTGCAGGAGGTGATGCGGCTCAACCCACCGGTGGGCGGCTTCTTCCGGCGCACCACCCAGCCACTGGAGCTGGCTGGCGTGCTGGTGCCCGCCGGGCAGGTGGTGCAGGTGGCCCTGGCGGCATCCAATCGGCTGGCCGGCAACGGCGCGGATGATCTGGATACCTTCCGGCCGCAGCGCCATCTCGAGGCCAACAACAGCCTCACGCTGCTGCCCTTCGGCGGCGGTGATCGCGTCTGCCTGGGCAAGGCGTTGGCGGACCTGGAGATCCGGCTGATGGCGGTGGGGCTGCTGCGCCAGTGCCGGCTGCAGCTGGTGCCGGAGCAGAACCTGAGCCTGGCGCTGATCCCCAGCCCCAGCCCGCGGGATGGGCTGCTGGTGGTGGCGGGCTGATCTCGAGACCATGGCCCGGCCGTGAGCCCCGCGATCTGGTTTTGGCGCTGGCCTGGGAATGGTTGGGACCTCTTCCCAACAAGTTCCACCCCCGTTACCACCCATACTCCCAACCTCCTCTTTCACAGTCCAGCCGCCAATGCTCATGGAGATGCTGACAACCTGCAGCCGCTAGCGCAGCATCAGCAGCTCTGCGAAATGGAAAACTTGGCAGCGCGACCTGCAGAGCTGATGAACATCAACAGGCCAAAGAGCTGAAGCGATGAGCCGTTACAGCGTTGTTGGTTCAGCTGCGGAGTGTGAGCCAGGCTCGAATGGTCTGGTCTAGCGCAACCGTCTTGGCATCAGAGATCAGATCTCTACAAGGCGATCATCAGCAATGGCTGAGTTCTGTCTATGCGTGGTCAGGAAAAAGTGCGGTCGTTCAATCTGAGTAAGCAGGGATTTTCATTTGCCAGTGCCCATGTTCTGACAGATCTGCTCGCGACTTTTGAATCAGAGCAGCTGGCCAGGCTGACACCATTCAATCCCGAATCGGTGGATGAGCTGATCAGCGGGTTGGCTCAGGTACATGTTGAATTCATGCTGATCCATCCGTTCCGAGAAGGCAATGGGCGAATCGCGCGTCTGCCGTGTGATGTGATGGCGTGCCAAGCTGGATTCGTTCCACTCGACTATTCAGTCTGGGATCAACAGCGAAATTTATATTTTGCGGCGATCCGTGCGGGGGCTGTGCTGAATATCACCCCGATGGTGGAGCAATTCAGGCAGGTGTTGCCTGGGGCGGCTGTCGATCAGTGAGTGCCCGCTCGATCTCAGCCAGTGGCTGTCCCGTTTCGATCGCTGTGGAACTGGCCACGGCACGGATGATGCGTGAGCCAAGCGGCAGTGCATTCGCATTCTGCCGCAGCCGTTGGAGCTCAGGGTCGGGACTGGGCACCGGCAGGCCAACCACAGAACGTCATTCTGGCAGCACTGTCACCAGACAATGCCCCCCATGCCCCGACTCCTTCCCCCACCGACGAGAACCTGCGCGACGACCTCAAGAAACGCATGCAAATGAGCCTCGTCTACCACCGCTGATGCTGATGCAGCTCCTAGGCCTTGTTCCAGCGTCAACGGAGCTCAGGCCTGGCACCCGTGCCACCGATCACCAGACGGTGTCGAGGTCGGGCAAGGCACGCAGCTTGGCGTCAGCGGTGATCAGCGGTGCCCCCAGCTGCAGGGCGGTGGCGCCGATCAGGCGATCCGCGGGATCGCCGTGCAGAAACCGATCGCTACGCGACAGCAGGGCAATCTCCGGGGTGATCGGCAGCACCTGCAGCCGCAGGGCTGTCAGCAGCTGCTTCAGGTAGTGGTCGGCGGACACGTCCGCTGGCAACAGCAGCCGTCCTCGCTCATGCAGCAAGGCCAGCTCCCAGAGCGTGATATCGGCAATGGCCAGCTCGCCCTTCGTCAGGCCGCGTTCCAGCGCGTGCCGGGCTGGCGACGAGAGCCGTTCGGGCTCGTGGGCCCAGAACAGCAGGATGTGGGTGTCACAGATGGTCGGCATCGCCACCCCAGGCGGCATCCGCCAGATCCGGCCCCAGTGGCGACACCACATCCACGAGGGTCACGCGACCCTTGAGCGCCTCCAGCCAATCCCGGGCTGCCTGGGCGGGATCCTGCTCGGCCTCCAGCCGGGCGATCACACGCCCGCGGGAGGTGATCTGGATGGCCTCACCCGCCTGCACCCGCTTCAGATAGGCGGGCAAGTGCTGGCGTAGGTGAGACACGGACACCTGTGTCATGACTTGTACAGAGCCTGTGTACAGCTTAGGTCGGTCGGACTGTCCCCGGGGCAGCGTCGGGAGCTGTTCAGCTCGGGTGCGGGCAAGGCCTCAGGTCTTCTCCTGTGCGTCCGTTCAGTCAGGGGCTGCCGGCAGGCTGTCGAACCAGCGCTTCAGAACATCCCGCAGCGGGCTGGCCTGGCCCAGTGCCCAGGCCACGTCCTCGCTGGTTTCGGGATAGTCCGCGCCGGGATCGAGGTAGGCCAGGGCCGCCTGCGTGAGGGTGTTCAGCGTGGCCGGATCGGGCCGCCAATCCGGGATCGGGTCGCGCAGCTTTTCGCTGAGCTGCAGCAGATCCCGGCACTTGCGGCAGGGCACACCCTGCGCGATTAGGGCCGCGCGCAGATAGGTCTCCAGGCATTGCTGCACCCAGAACAGTCCGCTCAGATATCCGGGGGGCAGATCCGGCAGCAGCGATGCCATCCGCCAGTGACGTTCAGCGCGGGCGACCCACTCGTCCACAACCGGATTACGGGCCGGCGCGGTGGAGCCGGCCGTGGCGCCGGGCGTGCGCCGGCCATGGAGCCATTCGCCGTGATCGAGGGCCTCCCGGATGTAGGGGTCACCCCAGCGGTAGCGGGGCAGGATCTCATCGGGCCGCCTCAGGTGCAGATCCAGCGGGAAATCCGGCTCGCAGCTTTGCAGCATTGCCTGCACCACGGCGCTTGATCTCCCCTCGAAGGGCGTCACCACGAGGATGTCGGCATCGGAATCCCAGCGGGCCTTGCCGCGGGCCTGGGAGCCGAACAGGATCACCTGCTCCGGGGCGACATGCTGCACGAGCCGTTGCGTGAAAGCACGCAGGGCCTCGCGGGTCACCAGTGGGGCAGGAGTGGCGGCCATGCACGCGATCAGAAGGATTTCAGCGCCAAGGGATCTGACCGTGAATCAAGGGGACGCACCCGATCAGATCAGAACGACAAGGTTGCCGCCACATCGGAGAGACGGATCAGCAGGGTGTCGGGGGCAATGGGCGAGGGATCGAAGCCCATGTGCAGATAGAAGCTGCGGGCCTGATCGGAGGCCGCATGAACCACGATGCCGCGCACGCCGATCTGTGTGCTGGCCTGCAGCACCCGCTCGAATGCATCGGCGAGCAGGGCGCGAGCGATGCCGCGTCCCTGGACACTGCGGCAGACCGCCAACCGCGCCAGCACCACCACGGGGATGGGATCGGGCATGTTGCGCCGAAAACGCCCAGGGGCTGAGGCCACGGCCACCGCGCCGGAGGCCAGAGCTACATAGGCCTTGACGATCCCGTCGCTGTTGCACACCACGAAGCTTCGCGTCGCACCGCTCTGCTGGTTGGAGTGGGCACGCTGCAGGAGCCAGCGGTTGAGGCCGGAGTCGCCGCAGTCAAAGCCGACGGTGCTGTGATGCGGCGCCAGCGGCTGCGGCGCCAGCAGATCCATCAGCGTTGCCAGGGTCTCGG
>CAIZNP010000295.1 GCA_903934375.1 uncultured Synechococcaceae cyanobacterium
CAGCGGGTGCTGCTGGTGCGGCTGCCCTGCAACCCGATCTTCCCGATTGGCCCGGTGTATCTGGCCGATCACCTGCACAAGCAGTTCCCGCAGATCGAACAGCGGATCCTCGATCTGGCGGCCGTGCCGCTGCTGGATGTCGAGGCGGTGCTGTTGGAGCAGATCGCCGCCTTCCAGCCCACCCTGCTGGTGTTTTCCTGGCGCGACATCCAGATCTACGCGCCGGTGGACGGGCGTGGCGGCAATCCGCTGCAGAACTCGTTCGAGGTGTTCTACGCCCGCAATCCGCTGCGGCGCCTGCGCGGTGCCTTCGGTGGCCTGCGCCTGATGGGCTCGTTCTATGGCGAGCTCTGGAGGAACCTGCGCCTGGTGCGCCGCGGCCTGCGCCGCGCCCGCCGCTTCCAGCCCCAGGCCCGGGCCGTGCTCGGCGGCGGGGCGGTGAGTGTGTTCTACGAGCAGCTGGGTCGCCAGCTGCCACGGGGCACGGTGGTGTCCGTCGGCGAAGGCGAGCCGCTGCTGGAGAAGCTGATCCGCGGCGAGTCGCTCGAGGGGGAGCGCTGCTTCCTGGCGGGCACAGACCCCCGGCCGGGCCTCATCCATGAGCAACCCGGGGGCATGGAGAAAACCGCGTGTAACTACGCCTATATCGCCTCGATCTGGCCTCAGCTCGACTGGTATCTCGACGGCGGCGACTTCTACGTGGGCGTGCAGACCAAGCGAGGCTGCCCCCACAACTGCTGCTATTGCGTCTACACGGTGGTGGAGGGCAAGGCGGTGCGTGTGAACCCCGTGAAGGAGGTGATCGCGGAAATGCGCCAGCTCTATGCCAAAGGGGTGCGCGGCTTCTGGTTCACCGATGCCCAGTTCATCCCGGCCCGCCGCTACATCGACGATGCCAAGCAGCTGCTGCGGGCTATCCTGGCCGAGGGCTGGAGCGACATCCGCTGGGCCGCCTACATCCGCGCCGACAACCTGGATGCCGAGCTGGCGGAGCTGATGGTGGCCACCGGCATGGACTACTTCGAGATCGGCATCACCTCCGGTTCCCAGGAGCTCGTGCGCAAGATGCGCATGGGCTACAACCTGCGCACCGTTCTCGAGAACTGCCGCCTGCTGGCCGGGGCCGGGTTCCGCGAGCACGTGTCCGTGAATTACTCGTTCAACGTGATCGACGAACGCCCGGAGACGATCCGCCAGACCGTGGCCTACCACCGCGAGCTGGAGCGCATCTTCGGTGCCGACAAGGTGGAGCCGGCGATTTTCTTCATCGGCCTGCAGCCCCACACCCACCTGGAGCAGTACGGCTTCGATCAGGGGCTGATCAAGCCGGGGTACAACCCGATGAGCATGTTGCCCTGGACCGCCCGCCAGCTGCTCTGGAACCCTGAGCCCATGGGCAGCACCTTCGGTCGCATCTGCCTGGAGGCGTTCGAGCGCAATCCCGGCGATTTCGGCCGCACGGTGATGGATCTGCTGGAGCGCGACTACGGCTTGGCTCCTTTGGAGGAGGCCTTGCATGCGCCGGTGGAAGGGCGGCGCGCTCTGGCGACGGCCACCCGCTGAGCCCGCTGCTCCTACGCCGCCGCTCTCCACCAGCGTCGTCGCGCCAGCAGCAGCAGTCCCAGCCCCAGCCAGCCCAGTAGACCGCCGATCGGATTGGCCGGTCCGATCAGCCAGGCCGGTGCCGTTGGGTTCATGGCCACCACACCCTCTTGGAGCAGGAACCAGCCCCCCACCAGGCCGCCGTGCAGGCCGATGGCTCCCCAGAGCAGGCCGCCATCGGCGCGGCGCTGCAGGCCGAGAGCAAGCCCCAGCAGCAGCAGGCCTCCCAGCAGAGTGAGCAGCAGCAAGGGGGGCAGGTTGAAGCGGGTGTGAGCCAGGCTGAACAGGGCCGCCTGCAGCCACAGCCCCCGCTGCGGGCCCAGCAGCAGGCTCAGTTCGCCCAGCAGCCAGCCCCTGAACAGCAGTTCTTCGGCGAATCCCACGCCCAGGCCCAGTAGTAGGCCATTGAGCAGCAGACCAGGGGTGAGCCTCGGCTGCCAGCTGAGCTGGCCGGCCAATGCCAGGCCCGCCGCCACCAAGCCCAGCAGCAGCAGCGCCTTGATCAGCCCTCGCAGCACGGAACGGAGCAGGGCGGGCCAGGCAGAGTTCAGGCCGAGGGCGCTCCAGGGGTGGCTGGCTCCCCAGGCGCGCCGCAGGCGCAGGGGCAGGCTGATCGCAAGGGTCAGCACGGCAGGCAGGGCAGCGATGGCGGCCCGCTGCCCTTCGGCCACGCCGATCGCCCCGAGCAGGAGCTGGCTGCCCAGAAAAACCGCGAGCAGAGCGGCGGGATAGAGAACGGTTCCCCACCAGCGCAGCCGCGGCCCGGTGGGGGGTGCCATCAGCTCTCCGGCTCGATCGTGCTGCTCAGCCCCTTGGCCTTGAGGGTCTCGCAGTAAAACTCGGCGGGCTCGATGTCGCAGACGATCACCAGGCCCACGCCGGTGTTGTGCGCCTCGAGCATCACGGCGATGGCGTCCTGCTCGCTCAGGCTGGGCACGACCTGCCTCAGGGTGGTCACCACGTATTCCATGGAGTTCACCGGGTCGTTGTGGAGCAGCACCTTGTAACGGGGCGAGGGCTTGCGCACCCGCTCCGGGGCCTTCTCCATCACGGCGGCTCCCCCCTCGCGGCTGGGGGTTTCGCTGGCGCGGATCACGCCAGGGCCGGTGGTGTGGATCATCAGCGTGACGCAGGACATCAGGTCCGGTTCAGCCATGACGTATGCACATTAGGGGGGGGGCTGCGGGTCTGGAAGGTCACGCCGCCGCCGGCGCCAGAGCCGCCTGAATGCGTCGCACCGCCTCCAGCACGTTCTCGCGGCTGTTGAAGGCCGAGAGGCGGAAGTAGCCCTCGCCGGCGGCGCCGAAGCCGCTGCCGGGGGTGCCCACCACGTGGGCCTGGCTGAGCAGCAGATCGAAGAAGCCCCAGGAATCCACGCCGGCCGGCGTCTTGATCCACACGTAGGGGGCCTGCTCGCCGCCATACACCGCCAGGCCGGCGGCGCTCAGTTCGCGGCGGATGATCGCGGCGTTCTCCATGTAGAAGGCGATCAGTGCCTTCACCTGGGCCTGCCCCTCAGCGGAATACACCGCCTCGGCGCCGCGCTGCACGATGTAGCTCACGCCGTTGAACTTGGTGCACTGGCGCCGGTTCCACAGGCCCCACAGCTCCACCGTCTCGCCATTGGCGGCGGTGCCCATCAGGCCGCGGGGCACCACGGTGAGGGCGCAGCGGGTGCCGGTGAAGCCGGCGTTCTTGGAGAAGGAGCGGAACTCGATCGCACAGTCGCGCGCGCCCTCGATTTCATAGATCGAGTGAGGCAGCGAGGGGTCCTGAATGAACGCCTCATAGGCGGCGTCGAACAGGATCAGGGCGCCGTTGGCCCGGGCGTAGTCCACCCAGGCCTGCAGCTGCTCCCTGGTGGCCACCGCGCCGGTGGGGTTGTTCGGGAAGCAGAGGTAGATCAGGTCCACCTTTTCGCTGGGGATCTGGGCTGTGAAGCCGTTCTCCGCGTTGATCGGCAGGTAGGTGAGCCCGCCGTACTGGCCGGCGGCGTCGGCATCGCCGGTGCGGCCCGCCATCACGTTGCTGTCCACATACACCGGATACACCGGGTCGGTCACGGCGATGCGGTTGCCCTCGCCAAGGATGTCGAGGATGTTGGCGCTGTCGCACTTCGATCCGTCCGATACGAAGATCTCCTCGGCGCTGATCTGGCAGCCGCGGGCCTGGAAGTCGTGCTGGGCGATGGCTTCGCGCAGCCACAGGTAACCCTGCTCCGGGCCATAGCCGTGGAAGCCATCCCGGGTCCCCATCGCGTCGACGGCCGCCTTCATGGCGTTGCGGCAGGCCTCCGGCAGCGGCTCAGTCACATCGCCGATGCCCAGGCGGATGATCGGTGCTGAGGGGTTGGACTCGCTGAAGGCCTTCACCCGCCGGCCGATCTCCGGAAACAGATAGCCGGCCTTGAGCTTGAGGTAGTTGCCGTTGACCTGGGCCATGTCGCGTGCGGGCCGCGCGGGCCCCTGGGGTACTGGGCGCGATTGTCCTACGCGGCGGCGGCCTGCTGCATACGATCGATTCAGCACTGCCCTCGCCGCCGTGACCGTTGCTTCAGCTCAGCCGGTCGGTGCGTCGGCGGAGGCGCCGCTCGATGGGCCAGTGGATTTCGCTGCACTGGTGGATCGCAGCATCGCCAAGCCCGGCCGCTACCTGGGCAATGAGCTGGGGGTGGAGCGGCGCAACTGGGATCAGGCCTGGCCGGCTGCTGGCGTGCGTTGGGCGCTCACCTACCCCGAGATCTACGAGGTGGGAGCGAGCAACACCGGCCACATCATTCTCTATTCGATTCTCAACAGCGTTCCCGGCCAGCTGTGCGATCGCAGTTATCTGCCTGGGCCGGATCTGGCGGAGCGGCTCAGGGCCCGCGGTGAAGCGCTGTTCGCCGTGGAGAGCCGCAGGCCGCTGCCGGCCTTCGACATCCTCGGCTTCTCGCTCAGTTATGAGCTCGGCGCCACCAACATCCTCACGATGCTGGAGCTGGCGCAGATCCCGATCCGCGCCGCCGATCGCGGTGATCTGCCCCTGGCTGATCCGGCGGCGTCGCCACTGATCTTTGCCGGTGGCCCCACCGCCACCAGCAACCCCGAGCCCTTCGCGGCCTTCTTCGATTTCGTCGTGCTGGGCGACGGTGAGGAGGTGCTGCCCGAAATCGGCCTGGTGGTGGCCGAGGGGCGCGCCGCCGGCCTCAGCCGCCGCGACCTGCTGCGCGACCTGGCCCAGGTGCCCGGCGTCTATGTGCCGGCGCTCTATGGGCCGGGCGCCGACGGCGTTTGCCAGGTGCCGCTGGAGCCGGGAGTTCCCGCGCGGGTGCTGCGCCGCACCGCCACGCCGATGCCCCACTACGCCATGGGCCTGGTGCCCCACATCGAAACGGTGCACGATCGCCTCACGGTGGAGATCCGCCGCGGTTGCACCCGAGGCTGCCGCTTCTGCCAGCCGGGCATGCTCACCCGCCCCGCCCGTGATGTGGAGCCCGAGGCGGTGATCGAGGCGATCGAAACCGGCATGGAGCGCACCGGTTACTCCGATTTCTCGCTGCTCTCGCTCAGCTGCTCCGATTACCTGGCCCTGCCGGCGGTGGGCGTGGAGCTGCGCAACCGCCTGGCCGACAAGAACGTGACCCTCACGCTGCCCAGCCAGCGGGTGGATCGCTTCGACGAGAACATCGCCCACATCCTTGGCGGCACACGCAAGGCGGGCCTCACCTTCGCGCCGGAGGCCGGCACGCAGCGCCTGCGCGACATCGTCAACAAAGGGCTCACCGATGCCGAGCTGCTGCGCGGCGTGCGCACGGCCATGGAGAGCGGTTACCGCAAGCTCAAGCTCTATTTCATGATCGGCCTGCCAGGCGAAACCGATGCCGATGTGCTCGGTATCGCCGACACCTGTCGCTCACTCCAGCAGCAGTGCCGCGATCTTGGCCGGCTGGAGCTGAATCTCACCATCAGCAACTTCACCCCCAAGCCGCACACACCGTTCCAGTGGCACAGCGTGAGCACGGGGGAATTCCGCCGCCGCCAGCACCTGCTGCGCGACGCCCTGCGGTCCCTGCGCGGCATCAAGACGAATTACACGGATGTGCGCCTCTCGGCGAAGGAGGACTTCGTCGGCCGCGGCGATCGTCTCCTGGCACCGGTGATCGAGGCCGCCTGGCGCGCTGGTGCCGGCCTCGATGCCTGGTTTGAGGCCGCGGATCGCACCGACCAGGCCTGGACCTCCGCCATCGATGCCGCTGGCCTGGGTGGGCGCTACCGCCAGCTGGAACTGGGTGAGTGGCGGGCGGTGGAGGGTATGGATCCGGAGGATCTGGCGGCCTTCTGCGCCCAGCCCCTGCCCTGGGATCACATTGATTCCGGTGTGGCAAAGGCCTGGCTGGCGGAGGATCTGCAGCGGGCCCTGGCGGCTGCTGTGGTGCCGGATTGCTCGTTTGATGGCTGCAGCAGCTGCGGCGTGTGCGGACCGGAACTGGGCCACAACGTGGTGATCCCGCCGCCACCGATCCCGGCGCAGCGGCCCCAGCGGGCGCCGGCGAGTGAGCGGATGCAGCGGCTGCGCTTCCGCTTCAGCAAAACCGGCTCGCTGGCGCTGCTCAGTCACCTCGATCTGGTGCGGCTGATGGAGCGGGCGCTGCGTCGCAGCGGAATCCCGGTCAGCTTCACCGGTGGCTTCCATCCGCTGCCGCGGGTGCAGTTCGCCCTGGCCCTGCCGCTGGGGGCCGAGGCGGACGGGGAGTGGATGGACGTGGAGCTGGCCGAGTGGCAGGACCCCACCTGGGTGCGACAGCGGTTGCAGGAGCAGCTGCCAGGCGAGTTCGCCCTGGCTGCGGTGGTGGAGGTGCCGGTGTCCGGCCCGAGCCTCTCGCAGGAGCTGGAGGCTGCCACCTGGTGGCTTGCGCTGGCGGAGACATCGGAGCCCCCGGCCGCCGCATTGCCGGGTGCCGGGGCCTGGCAGGCTGCAGCCCAGGCTCTGCTGGCCAGCGACAGCTGGATCTGGCACGACACCGACAAGAGGGGACGTCCCCGCAGCCGCGAGTGCCGGCCCGATCTGCTCCGCCTTGTGGTTCAGCCGCAGCCTGAAGGGGCGATCGGGGTGGAGTACAGCGCCACGATTGATCCGGCTGGTCGCAGCCTGCGGCCCGAGCAGCTGCAGCACTGGTTTCAGCAGCAGCTGGGGGTTCCCCTGGCGCTGCAGCGGCTGCGGCGGCAATCGTTGCAGTTGCGGCAGTGCTGATCGGCTGAGATTTTGCCCGTGCTAACGTGCAAGCACGACGGCAGATCCCTGGTCGCATCCTTGGCCAGCGCGATCATTTCCTCGGGTCACGTCAAGCCGATCCGAAGAGCAACCGCGGCAGCTTTCACGAATCACTGTTCCTGAAAGTCGCATCGGGCGGCGCCGTTCAGACGGGTTCCGATCCGATCAGGAATTCGCACAGCATGGCCGGATGGGCCCAGAAGGCCGCGCCGTCAACCGACCTCCTCGTGGTGTTCGGTTGCGTGCAGCTCCGGCGTTCAGCAAACAGATTCAAGACACCGTTTCCATACACCGTCGCAGCCCCTCGTCGCTGCGCCCCTGCATCACCCTGAGGACCTTCCTCCCCGCCCTGAGGTTTTCCCTCTGAGCATTCCTTCGCCACACACCTCTTCCCTGCGCCCCGGCATCGGCGATGCCAGGACCGTTGCGCCGTTGAGGTTTGTGGTCGGCGCTTCACGCCCCTCTCTCTCTCCCCCGCCCCGGCCTGCCCTGTGCAGGTCATGTCCTGACCTTCCATGCCCCAGCAGATCGTCATCGCCGAGCAGCTGCGTATCGCCGCGGTTCTCACCGACGACCGAGTGGATGAACTGGTGGTGGCCCAGGGCCGCTATCAGATCGGTGATGTCTATCTGGGCACCGTCGAGAACGTGCTGCCCGGAATCGATGCCGCCTTCGTCAACATTGGCGAAGGCGAGAAGAACGGCTTCATTCACGTCACCGACCTCGGCCCCCTGCGCCTGAAGAAAGGCATGGTGGGCATCACCGAATTGCTCGGCCCGCGCCAGAAGGTGCTCGTGCAGGTGATGAAGGAGCCCACCGGCACCAAGGGCCCTCGCCTCACCGGCAACCTCGCTCTGCCCGGTCGCTTCCTTGTGCTGCAGCCCCACGGCCAGGGGGTGAACATCTCCAGGCGCATCAGCGCTGAAAGCGAGCGCAACCGCCTGCGGGCTCTCGGTGTGCTGATCAAGCCTCCCGGCGCCGGCCTGCTGATCCGCACCGAGGCCGAGGCTGTCAACGAGGAGCTGCTGATCGACGATCTCGAGGCCCTGCTGCGGCAGTGGGAGGCGATCCAGGCGGCAGCCGAGACCGCGAGCCCGCCGGTGCTGCTCAACCGCGACGAAGACTTCATCCATCGCATCCTGCGCGATCACTTCAACCCTGAGGTGGCGCGCATCGTTGTCGATGGCCCCGAGGGCGTGGGCCGTGTCAACGCCTACCTGGGTGCGGACCAGGTCAACGTGCAGGTGGACCACCACACCGAGCCAACGGAAATCCTTGAGCACTTCAAGGTGAACGCCGCGATCCAGGGCGCCCTCAAGCCGCGCGTGGATCTGCCCTCCGGTGGCTACGTGATCATCGAGCCTACCGAGGCGCTCACGGTGATCGATGTCAACTCCGGCTCCTTCACCCGCTCGGCCAATGCGCGCGAAACGGTGCTGTGGACCAACTATGAGGCAGCCACGGAGATCGCCCGTCAGCTCAAGCTGCGCAACATCGGCGGTGTGGTGATCATCGACTTCATCGATATGGAGTCGCGCCGGGATCAACTGCAGCTGCTCGAGCACTTCACCGCCGAGGTGCGCCATGACAGCGCTCGGCCTCAGATCGCGCAGATCACTGAACTCGGCCTGGTGGAGCTCACGCGCAAGCGTCAGGGCCAGAACATCTATGAGTTGTTCGGACGGGCCTGTCCCAGCTGTGGCGGCCTCGGTCATGTGGCCGTGCTACCCGGTAAGGACAGCCTTCAGCCCCTGGCGACCGCCGGTGGTCTTGTCCGCTCGGCGGCCTCAGCCCGCGCCGAGGTGCTCAGCCCATCAGCTGGTGACGCAGCCGGTGGCCGCCGCCGCCGCGGTGGCCGCGGCCGTGGTGCTGGCGCCGGCGGTGGCGATCTCGACCTGTTCGGCGCAGTCGCTGAGGACAGCCAAGAGCCCGTGGCTGCCGGCCAGTCCCTGGATGCAGCCACCGCAGCAGCCGGCGAGGCTGCAAGCCGCCGGCCCGAGCCTGAGCTGGTGGCCGTGCCGATGGACCCCGACCAGGAGTTGGTGTACGGCTGGTTGGGGCTGAATCCCGCACTCTTGCTGGAGGAGTCGCTGCCGGCGGAGAACGTGATGGTGCGGGTCATCCGCCCAGGCGACGATGCCGAGGCGGTGCTGGCGGAAGCGCGTCAGCAGCTGGCTGCCGCAGGGCCGCGTCGCCGTCGCCGTGGTCGTGGTGGCAGTTCGGGCGCCGCCGAGGCGCCGGGAGCGGAGGGTCTGTCGGATCCAGCACCCGTTGCTACGGCCGCAGCAGTGGTTTCGTCCCTGCGCGCCGAGCAGCCCGTCACGGTGGATATCACTCCTTTCCCCGATGAATCCTTCCATCCGGTAGCTGTTCTGCCGGACGCCACGATCGAGGTCGTGGCCAGCCCCCGCTCCGGGCGTGGACGCGGCCGGAGCCGCAATGGCAGCACCGTCTCCGTTGCGGTGCAGGAGCCGGCCCTGACACCGGTGGCCGTCGCCGTCATCAGCGAGCCCATCTCGCCGCCCATTGCCGTTGAGGCCGAAGCCGAGGACGACAACGGTGAACCGCGCCGCCGCCGCCGTCGCTCTTCCGCCAGCGGCGATTGAAACGCGGGCGAGCCGCTGCCACGTCAGCCTCCCTCCAGGCCCCGCTGCCCGGACTCTGCTCCGGCGTCGTAGCCGGAGTGGATGAGGTGGGACGCGGCTGCTGGTTCGGCCCCGTGTTCGCCGGCGCCGTGATCCTGTCGCCCGCTGCAGAGGCGCCATTGGCGGCTGCTGGCCTCACCGACAGCAAGGCCCTCACGGCGCGCCGCCGCGCCCAGTTGGTGCCTCAGATTGAGGCGGCGGCCCAGGCCTGGGCTCTCGGACAGGCCTCCGCCCGCGAGATTGACCGCCACGGCATCCGAACCGCCACGGAACGGGCGATGCTCCGCGCCCTGCAACGGCTAGAGCTGCTGGGCGCGCCGGCCCTGGATCTGCTGCTGGTCGATGGTGTTCTGCCACTGCGCGGCTGGAGCGGTCCCCAGCGCACCGTCGTCCGGGGCGACAGCCTCTGCCTGGCGATTGCAGCAGCCAGCGTGCTTGCCAAGCAGGCCCGCGATGCCCTGATCACCCGCCTGGCTGCCGCTCATCCTGGTTTTGGCCTCGAGCGCCATGCCGGCTATGGAACGGCCGTGCATCGCCAGGCCCTGCTGATGCTGGGGCCGACCCCCCTGCACAGGCGCTCCTTCCTCAGTCGCTTGTTGCCGGGCTGAGCGCCGCCGGCTGGTTCTGGCACCAGCTCTCGAAGTCGTTCACCAGCTGCTGGCCCACCCGTGTCTTCATGCTCAGCAGTATTCCGGCCAGCAGCGAGCGGCCCGTGGCCTCAAGCACGTTGGCGGGGATCAACCGCAGCAGGCTGGGCCGGCTCACGCTCACCGCCAGAGCCGCCTCCCCCACCAAGCCGTCATTGCCGGTCTCCAGCCAGGACTGCAGCGTCAGCCGGAAATCATCCACGAGGCCCAGTCCCTCCAGTTCGCAGTCGACGGCCTCCAGCTCGATGCGGCCGGGGCTGCGACGGGCCACCAGCTCCACCACCGGCTGGATCTGCAGCTGGAACACCTGCAGCTGGGTCACGGTGTAGCGATAGCGGCCGTTGCCCAGGGGCGTGAGCTGGCTGGGATCGAGAAGGGCACCGATCACCCTCTCCTCATCGTTGAGGTAGGTGCCCAGGGCACCCGGCTGCCGCTCCACCGGCAGATGCAACGCTTGGCTGGCACTGAAGGCCAGGGGCATCGGAAGGCGGCCGAGGGGGCATGATCCTATCCAGCACGGCCTGACTGCTCCCATGCGCATCGCCTTTCTCGGCCCGGCGGGCACCTATGGGGAACAGGCGGCGGTCCGCCTGGCTGCCCTGGAGGGGGTGAGCGCTCCCGACCTGCAACCGCAGGTGGGCATCAGGGCCGTGGTCAGAGCCCTGGCGGATGGCGACTGTGATGCGGCCGTGGTGCCGGTGGAGAACTCCGTGGAGGGCGGGGTCACCGCCTGCCTGGATGCCCTCTGGGAGCACCCGGAGCTGCGCGTGGCCCGCGCTCTCGTGCTGCCGATCCGCCACGCCCTGCTGGGCAGCGGGCCGATCAGCGGCGTCAGCGAGGTGCTCTCCCATCCCCAGGCCCTCGCCCAGTGCAGCCAGTGGCTGGCTGATCAGCTGCCCTCTGCCCTGCAGTTGCCCACCAGCTCCACCGCTGAGGCCGCGCGGATGGTGGCAGGTAGCCGTTTCCGGGCGGCGATCGCTTCGCTGCAGGCGGCTCATGAGCACGGTCTGGAGGTGCTGGCCTATCCGATCAACGATGTGCCCGGCAACTGCACCCGTTTCCTGCTGTTGCGCCGTGGCCAGCGCACTCTGGAGGGTCCGCTGGCCAGCCTGGCCTTCTCCCTGCGGGCCAACCAGCCAGGGGCGCTGCTGCAGGCCCTGGCCTGCTTCGCCCACAGATCCCTCAACATGAGCCGCATCGAATCACGCCCGTCGAAACGGGAGATGGGGGAATACATCTTCTTCGTGGATCTCGACCTGCCGGAGGGCCAGGCCCCCCTCCAGCAGGCCCTTGAGGAGCTCCAGCCGCTCTGCGAGCACCTGGCTGTGTTCGGGGCGTACCCGCTCACGCAGTCGGAGGATCGCGAACCGGACGGTGGACTGAAGGGCTGAGGTCAGCCGGGTTTTCGGCCGCGGAACACGCCGAACTGCATCATTCCGGTGGCAAACCCCCAGTGCATCAGCAGAAGGGTTGGCGTTTCCCGCATGCCCAGCAGCAGGGCGCGGGGCCCCAGGCTGAGTACGGCCAGCGGACGGCGCAGCCCCTCAAGGATCGAGTCGATCCAGGAGGGCAGTGTTTCACGGCTCCAGTCAGCCGTTTGCACCGTGATGGCACTGCCCTGGGTGCTGTGCTCGAGGTTGCGACGGAAGCCAGGGATGCTGGCGAACTCCGGATGGGCCCACTGCACCAGCAGCTGGTGCATCACCCGCCGTTCGAGCCAGCTCAGCGGGCGTACGGCTGGATCACGGCGGTTCCAGTCGGCCACGGCCAGCAGTCCGCCGGGGCGGAGCACCCGCAGCAGTTCATCGGCGTAGCGCTGCTTGTCCGGCATGTGTGGGCCGGCCTCAACGCTCCACACGGCATCGAAGCTGCAATCGCTCAGGTCGAGGGCAAGGGCATCCATCACGGCGAAGTGGCAGCTCAGGCCTGATGCCGTGAGCGCGCGGGCGCGGGCGATCTGGCCTGGGCTGATGCTGATGCCGAGCACGTCGAGCCCGTAGTCGCGGGCGAGGATCCTCGCGCTGCCGCCGATGCCGCAGCCCACATCGAGAACACGGCTGCCCGGAGGTAGCTGATCGAGGCCGCTCCAGCGAACCAGCGCATGCACGAAGTCCTCCTTGGCTGCCCGGAAATCCCGGCGGCGAGGCGGGTTGCCGTAATACCCCAGGTGCACGTGCTCACCCCAGAGGCGCTCAAGCAGCTGGTCGTCGGTCCAGCGGTCGTAGGCGTCAGCGACGCTGGCGGTGCTGTGGAACGCACGGTCCTGCCGGGCCCACAGCAGCAGGCCGAGCGTCACAAGAATCCCTGCCAGGACAGCAGCCAGGAGCAGCCCCGCTGCCAGTGGGGGGAGTGCAGCCAGAGGGGCGTTCAACGCTTCAGCGCTCCTGGTCGTCGAAGTCGCCCTGGTCGTTGTCCTGATCCGATAGATCGGCGTCTGCGGGATCCTGCAGATCGCGGAAGGTGTCCTGCAGAACTGTTCGGGCCGCCAGCTGGCGACGGGTTTCATCCAGCAGCTCAAACTCCTGCTGCAGGCGTTCATGGGTATCGGTGATCTCCAGCAGAGCCTGCTGTTGATCGGCAACGGGGCCGCCCAGGTGGGAGCCGATCCAGAACGAGAGTTCCCGCGGCAGATCCGGCAGATCGGTGGGAATGGTGGCCGGCTTGCCCATCAACTTGCCGGTGAGCTCGACAACGTCGTGAAGGGCACGGGTGACAGCGCCGGAGAGGCTATTGAGCTCCGTGTGATTCTGCGGCTGCTCATCTTCAATCCAACTGACCAACCCCACCTTGAACGGGGCCTCACGCACCACCTCGAGAACGCGGAAGCGCTGCTGGCCAAGGGTGACGATGTTGCTGCGGTCGTCCGACTGGGTCTGGCACTGCAGGATCTCGGCGCAGCATCCGACCTCGGACATCTTCCCGTCCTGGGGATCCCAGCGCACGACGCCGAAGCGGCGGTCTCCCTCGAGCACCGTGCGCAGCATCATGCGATAGCGGGGCTCAAAGATGTGCAGGGGCAGTACCTCCTGCGGAAATAGCACCACATCCGGCAGTGGGAACAGGGGAAGCTCGCGCACGGCCAGTTGGGTCACGTTGAGGTTGCGGCGGCGGCGAAGACCCGGATCCTAAGCAGGGAGCCCGTGGGGTCGCGTCAGGGTGCCGGACAGCAAAAAGCCCGCCTTCGGGCGGGCTTCATCGTTGCTGCTGGCGATCAGAGCTTGACTTCGATATCAACGCCGCTGGGCAGATCAAGCTTCATGAGTGCGTCGATCGTCTTGGCCGAGGGGCTGTAGATGTCGATGATGCGGCGGTGCGTGCGCGTCTCGAAGTGTTCACGGGAGTCTTTGTCCACGTGCGGCGAGCGCAGCACGCAGTAGATCTTGCGCTTTGTGGGCAGGGGGATCGGACCGATGGCGGTGGCTGCCGTGTGGTCGGCCGTTTCAATGATCTTGTCGCAGGACAGATCCAGCATGCGGCGATCAAACGCCTTCAGGCGGATGCGGATCTTCTGCTGGGCAATGGCGGTGGACATGGGTGTGCGCGTCGGAAGTCTGCGTCGGTCGGAGTGCGGGAACGGGGTCAGCTGGCTGAACGTTTTGCTGTCCCTCGCTTGGGAGGACATGCAGGCTCAGTGCACCGGTGACTGTGCCGAACACTCAGGACGAATGGATTGTCGAGGTGCAGGAGGGGTGCAGGCAGAACCCACACCCCTTGACCTTAGATCACGGCAGTGGCCGGATCCTCCGGGTCACTGGAGGATCTTGGAGACCACGCCGGCACCGATGGTGCGCCCACCTTCGCGGATGGCGAAGCGCATGCCCTGCTCGATGGCCACCGGGCAGATCAGCTCACCGGTCATCTTGATGCGGTCGCCGGGCATCACCATCTCAACGTTGGCGCCGTCATCGGAGGTGAAGGCGGTGATCTGGCCGGTCACATCCGTGGTGCGGATGTAGAACTGCGGGCGGTAGCCAGCGAAGAAGGGGGTGTGGCGGCCGCCTTCTTCCTTCTTGAGGACATACACCTCACCCTCGAACTTGGTGTGGGGCTTGATGGAGCCGGGCTTCACCAGCACCATGCCGCGCTCGATGTCTTCCTTCTGGACGCCGCGCAGCAGCAGGCCCACATTGTCGCCGGCCATGCCCTCGTCGAGCAGTTTGCGGAACATCTCCACACCGGTGACGGTGCACTTGCGGGTGTCCTTGATGCCGACGATCTCGACTTCTTCGCCCACCTTCACCTTTCCGCGCTCGATCCGACCGGTGGCCACGGTGCCGCGGCCGGTGATCGAGAACACGTCTTCAACGGCCATCAGGAAGGGCTTGTCCACCTCGCGCTCAGGCTCGGGGATGCCGGTGTCGACCGCTTCCATCAGTTCGCCGATCTTGGCTTCCCACTCGGCGTCGCCTTCCAGGGCCTTCAGGCCGGACACCTGGATCACAGGGATGTCATCGCCGGGGAAGTCGTAGCTGCTCAGCAGCTCCCGCACTTCC
>CAIZNP010000296.1 GCA_903934375.1 uncultured Synechococcaceae cyanobacterium
CCGGCTATCCGACTGACTACCTGTGGCAGGAGGTGTGGGAACGAGAGAGCTGGCTGGAAATCCTTGGCCGCTATTGCATCGCCGAGCGCAACAAGAAAAAGCAGATCTCCCGGATCCTCTTCCCCCGTTACCACCAGCTCGTTGTCACCCGCCTGCTGCAGGACGCCGTGCGGAGTGAAGGGCCCGGGCAGAAGTACCTGATTCAGCACTCCGCCGGCTCCGGCAAGACCAACTCCATTGCCTGGACCGCTCACTTCTTCTCCGAGCTCCACGACGCTGAGAACAAGAAAGTCTTTGACTCGGTGCTGGTCGTGAGCGACCGCAACGTGATCGACACCCAGCTGCAGGAGGCCCTGGAGTCGTTTGAGCGCAAGAAGGGGGTGGTGGCTTCTATCACCAGTGAAGAGGGCAGCAAGAGCGGCAAGCTGGCCCAGGCCCTGAGCGGCGACAAGAAGGTGGTGGTCTGCACGATTCAGACCTTCCCCTTTGCCCTCGAATCCGTCCGGGAGTTGACAGCGACAGAAGGCAAGCGATTTGCAGTCATTGCCGACGAAGCCCACAGCTCACAGACCGGTCAAGCCGCCGAGAAGCTGAAGAAGGTGCTCAGTGTCTCAGAAGCAGCCGACCTGGCCGACGGTGGCGAGGTGGGAATGGACGAAGTGCTGGCGGATCAGATGGCCGACCGCGTGAAGGAGAACGGCATCACCTACGTGGCCTTCACCGCCACGCCCAAGGCCAAGACCTTGGAGCTGTTCGGTCGGAGGCCCAAGCCCAACGAGCCCGCAGGCGACGGCAACCTGCCGGAGCCGTTCCACGTGTACTCCATGCGGCAGGCCATTGAGGAGGGCTTCATCCTCGACGTGCTGCAGAACTACACCTCCTATTCCATGGCCTTCCGCCTGGCGCAGGACGGCCAGAGCGTTGGCGACGAGGAGGTGGAGCGCAGCGCTGCCAAGAAGAAGTTGATGGGCTGGGTGAAGCTCCACCCGCACAACATCGCCCAGAAGGTTCAGATCATCGTTGAGCACTTCCTCAAGTTCGTTTCCCCGCTGCTCGACGGCAAGGCCAAAGCCATGGTTGTGGTGGGCTCCAGGAAGGAAGCCGTGCGCTGGAAGCTGGCCATCGACAAATACATCCGGGAGCAGGGCTACCCGCTGGGCACCCTGGTGGCCTTCAGCGGCGAGGTGAAGGACGACGAGTCAGGACCTGAACCGTTCACCGAGCGGAGCAGCACCTTGAACCCTGGGCTTAAGGGGGACATCCGAGAAGCGTTCAAGGGCGACGAGTTTCAAATCCTTCTCGTGGCCAACAAGTTCCAGACGGGCTTCGACCAGCCGCTGCTTTGCGGCATGTACGTGGACCGCCGCCTCTCCGGCATTCAGGCGGTACAAACCCTCTCGCGCCTCAACCGTTGCCACCCCGGCAAGACAACCACCTACGTGGTGGACTTCGCCAATGAGCCCGACGACATCCTCGCCGCCTTCAAGGCGTACTACGAAACCGCTGAGCTGGCCGAGGCGACCGATCCCCAGCTGATCCTCAACCTCAAAGCCAAGCTCGACAGCCAGGGCCACTACGACGAGTTTGAGATTGACCGCGTGGTGAAGGTGCTGCTCGACCCCAACGGCAAGCAGAGCGAGCTGATTGGTGCCCTGGAGCCCATCGCCCAACGACTCATGCACTCCTACAAGGAGGCACGCCTGGCAAAGCGGCACGCCGAGGAAATCAACGCCCCCGACGCCGCCAAAGCAGCGAAGGACGAGCTGGACGTCCTCACCCTGTTCAGAAGCGACATGGGCACCTACGTGCGCATCTACACCTTCCTCTGCCAGATCTTCGATTACGGCAATACGGCTCTGGAGAAGCGGGCCATGGTCTTCAAGCGACTGCTGCCCCTACTGGAGTTCGAGCGAGAAATCCCGACCGTCGACCTAAGCAAGGTCGTGCTGACCCACCACACGCTGCGGAACAAGGGTCAGAAGAAGCTGGACCTGGCTCAGGGGGAGTCAGTACTGCTGACTGGTCTTGCCCCTGGGGGCGGTTCGGTGCAGGACAAGGACAAGGCCCTGCTCTCGGAAATCATCGCCAAGCTGAACGACCTCTTCACCGGCGACCTCACCGAGGAAGACAAGGTCACCTATGTGCGTGCGGTCATTCGCGGCAAGTTGCTCGAATCAACCACCCTGCAGCAACAGGCTGCAGCCAACAGCAAGGAGCAGTTCGGTTCCTCGCCGGATCTGGGCACAGCCCTGATGGACGCCATCATCACCGCCCTCGATGCTCATCAGACGATGAGCAGCCAGGCCCTGGGCTCTGAATCCATCCGAAATGGCATGAAGGATGTTCTCCTCAACCAGACCGGTCTTTACGAGGAGCTGCGTGAACGCGCAGGCGCTTCCGTCTAGCCATGACTGCCGACCCCAGCACCGTTGCCGTTGCCCAGGCCGCCCAGCAGATCGCCCTGCAGATGCTGGAAGAGCGCGGCCGCGGGGCCGTGCTGGTGGGTGTCGCCCGCGTCGATACAGCCCTGGAGCACCTGCTGCAGGCGGTGATGGCTCCGGCTCCGGCCCGCGGCGATGGGTTGTTCCTGCCGGAGCGCCCTCTGGGCTCCATCGGCGCCAAGGTGGCCCTGGCCAGCCGACTGGGCCTGATTGATGCCGGTGTGGAGCGGGCACTCCATGCCCTGCGCAAGCTGCGCAACGCCTTCGCCCACTCCGCCGAATCCGCCTCCCTGGCCGACCCAGCCCACCGCGACCGCCTGGCGCCGATCGTTGCCGAGGCGCACGCCAATCCCCTCTGGGCACCGCTGGACACTGTCCTGGCGTCCCAACCCCCGACAGCCCATGGCCCCCTGGAGCCAGCCCTGCGCGATTACATCCTGCTGATCACGATCCTGGTGGCGTTTCTCGAGGCCACCGCCCAGCAGCTCCGGCCACTTCAGCCGGCGATGGTGATGGGCCTCGCGGGCATCACCCAGAATCCGAACCCATCTCACCCCGCCTGAGGGGATCTGAGCAAGAGCTCCCAGCACGCCCCGATCGCTGCGCCGTTTGCCCTCAGCGATCTGCGCACCGCCTGATTCTCCACCCGCCGCAGCCGCTGAAACACCGGTGGCATTGGGTTCCTTGAGCGCTGTGGCCGGCCCATGCCGTTGGCCGCGCCTGGCGCTTGCGGTCCTGCGCTTGCCCCTCCGTGGCTGTTTCATCTCCTGCCCGCTCCAGCGAAGACAAGCTGGTGGCCTCGCTGATCACCCTGCTGGAAACCGGCACCAGCCCCTGGCGGCGGGAATGGAATGCCGCCGCCGGCGGACACCACGTGAATCTGCTCTCGGGGCGCCGCTACCGCGGGGCCAATCCAGCGCTGCTCACCCTCGGCCTGCACCTGCGGGGCTCAGCCCTGCCCTACTGGTGCGGCTTTGCCGAGGCCAAGGCCTTGGGGATCGTTCCCCGCAAGGGCAGCAAGGCGGTGCATGTGCTGCGGCCCCAGGTGCATCAGCGGGGTGAAAGCCGGCTGGCAGAGCCGGGTTCAGAGGCTGAAGCTGGGCGCAGCTGGGTGAGCTACCGGCCGGTGCCGCTGTTCAATGCCGCCGATCTGGTGGGTGAGCCCCTCGAGACGCTGATCCGCAAGCGCCGGCTGGCCGAGGGCGCCATGCAGCGGTCTGAACCCGAGCGGCTGGCAGCAGCGGAAGCGGTGCTCAGCCGCTGGCCCGTGCCGGCGGCCTTCGCTGGGGATCGAGCCTGTTACCTGCCAGCGCCGGATCGCATCCAGCTGCCCGATCGCTCCGCCTTCCATTCGGCCGGAGCCCTTTACGCCACCTGGGCCCATGAGGCGATCCATTCCACCGGCCACAGCTCACGGCTGGCCCGTGATCTCTCCGGCGGCATGGGTGCCGATGGCGATGGCGGCCGGGCCTATGCCCGCGAAGAGCTGGTGGCCGAGCTGGGAGCCGTGCTGCTCGGCGATCGCCTCGCGATCGGCAGTGCCATGGCCAATCACGCCGCCTATCTGAGCCACTGGGCGGAGCTGCTCCAAGAGTCGCCGCGGGTGCTGCTCCAGGTGCTCAGCGACGCCCGCAAAGCCGCCGATCTGATCTGTCCCGAGAGCGGCGGGGAGTCATCCCCCTGATGTTGCCGCGCAGGCCTTTAACGCTGCGCAGGACCCCGCCCGCCGGGTGCAGATTGCGCCTCGTTCAGTGCTGACGCCGCGGTTCGGGGAATCAGAAGCGGTGGCAGTCCTCCAGTGGGATGTCGATCTGCTGATCAGAGCCCCGGAGGCCTGGCTGGCCCAGGTCGACCTGGTGCTCCAGTCCTGCACTGCAGCGAACCGCCGCGCGACGCGCCTAGGCTGCTAGCAACGAGCAAGCCGGAGGTGCCTGTGCCGCGCACGCTCTACATCCGCCACGTGCCCGACGACGTGGCCGAACGTCTGGAACGGCTGGCCAGCCGCGCTGGATTGCCCTTGAGCACCTTTGCCCTGCAGGAACTCAGCGAAACAGCCCGCCGTGCCAACAACGCCGAGCTGCTCCAGGCGCTGCCCTCGGCAGACATCGACAGCAGCGAGATTCTTGAAGCCCTGCGCCAGAGCCGGGCTGAACACTGATGGTGGTGGTGGTGGATGCCACGGTGTTGGTGGATGCGCTGTTGATCGATGGCGCAGCCCGCGCGCGGCTGTCCGAAGCCAACCTTCAGGCACCTGAGCTCATTGATGCCGAGCTGCTGTCAGTGCTGCGCCGGCACGCCAGCCGTCACCTGTGGCCGCGAGCCTGGGAGCTGCGCACCAACCTCTCGACTTACGACGCGCTCTACGTGGCCCTGGCCGAACAGCTGGGCGCCACCTTGCTCACGGCCGATGTCCGCGCAGCACGGGCTCCCGGGCTGCAATGTCCCGTGGAGGTCATCGCCCCATGAGCCGGCCGTGCGCTACGACAGCCTCCTGACGGCGCTCCTTCAATGATCTGCTGACTGAGCGTCAGGCCCTGGAGCGCTGTCGCCAGATCCTGGGGTCACCGCCCCCTGCAGCCCGTCAGGGTGCCTCGCGCCGCTCCTGGCCCGGCGTCGCCAGTGGCCGGCGGTGGGGCTGGTTGCCGAAGTGCTCGCGCGCCAGGGCCAACAGTTCCGCCTCGCTCAGGGCGCTGTCGTCCACCGTCACCACTCCAACGATCCGCTGCAGCAGCTGGGGATGGTGGCGGCGGAGGTGGGCCACCAGCAGCTGGCGCACATCCGCCTGGCCATGGCCATGGCCCAGCAGCAGCACCGCATCGGCCTGTGCGATGGCGTCGCTCAGCCCCTCCAGATAGGCGTGATCCAGCGGGGCCCGCTGGCCGGCGATGTCGCGCTCATGGCGATGGCTGAGGTTCTGATCGCTGCCCCACAGGCCATGGGGCTCCAGCTCGGCCTGCTCCACCGCCTCGCCCACCAGATGCCAGAGGTCGGCGCCGCGATGGTCGAGCCGCACCACCAAGCGATGGGCCTGATCACCGCGGGGCCCCGGCTCGCTCGCCTCGGGATGGTCCGGTGTGATGCCGGCCTGCTCCAGCAGGCGCCGCAGCCGCAGCACCCCGTCCGCATCCAGCCAGGGGTGGTGCGCGCCATGGGCGCCTTGCAGAACGGCGGTCTCCCCACTCGCCAGCCGCACCTGCAAACGATGGTCCGACAGCCGCTCCACCTCGGCGCCGAGGCTCAGCAGCATCCCCTCCACCAGCGAGCAGCGCAGGCCGTGCTGCAGCGGGTGAGCGTAGAGAGCCTGCAGGGTCTGCCGGTGCTGACGCTTCATGGCGGCGGGGCGGGGGCTATCGCCGGACCCTATGCAGACGACCTGCGGTCGGCGCGGGGATGCAGCTCAGTCGCACCACCACTGCGCCACCACCTCCGGAGTTCCGTACCAGCGCGGGCCGAAGGCACCGCCATGGGCCACCCCCGACAGCACCAGCTGGCGCGAGCCCTGCAGGCAGGCGGAGCCCACCGGCACCAGGCCGTCACCGGCCACAGCCTCGCTGCCGCTGATCGCCCGGTAGGAGCCGGGGGCCAGCCGCCGGGCCGTTGCGGAGCCATCCTCCAGGGCCAGATCTCCCGCCACGGAGACGTACGCCACCGCATCGGCGAAGCAGGCGCCGGGGTAGCGGCGATCCACCAGCTGACGCAGCGGTGTGGCCCGCAGGGC
>CAIZNP010000297.1 GCA_903934375.1 uncultured Synechococcaceae cyanobacterium
CGACGCCACCCTGGAGCTGCTGGTGCGCAGCGGCCGGCCGATCACCGAGAGCTTGCTCACCCTGGTGCCGGAGGCCTTCCGTGATCAGCCCGAGCTGACAGGCAAGCCTGAGATTCAGGCGTTCTACGAATATTCCGCCTGCACCCAGGAACCCTGGGATGGCCCGGCCCTGCTGGTGTTCGCCGATGGCCGCAGCGTTGGCGCCACCCTCGATCGCAACGGCCTGCGCCCCGCTCGCTACTGCATCACCAGCGATGGCTTCGTGGTGATGGGCAGCGAAACCGGCGTGGTCGAGCTTGAGGAGAGCCGCATCATCGAGAAGGGCCGCCTCGGTCCGGGTCAGATGCTGGCGGTGGACCTCGAGGCTCACCGCCTGCTGCGTAACTGGGAGGTGAAGCAGGAGGTGGCCAGCCGCCATCCCTATGGCGAGTGGCTCGCCCAGAACCGCCGCAGCCTCGGCGCCCAGCCCTGGTCTCAGGAGCGTCAGCTCGGCGATCTGGAGCTGCTGCAGCAGCAGACCGCCTTTGGCTTCACCGCCGAGGATTTCGATCTGGTGATCGAAGACATGGCCGGCGCGGCCAAGGAGCCCACCTATTGCATGGGCGACGACATCCCCCTGGCGGTGCTCTCGAATAAGCCGCACCTGCTCTACGACTACTTCAAGCAGCGCTTCGCCCAAGTCACCAACCCGCCGATCGATCCGCTGCGGGAAAAGCTGGTGATGAGCCTGGAGATGCACCTGGGCCGGAGGGGTTCGCCCCTGCGGCCCGAGGCCTCGGCTGCCTCGGTGCTGCACCTGAGCAGCCCGATCCTCAACGAGGCCGAACTGGCGGCGGTGAGTCAGCAGGGGCTGAGCGCCACCACCCTCTCCACGCTGCTGCCCGTCACCGATGGGCCTGGTGGCCTTGAGGCTGCGCTGGAGCGGCTCAAGGCCGAGGCGGAAGCAGCAGTGCGCGCCGGCAGCCAGATCGTGGTGCTCAGCGATCGCGGCATCACGGCCACCAGCACCTACATGCCGCCACTGCTGGCCGTGGGCGCGGTGCACCACCACCTGCTCAACCTGGGTCTGCGCCTGCAGACCTCTCTGGTGGTCGACACGGCCCAGTGCTGGAGTACCCACCATCTGGCCTGCCTGATCGGTTATGGCGCCAGTGCCGTCTGTCCCTGGCTCACCTGGGAGACCGCCCGCCACTGGCTGGCCCAGCCCAAGGTGCAGACCAACATCGAGCGGGGCAAGCTGCCGGCGCTCACGCCTGATCAGGTGCAGGCCAATGTGCGCAAGGCCCTCGAGGATGGCCTGCGCAAGATCCTCTCCAAGATCGGCATCTCGCTGCTGGCCAGCTACCACGGCGCCCAGATCTTCGAGGCGATCGGCATCGGCGCGGATCTGATTCAGCTGGCCTTCAAGGGCACCACCAGCCGGGTGGCCGGCCTCAGCCTGAGCGAGCTGGCCAGCGAGACCCTCAGTTTCCATGCCAAGGCATTCCCTGAGCTGAACCGCACCAAGCTCGAGTTCATGGGCTTCGTGCAGTACCGCACCGGCGGTGAGTACCACCTCAACAGCCCGGAGATGGCCAAGGCCCTGCACGCCGCTGTCGAGGCGGGCCCGGGTTACGACCACTTCGCCACTTACAAGACCCTGCTGGAGAACCGGCCGGTGACGGCCCTGCGCGACCTGCTCGAGTTGAAGCCGGCAGCTGTGCCCCTGCCGCTGGATCAGGTGGAGAGTGTGGAGAGCATCTGCAGCCGCTTCTGCACCGGTGGCATGAGCCTCGGCGCCCTCTCGCGCGAGGCCCATGAGGTGCTGGCCATCGCCATGAATCGCATCGGCGGTAAGAGCAACAGCGGCGAGGGTGGTGAGGATCCCGCTCGCTTCCACACTCTCACCGATGTGGATGGTGAAGGCCGTTCCGCCACCCTGCCCACGATCTCAGGCCTGCGCAACGGCGATACCGCCTGTTCAGCCATCAAGCAGATCGCCTCGGGCCGCTTCGGTGTGACCCCGGAATACCTGCGCAGCGGCAAGCAGCTGGAGATCAAGGTGGCCCAGGGGGCCAAGCCCGGCGAGGGCGGCCAGCTGCCTGGCCCCAAAGTCGACCCCTACATCGCTTGGCTGCGCAACAGCAAGGCCGGGGTGGCCTTGATTTCTCCGCCACCCCACCACGACATCTATTCAATCGAGGATCTGGCGCAGCTGATCCACGACCTGCACCAGGTGCACCCCGCGGCCAAGGTGAGCGTGAAGCTGGTGGCCGAGATCGGCATCGGCACCATCGCCGCTGGTGTGGCCAAGGCCAACGCCGATGTGATTCAGATCTCAGGCCACGATGGCGGCACCGGGGCCTCGCCCCTGAGCTCGATCAAGCACGCCGGCGGCCCCTGGGAACTGGGCCTCACCGAGGTGCACCGCTCGCTGCTGGAGAACGGCCTGCGCGATCGCGTACTGCTGCGTGCCGACGGCGGGCTCAAGACCGGCTGGGACGTGATCATCGCCGCCTTGCTCGGGGCTGAGGAGTACGGCTTCGGCTCGATCGCCATGATCGCCGAGGGCTGCATCATGGCCCGCGTTTGCCACACCAATAACTGCCCGGTGGGGGTGGCCACCCAGAAGGAGGCGCTGCGCAAGCGCTTCACCGGCCTGCCCGAACACGTGGTGAACTTCTTCCTGTTCGTGGCCGAGGAGGTGCGCCAGCTGATGAGCGTGCTGGGTGTCGCCCGCCTTGAGGATCTGATCGGTCGTACCGAGTTGCTCCAGCCCCGCGCCGTGGCGCTGGCCAAGACCGCTGCGCTCGACCTCTCCTGCCTGATCGACCCCATTCCCCAGGCCGCCGAGCGCAGCTGGCTGCAGCACGATGCGGCCGCCCATGGCAACGGGGTGATCCTCGAGGATCAGCTGCTCGCCGATGCCGAGCTGATGGCGGCGATCGAGGGCCATGGCCGTCTGGCACGCACCCTGGCGATCGTGAACACCGACCGCAGCGTCGGCGCCCGCCTGGCCGGTGAGATCGCCGCACGCCATGGCAACACCGGCTTCCAGGGCCAGCTCGACCTCACCTATGAAGGGGCGGCCGGCCAGAGCTTCGGGGCCTTCGTTCTCCAGGGCATGAATGTGCGCCTGGTGGGTGAGGCCAACGACTACGTCGGCAAGGGCATCAACGGCGGCCGCATCACCGTGGTGCCTCCCGCTGGTGGCAACGACCCCGGCAGCCAGGTGATCCTTGGCAACACCTGCCTGTACGGCGCCACCGGTGGTGAGCTGTTCGCCCTCGGCCGTGCCGGCGAGCGCTTCGCCGTGCGCAACAGCGGTGCCCGCACCGTGGTGGAAGGCGCCGGCGATCACTGCTGTGAGTACATGACCGGTGGTCTGGTGGTGGTGCTGGGCGGTACCGGTCGCAACGTGGCCGCCGGCATGACCGGTGGCGTGGCCTTCCTGCTCGATGAGACCGGTGGCCTGCGCGAGCGGGTGAACCCGGAGATCGTGGCCATCTGCGAGCTCACAACCCCGGAACAGGAAGCCTTGCTCAAGCCCCTGCTGGAGGCCCATCTCGAGGCCACCGGCAGTGCCAGGGCCGCGGCGATCCTGGCCGACTGGTCCAGCTGGAAAGGCCGCTTCAAGTTGCTGGTGCCCCCCAGCGAGAAGGCCAATGTGGGCCTGGCTGAACGGGAGGCGGTGGCCGTCTAGCGACTGCTGTGGAGGCCGCCGTGCAGGCCGCTCTCCTGCGGCTTCCTGCGGCTCTTCCCGGTTGCCCGGTTCGGCTCACCGCAAACGGCGTTCGGTGAGCCCCACCGAGGGGCGGTCGGCACCACCGCTCGGTTCGGTTGGCCCGGCTGAGCGTCTTGGTCGGCCTCCATAGGGTTCCGGCATCCGCAACCCAGGCCATGCCTCCGGAATTCGCCCAGCAGATGCAGCAGCTGTTCGCCCGCCAGATGGCGGTGGCTTTTCTGCATCACTGCGCCCAGCTCGATGCCCCCGTCAGCCTGGTGAATCCCCGTCTCGAAGCTCTGCAGGCAGGCGCAGACGATGCTTCAGCCGCGGCTGCCCAGGCCCTGGAGGCCGAATTCCTGCTGGATCGCTGAGGCTGAGTCGCCGTCAGCGGGGGTGCTGCAGCATCAGCCGCTGCACCTCACCGGCGTGGTAGCTGCTGCGGGTCAGTGGGCTGCTGACCACCTGCAGGAAGCCGAGCTCCTGTTCGCCGTGGCGCTTGAACGTCTCGAACTGCTCCGGGGTCACGAAGCGATCCACCGGCAGGTGCTTCGGCCCCGGGGAGAGGTACTGGCCGATGGTCACGATGTCGACCTGATGTCGTCGTAGGTCGGCCAATACCTCCAGCACCTCGGCGTCGTTCTCGCCGAGGCCGACCATCAGGCCCGATTTGCTGTAGACGCGCGGCCAGCCCTGACGCACCCGCAGCAGCAGCTCCAGCGAGCGCTCGTAGAGGCCCTGGGGCCGGGCCCGCTTGTAGAGGCGCGGCACCGTTTCGATGTTGTGGTTGAGCACATCCGGGGCGGCCGCCATCACGATGGCGAGCGCGTCCCAGTCGCCGCAGAAATCGGGGATCAGCAGCTCGATCGTCGTCAGCGGTGAGCGGCGGCGCACCTGCTCGATGCAGGCCACGAACTGGCTGGCGCCACCATCGCTCAGGTCGTCGCGGTTCACCGAGGTGATCACCACGTGCTTCAGCCCCAGCCGGGCCACCGCCTCCCCCAGCCGCTCCGGTTCGCTCGGGTCGAGCTCCCGCACGCTCTTGTCGAAGTCGATGTCGCAGTAGGGGCAGGCGCGGGTGCAGCCCGGCCCCATGATCAGGAAGGTGGCGGTGCCGCCGGCGAAGCACTCGCCGATGTTCGGGCAGCTCGCCTCCTGGCAGACCGTGTTGAGCTTCAGGTCAAGCAGCAGGTCGGCGACGGCACCGATCCGTTCCCGCTGAGGAGCCTTGACGCGCAGCCAGTCGGGTTTGAGCAAGGCGGTGCAGCTGCCCGTGGGCAGGCGTGGAGTGGGCCAGCACCCAACTCTAGGAATCGGCACCGCCCTCCCCGAACCGCTGCACCGCCATCCCCTACACTCCGGCCATCGGGATGTAGCGCAGCTTGGTAGCGCACTTCGTTCGGGACGAAGGGGCCGCAGGTTCGAATCCTGTCATCCCGACTTTCAGCTGAGCTCGGCTCCCGGGTAGCCCCGGGGGGTCACCATGCGCCCGGCGGCCACACGGCTGCTGCTGTTGCCTACGAGCACCAGGGTGAGCATGTCCACCTGCTCGAGCGGCAGAGTCTCCAGCGTGTGCAGGCTCACCGCCTCCTCGGATCGTCCCAGCTGGCGGGCCAGCACCACCGGCGTGCTGCCGGGCCTTCCGCCCTCGAGCAGCAGCGTGCGCGCCCGCGCCAGTTGCCAGTCGCGCCCGCGTGAGCGGGGGTTGTACAGCGCCACAACGAAGTCGCCGCTGGCGGCGGCCTGCAGGCGCCGCTCGATCACCTCCCAGGGGGTGAGGCGGTCGCTGAGGCTGATGGTGCAGAAGTCGTGCATCAGTGGCGCGCCGGCGCGGGCTGCGGCCAGCTGCAGGGCCGAGATGCCGGGGTGCACGCTGAAGCCTGGGCGATCACCCTCCGCCAGGGCCTGCCACTGCTCGAGGGCAAGGCCGGCCATGCCATAGATGCCACTCTCTCCCGACGACACCAGTGCCACCGTGAGCCCTTGGCAGGCCAGCTCCAGGGCCTCGCGGCAGCGTTCCCGCTCCTGGGTGAGTTGGCCGTCACGGCGCAGCTGATCGGGCCGCCGCAGCGGCTCCAGCAGATCCAGATACAGCCCGTAGCCCACCCAGACGCAGCTCTCGGCCAGGGCGCGGCGGGCATCGGGGGTGAGCAGATCCAGCTGGCCCGGTCCGCTGCCCACCAGATGCAGCTGGCCTCGCTGCGGTGCCCACTGGCTGGCGGCTGCGGCGATGGCCATCGTGGCGGCACCCTGTTCCCCGGGCTCGGCATGGCTGATGCGTTTCTCCTGCAGCAGCCGGCTCTGCGGCCCCGCCGCCAGCAGGGCGGCTGCCTCAGCCACGCTGGCGGTGCCCAGCTCCGCCAGCACCACGGCGGATGGGTTGGGCACCGGCACCGCCGCCAGCGCGTCGCTGGCAAAGCAGCGCAGGGGCCAGCCGCGCTGCTCGGCCAGCTGCAGCAGGGCCGGCTCATCGGCCTTGCGGCTGGCGCTGGCGAGACCCGCCACCGCCTCCGGCGCCAGACCGCCTGCCGCCAGGGCGGTGTCCAGCGCCCGCTCCAGCAGGGCCAGGCTGGTGCCCCGTTCGCAGCCCACTCCCAGCCACAGGCTGGGGGGATGCCAATGGCAGCCGGCTCCCGCCTGGATGTCCACTGTCAGAGGGAGAGGCTCGGCATCGGACGCCTCCGGTTGCATCAGGCCCTCCAGCCCCTGCAGCTGTTGCCACAGCCCTTGCCCCTGACGGTGGATCGGGGCGATCGGCAGACCCCGCTGGGCGGCTTTGGTCAGGCCATCCCAGTCGCCGCTGCCGCGGCGCCAGCCCCAGGCGCGCCCGAAGGCGTCGAGGGCCAACTGGCCGCGGTGGTGGCTGCTGCCGGTGAGCACGGCTTCGCCGGCCAGGGCGGCGGCGATCGCCTGCGCCAGCGCCTCGCCGCCGGCGGCATGCCCGCCCAGCAGGGGTACGGCGAAGCGCCCGGCCGGATCCAGCACCACCACGGCCGGATCACAGGATTTGTGGCCGAGTTGCGGTGCGATCAGGCGGGTGATGGCCCCACAGGCCCCCACGGCCACAAAGGCGGCACTGCGCGGCCATTCCTCCGCCAGAAAGGTCGGCAGGCCACCGCTGGGCCAGTGGTCGCCCTGCGGTGGCAGGGCTAGTCGATCGATTAGCCCGGCGGCGAGCAGGCGTCGCAGCAGGGGCAGGGCATCGGGGCTGAGGCCGAAGCCCCAGCGCAGGGTCTGGGTCATCCCCCCAGCTTCTCCCGCAGCCCCGCCAGGGGGCCTCGCCGCTGGGGCTTCACCAGGGAGCCATCGGCATTCACCAGCTCTCGGGCGGAGCCCGCCAGGCTCGAGGTCGGTGCCACCCGCTCGGGCGCCTGTGCATTCAGGGACGCCGCTGCGCTTGGTTCGATCGAGGAGCTCGCCGCGCTTGGCTGGTTCGTCGCGCTCTCTGCGCTTGCGATGGCCTGCGTCTGGGCTGGTTCTGCGCTCTGGGGCGGTGTTGGGGGTGGCGCTGCCGCTGGTTGCTCGCTTGGTTCCGCAGCGGCCTTCAGCACCTCCGGGGTTGGAGCCGTGGTGTCCGCTGCCGAAGCAAATGCTTCCTTCGCTGCTGGCGTGGCGCTCGGCGACGGCGGCTTCTGAGTTTCGATAGAGGCGGGTGCTGGCATCGCTGCACGCTCAATTGGCGCAGTGTCTGGCTCTGCCGCTGGGGGCTCCTCCCGGATTGGTGCTGAAGCTGTTGCCTCTGCCGGGGCTGGGTCGGCAACCCCCTTGAGAGAGTCGGGCTTCGCAGCCGGTGCGGCTGCAATGGTGGGCTCGCCGCTCAGGTTGGCCAACTCGGCCGCGGAGAGCGTCGAGCGTCGCCAGCCGGGTTTGGTGCCGTCGCCGATCACCACTTCGCGCACGAGGCTGTTGAACGGAGGATTCAGTGGATCCCCCCGGCCATCCAGGAGCTCCAGCTGCACCGCATTGCTGCCGCGCTTGAAACCCTTCAGCCAGAGGGGTGTCTGGCGATCCACCAGGAAGCTGTCGCCATTCACGCTCACCCGCAGTCGCCAGCGGGCGTCGTCGTCGCGCAGATGCTGCAGGGGGGCATCGAGCAGTAGCCAGTCGATCAGCACAGGGTCGTCCTGTTGCAGACCGTCCGGGCTGGCGGCGATCAGCTGGGCGGAGCCGCGGGCCGGCAGTTCGGCAGCATTGCGGCCCACCCGGTGCAGGCGGATCTGGCTAACGGCACCGGGAGATTTCACCGCCTCCCCCCAGGGCCGGGCTGCATACACCGTGAGCCGGTGGCTGCCGGGCAGCAGCGGCTCCATCGTGAGCTCTGCCGCGGTGGTCGAGCTGCTGATGCGCAGGGGCGGTTGCTGATCCAGCTGCACCACCAGATGGGGGCCCAGCCCCAGCGGGCCGGCATCGGCCAGGGGCCAGTCGCTCACCTGCAGCTGCAGGGTCCAGGGACCATCCGGCAGCAGGCTGTCGTCGGCGGGGGCAACGATCTGCACGCGCGGGTTGCGAGCCGCCAACCGTTCGGCGAGTTCCTGAACCGCCGCCGGAGGGGCCACTTCCTGTAGGGCGCTGCTGCCGCCGGGGGCTGGCTGGGTTGGCGCCAACCGGTTCGCCGCCGGTGGCTGTGGACGGCTCCAGCCACTGCTCACCAGGGTGAGGGTGGCGAGCAGCAGGACGATCACGGACCGCGCCAGGGCCCGCATCACTGCCCGCACAGGCAACGCCTGCATGCCAATCCCTCCTGACTGCTCCCCAGGGAGCGTTCTCTGACTGCATTGTGCAGCGCAGTGAACGAGCGACCAGTCAGGCGCGCGATTTTGCCTTGCAAATGGGCGAAATAATTGATTCTGAGCTGTAAATAACTGCCGTAAATCCTTCTTTTGGCATTGATCACAACCCTGCCCGAGAGCTCAGTCCCTGACTGGCGAGGCTCCGGATTGAACCTTTGTAACTGCAGGGCCAAGAGGCTCGGAATCCGCTTTTATACTTCCGCCAGCGGTCCCCTTATTGGGGCCCAAGCTCCAGTCAGGGCAAGCAGTCTCGGCCTCGGTCGGGTGTCTGTCTGCCGCGGCTGGCGCCCATGGCTGATGCGGCTTTGCCGCCGATGCCGTGGCTCCAACTGGCAGTGGTCGCCACCGGCTCCGGTCGGCGCGGCTCCGTCAGCAGGGTGGACCTCCACCTCGACCCCGTCCCTCGAGGAACGTCTCGATGACCATCAGCCCACCAGAGCGTGGGAAGGCCAAGGCCCAGGTCGACCGGGTGAACAACCCGGCCACCTTCGAACTGTTCGGTAAGCCCGGGCACTTCGACCGCAGCCTGGCCAAAGGTCCCAAAACCACCACCTGGGTTTGGAACCTCCACGCCAACGCTCACGACTTCGACAGCCACACCAGTGACCTCGAGGAAGTCAGCCGGAAGATCTTCTCGGCTCACTTCGGTCACCTGGCCGTCATCTTCATCTGGCTGAGCGGTGCCTTCTTCCATGGCGCCCGCTTCTCCAATTACTCCGGCTGGCTGGCTGACCCCACGCACGTGAAACCCAGTGCGCAGGTGGTCTGGCCCGTGTTCGGCCAGGAAATCCTTAATGGCGATATGGGTGCCGGCTTCCACGGCATTCAGATCACCTCCGGTCTCTTCCATGTGTGGCGGGCCTGGGGCATCACCAACGAAACCCAGCTGATGGCCCTGGCCATCGGAGCTCTGGCGATGGCTGGTCTGATGCTCAACGCCGGCGTCTTCCACTATCACAAGGCAGCCCCCAAGCTCGAGTGGTTCCAGAACGTTGAGTCGATGCTCAACCACCATCTGGCCGGTCTGCTGGGTCTGGGCTCTCTGTCCTGGACAGGGCACCTCATCCATGTGTCCCTGCCCACCACCGCGCTGATGGATGCCATCGACGCCGGCAAGCCGCTGGCTCTCAATGGCAAGACCATCGCCACCTATGCCGACATCCCTCTGCCGCATGAGTTCCTGAACCAGGACCTCATCGCTCAGCTGTTCCCCGGTTTCGGTGCTGGCGTCAATGCCTTCTTCACCGGCAACTGGGCGGCCTACAGCGATTTCCTCACCTTCAAGGGTGGTCTGAATCCTGTGACCGGCAGCCTGTGGATGAGCGACATCGCCCATCACCACCTGGCGATTGCGGTGCTGTTCATCGTGGCCGGTCACATGTACCGGACCAACTGGGGCATCGGTCACAGCATCAAGGAGATCCTCGAGGGCCAGAAGGGCGACCCCCTGCTGTTCCCGGCCTCCAAAGGTCATGACGGCCTCTACGAGTTCATGACCACCAGCTGGCACGCCCAGCTGGCAGTGAACCTGGCTCTGCTGGGCTCGCTGAGCATCATCGTGGCTCAGCACATGTATGCGATGCCTCCGTATCCCTACATC
>CAIZNP010000298.1 GCA_903934375.1 uncultured Synechococcaceae cyanobacterium
AGGCCGCCGCTTACAGGTCGGGAGAAGATCAGCTCGAGGGTTCGCTGGTGCTTCCGCTTCATTGCACCATGGTACTGCCTCCCGGTACCAGTGGAGGCCATCTCTCAACAGTGTGCTGTATACGGATAACGTTGGAAATCAGCGGCGCCGGTACGGCGTCCGCTGGATTGACTTGCTATGCATTACTTCAGCTTTCCTTCAAACGCCAACAGTTGTTCCGCCTTTATTATAATTCCGAGATTATTTGGGATGCCAGCAACAGCGATCGCTTTTTGCTGTGTTGCCACTGGAACAGTCAAAACATCACCTTGCACAGTGTGTTGTGGTCCAGCATACAAAACCCCTAAAAGTTTTATTCGAGACCCCATTACGAGGGCGTTTCTAGTTTGATAATTTCCAATCTCAAAGAGAAGCACTGGAGATCCGCTCGATCCGGGAAAGCAAGCGGCATCAATCAGGAATTCCTTTTTCCCATTCCAATCCACTTTGTAATCAGAGGCTAATACTCCTTTTCTAAAGATTGGAAGATTATTGGTTTTGTCCCACAACCCATTTGGATAGCCGACCATTAAAACACTTTCCAGTCCCAGCATGTCATTCAGGTCGGTCGCAGTTGGAATTAGTTCTTTATCTAGGGTTATGAAATAAAACTGTGTATCTGTTGCCTCGGCCTCTCGCAAAAGCGGCGCAATTGGCATGACGCACAAATCAACTTCATTATCTGGATGTGGTAGCCATCTGGCCTGAAAATTATCTAACTCAAAAGATTTTGCGTTGCCAATATCAGGGCCGTCAGCAGCATTGCGTAAAGTTAATAAAAACCTTCCTTTCGCTGCCCCTTGTACTACGTGTTTGTTTGTGACGATGACAGGTACATGCTGATCACCATTTCGATCAAGACTGTAGAAGAAGCCTGTTCCCGTTCCAAGCCCACCGCCTTGTAGGTCGCATTCAATGCGAACTGTGCTATGGGCAAATTGTTCAGCCGGACTTAATTCCATATGCAAACCTCAATGATGCATAACGCTCCAGATCAGAAGCGGGCAAGGACTCATTGTCTTGACAAGCCACCCCCGCTCCCGTCTTCTGTATCTGGTTGTTAGAAGGTGATATGCCAAGCGCATCACAGTCTTCACTGGCCATCGTGGCCGCACCGTGAAGAAACCACGCTTCATTCAGCCCCAGCTGGCGCGCAAGCTACAAGTTCGGCACCGTCGCGGTGCTCTGAGGCCCTGGGCCTGCGGGTCCCCCGGGGCTTTCCCCTGCCGAGTGGTGGCCGTCAATCAATGCTTAACCACAGCCCGGCAGATGCGTTGGGCGGCCTCCCGTCCTCCGAAGAGATTGCGGGCCGCCGGGCCGATCTGGAGGGCAGTGAGGCCGCCCATCAGATGCACAGGGGTTCCGGGCCAGCGCAGATCAGGCCCGAGAACCGGCCAGTCATCCACCAGTTCAATCGGCTGTTGCTGATGCAGCTGCTGCAACAGCGGCTGCTGGCTGACGCCCTGCCGATGCCCCGTGGCGAGCCAGATCCGATCTGCGGACAGTCGCTGGCCTCCGCTGCAGACAATGTCCCATTGGCCGGCATTCCAGCGTGCAGCCTGCACCTCGCAGTGTTCGTGAAGCTGGAGTTCGCCGCGTCGCCGGGCCTGCCTGAGCTCTGCTGCAGCCTCTGGCGTGATTGAACCGCCGTCCCGTGCCTCCAGGACGATGCGGCGGCGGCGGTGCATGCAGGGTTCCGCATGAAAGCCCTTGAGGTACTTGGGGCCCAGCCAGCCAGGATCGGCATCGAAAGGCTTCTGTTTCAGGCTGCGGCGGCACAGCAGCTGCACCCCTGCACCGCGCCGCAGCGCCCCGAGGCTGAGATGGGCACTGGTGAGTCCGCCGCCGACAATCAGGATCCGTTCACCAGGGCGTAGCCGCAGCGCTCGCAGATCAATCGCATCGCTGTGCTGGAGCGCGTCTGCCGGGGCCTCGCCTGCGATGGCCTTGATCCAGGCAGGCCATTGCGGGCTTCCGCTGCCCGTCGCGATCACCACCTTCCCGGCCTGAACTGTGGTCCCATCACTGAGCGAAAGCTCCAGCGGGCCCTTGCCGTTCGCTGGAAGGCTGAGGTGCTCGACGCTCGCCGCCTGCACATGCCCCTCCAGCGCAAACTCGGCGATCACCTCGCGGCAGAAGGCAGCAAAGAGATCGGTGTGCGGCAGTCCATACGCTCCTTCCAGCTGTTGATGGCGCTGCTGACGGTGGACAAAACGCCGCAGGGCATGGGCGTTCGGATGGGGGTGATGGGGCGAGGGTGATCGCAGCCAGGGAATCTCATAGCGCTCCATCTGGCGCTGCCAGCGGCTCAGCCAGCGGCCGCTGGGATCCACGATCCGGAGGCGGCGGCGCAGCCGCGACCGCTTCTGCAACAACAGACAACTGAGGGTGAGCGCCTGCGGGCCGGCCCCGACCATCACAAGATCAGCCATGGGCCAAGGGTTCACTCTGCTGGCAGGAACGGCAGAGGCCGTGGATCTCGAAGGTGTGAAACAGCGGCTTGAATCCCTGCAGCAAGACCTTCGCCAGGCCGAGGCCTCCGGTCCCGACCGGGCAGATCGGCAACGGTTCGCTGTGGCCGCAGCTCACGCAGGTGAGGTGATGGTCATCGCGCTCCAGCGGGGCATAGA
>CAIZNP010000299.1 GCA_903934375.1 uncultured Synechococcaceae cyanobacterium
CGCTGGCAGCAGCTGGTTGCGCCCGACCAGTTGCTGCAGGTCCTGGCCCAGCGTTATCGGCTGGAGTGGGCGGCCCGGCTGCTGGCGTTCGTCTGCAGCGCCGTTCTGGCCGATGCCGTGCTGGCGCCGCTGCTGGCCTGGAAGCATTGGCCTGCCTGGCTTGTGGGCAGCCTGGGGCAGGGTCCGGGTCGGCCGCTGGCGGTGAGCCTGGGCGCGATGGGCTGGGTGCTGCTGCTGGCTCTGCTGCTGCAGCGGCGGATGCGGATGCGAACCTGAGCCGATGCGTGTTCTGATCGTTACCTCCAGCGGCGGTACAGCCCATGACGCGGCTGCCTATGCCCTGCGCGACTGGTTGGCTGAGCTGCGCCCTGAGGTTTCGGTGCAGGTGGAGCATGTGCTCGAGTCCGTCAGCAGCGTCTACCGGGGAGGCGTGGAGCTCTACAACTGGATTCAGCGCCGCCAGCCCCGGCTGCACCAGCTGTACTGGCGCTTCATGGAGTGCGAGGACCTCTGGAAACCCCGGACCGTTCTGTTCGGCCGGAGCGGCCTGATCCGCTTGTTGCAGCAGGCCAGGCCGGATGTGCTCATCTCCACGCATCCGCATCTCAATCGGGGGCATTTCGATCTGGCCAAGCGGGTGCTGGGTGCTGGCCTGCGCTGCGTGACCTGCAACACCGAGCTGGCGGGTGGCTTCGGTTTCAGCCGCAACTGGGTGAGCCAGGCCGCTGATCTGCATTGGACGCAGACCGCCGCGGTGTCCGCTGAGGTGACCCGCTGGCGCCGAAGCATGACCCGCTTTCCGGCGGAACGGGTGCGCTGCCTCGGCCCCCTGCTCTACCCCGCCTTTCACCGCGCGCCGCCGCCGCAGGTTGCCCTTGCCGGCAGGCTGAAGCTCGTGCTGGCCAGTGGTTCAAACGGCGCCAACAACCACTTGCCCCTGCTGGAGCAGTTGTTGCCCCTGGCGGATCACCTTGAGGTGGTGGCCCTCTGTGGTCGTCGTTCCCAGGTGCGGGAGGAGCTGGAGGGCTGGGCTGCTCGCCACCCCCGCTTTCGCCTGCAGGCGCTCGGTTTTCAGGGCCCGGAGCAGATGGCCGCGCTCTATCGCAGCGCTTGGGCCCATGTGGCGCGCCCCGGCGCACGCACGGCCACCGAGGCGCTGTTGATGGCTTGCCCACTCATCTTCAACTGCTATTCCACCGTGATGCCGCAGGAATTACTGGCTCAGAGGTATTTCAAGGCACGTGGTCTTGAGCTCTGCATCAGGCGTCCGGCTGACCTGGTGGCGATCGTGCAACAATGGCTCGATCAGCCTGAGCAGTACAACGCTTTGCGCCAGCTCTACCGCCAGCATCGTCTCAGCAGTGATCCCCAGCAACTGATTGATGTTGTTCTGGGTTGAATTGAGGGGTGGCTGGATTGACTCTGCAAAGCTGCACCAAACCCGAGCCGATTGCCATTGTGGGCATCGGCTGTCGGTTACCTGGTGGTATCCAGGGCCCTGAGGATTTTTGGGCCCTGCTGCGTGAGGGCCGCGAGGCGATCAGCGAGATCCCCTCGGAGCGCTGGAGTCTGGAGCGGCATTTCCATGCCGATCCGCAACATCCGCTCACCCAGCATGTACGCCGGGGGGGCTTCATTGATGGCATCGATCAGTTCGATGCGGCCTTCTTCGGCATCTCGCCGCGGGAGGCCGTGTGCATGGATCCGCAGCAGCGCCTTCTGCTCGAGGTTGCCTGGCGCGCCCTTGAGGATGGTGGCGTGCCGGCGGAGACCCTGCGGGGCAAGCCGGTGGGGGTGTTCATCGGCATCTCCAGTGCCGACTACAGCTCGCTGCTCTGGGCGTCGCCACAGCGTTACGCCACGCCCGACAACGAACCCTTCGTGCTGCCCGGCAACACCGGCTGCATCGCCGCCAACCGGCTCTCTTATTTCTTCGATTTCAAGGGCCCCAGCTTCACGGTGGATACGGCCTGCTCCTCCTCGCTGGTGGCGGTGCATCTGGCCTGCGAAAGCCTGTGGCGCGGCGAATCGGAAGCGGCGCTCGCCGGCGGCGTGCAGGCGCTGATTCACCCCGGCATCCAGATGAGCTTCTGCAAGGCCGGGTTGCTGGCGCCCGATGGCCGGTGCAAGAGCTTCGATGCCAGCGCCGATGGCTACGTGCGCTCCGAGGGGGCGGGCGTGGTGCTGCTCAAGCCATTGGCGGCCGCCCAGGCCGCCGGTGATCCGATCTATGCCCTGATTCATGGCACGGCCGTCAATTCCGATGGCCGCAGCAACGGCATGGTGGCGCCCAATGCCCGCGCCCAGATGGCCTGCGTGCGCGAGGCCTTTGCCCGTGCCGGCATCGATCCCGCCGCCACTCAGTACGTGGAAGCCCACGGCACCGGCACCCGCCAGGGGGATCCGCTCGAGCTGAGAGCCCTCGGAACCGTGCTGGGTGAAGGGCGCCCTGAAGCGCTCCCCTGCCGAGTGGGTTCGGTGAAGACCAACCTTGGCCATTCCGAGACGGCCGCCGGCATCACGGGCCTGATCAAATCGGCGCTGGCGGTGTATCACCGCCAGCTGCCCCCCAGCCTTCACTTCAGCAATCCCAATCCGGCGATTGACTTCGAGGCGCTCAAGCTGCAGGTGCAGACGCGCTTGGAGCCCTTCCCCCAGTCGGATCAGCCGGCGGTGGTGGGCGTGAGTTCCTTCGGGTTCGGCGGCACCAACGCCCATGTGGTGCTCGCCGATGCGCCCAAGCCGCCGCCGCCGCCGCGCTATGCCGCTCAGCTGCCGCTGCATCCGCTCTGCCTGTCGGCGAGAACGCCGGAGGCCCTGCAGCAGCTGGCCCAGGCACATCTGAGCCAGCTGAAGGCGTCCACGACGCTCCAGCTGGCCAACCTGGCAGCCAGTGCCAACAGTCAGCGCAGCCACTTCCGGCATCGCGCCGTCTGCCTCGCGGCCGACCGCAGGCAGTTGCAGGAGCAGCTGCAGGCGCTGGTGGAGGGGCAGGAGAGCAGCGCTCTTCTGCAGGGGCAGGCGCGTCAGCGCCGCGGCAAGCTCGCCTGGCTGTTCACCGGCCAGGGCAGTCAGAGCCTCGGTATGGCTCGCGGGCTGTTGGAGCATCAGCCGGTGTTTCAGCAGGCGATCGATCGCGTCGCGGCCCTGCTGGATCCCCATCTGCCCGTGCCGTTGCTCAGCCTGCTGCGGCCCAGCAGCGATGCCGAGGAAGAGTTGGTCACAGGGCTGAACCAGACCGGCACCACCCAGCCGGTGCTGTTTGCCGTGGGCTATGCCCTGGCCCAGCTCTGGCTCAGCTGGGGCGTGGAGCCGGACCTGCTGCTGGGTCACAGCGTCGGCGAGGTGGTGGCCGCCCACCTGGCCGGGGTGTTTGATCTGGAGGATGCCTGCCGGTTGATCACGGCACGGGGCCGGCTGATGCAGCAGCTGCCCGCTGGCGGCGGCATGGTGGCTGTGCTGGCGCCGCCGGAGCGGCTGCACGGCTGGCTGGAGCCGAGGCCTGCCCTGGCGATCGCCGCCTTGAACGGTCCGGCCAACACGGTGATCTCAGGCCCGCGCGCCGAGCTTGAGGCTCTGGTGTCGCTGGCGGAGCAGGCAGGTCTGGCCTGCCATCCCCTGGCGGTATCGCACGCGTTCCACTCCCCCGCCATGCAGCCGATGCTGGCCGGTTTCGAGCGGGAGCTGCGTCAGCTCCGTTTCCGCTTGCCGCGCCGGGCCCTGGTGAGCAACCTCACCGGTCAGCTGGCCGGTCCTGAGATCGCCACGCCGGACTACTGGTGCGACCACGTGGTCAGCCCGGTGCGCTTTGCCGAAGGGGTGCAGGTGCTGGTGGAGCAGCGGGTCGCGACCCTGCTGGAGATCGGTGCCCGGCCCACCCTGATCGGCATGGCCCGCCAGGTGCCGGAGGCCGCATCGCTGCGGCTCCTGCCTTCGCTGGCCCCCGGTCGTGCCGACCTTGAGGTGATCCTCGGCAGCCTTGCTCAGCTCCATTGCAGCGGTTATTCGATCGACTGGGCACGCTTCCACCGGCCCTTCAGCCCGCGCCGCGAGCGCCTGCCCGGCTATCCCTTTCAGCGCCAGCGCTACTGGTGGAGCGACCCGGAGCAATCGCCCGGCCCCGCCAGCGTCTGGCTCGACCACATCGGGCTGACCGCCGCAGCGGTGGCGGCTCCCGTGGGCGATCGGGACGGCTCAGCGCCCGAGGCTGCATCCCTGCGGCGGCTCGATCTGCCCGGTTCGGATCACCGCTACGAGATCGCCCTCTCAGCCCGAGCCCCTGCGGATCTGGTCGACCATGCGATCCGCGCGCAGGTGGTGGTTCCGGCGGCAGGCTTCCTCGAGCAGGCGCTCAACCTGCTGGCCCGCGAAGGCGAGCCGCTGCGCCTGCAGGCGTTCCATCTCGACCAACCGCTGCGCCTGGAGCGGGACGGCGCTCCGGTGCGTCTGCAGCTGCTCTGGAGCCCCGACAGCCGCAGCCTCAGCTTCCACAGCTCGCGGGCCGCGGCGGAGTGGCTCAATCACGGTGGCCTGAGCGCGGCGCAACCAACACCTGGGACTCTGCCCTGGCTGCCCAGCGATGCTCCTGCGGACGCCATCGCTCTTGATCCCGAGGGCTTCTACAACGCCTTGGCAGCAGCAGGCCTGGCCTACGGCCCGGCCTACCGCCTGCTGGAGCAGCTGCACTGCCAGGGCGATCGCGCCTGGGCGAGCCTGCGGCGCCAGCACGGCGCCGCCGATCGCGGTCTGCTGGATGCCTGCTTCCAGGCGGTGGCGGCCGCTCTGGATCCTGAGGCTCAGATGGGCACGCTCCTGCTGCCGGTGGGCCTGGCCTCACTGGAGCTGTGCTGCTGGCCCCTGCCGGATCGCTTCAGCTGCGAGGTGCGCGTGCGCCCTTCAGAAGAGGCGGCGTTCGTGCTGGCCGACCTGGTGCTGCACCGGGACGGTGAGCTGCTGGGTTGGATCGAGGGCTTCCGGCTGCGGCGCCTGCCGCGGCAGGCCCTGGAGTGGATGTTCCCGCTGCCGGCCGCGGATCAAGCCTCTGCCGGGCCCGCCGATCTCCTGTATCAGAGCCGTTTGTTGCCGCTGCCGCCAGGCGCCCTGGCGGAAGGCCGGTCTCTGCCCAGCCGGCCGCTGCTGCTCGGCGATCCGCGTGCCGGTGGTTCGCTGGAGCGCTGGCTCGCCGAGCACGGCATCACGCTTGCGCGTGCGGCCTTTGCTGCCGCCGCAGACCTCCCCAGCCATTCGGCCCTGAGGGCGGCCGATGCGGTGCTGTTCTGGCCCGATCTGGCGGATCCGGCCGCCACGGCCGAAGGTCTGTGCAGCACCCTGCTGAACCTGGCGCAGACGATCGCGGCGGAGTCGGCAGGTCGAGAGCTCTGGCTGGTGCTGGATCCCACGGAGGCGCAGCAGCAGCTGGCCGGGGCCCTGCGGGGCTGGTGGCGCACGGCCGCTCTTGAGCAGCCACAGCTGAACTGGACCCTGCTGGATCTGTGCGGCAGCGGAGCGTCTGCCCCCGGCCCCTCCGACTGGCCGCTGCTCTGGGCCGCTGCCGGCCGTGAGGCGAGCCTGGCCTGGCGCGACGGCGCCCTGTGCGGCCTGCGCATCGTGCCGTTGCAGCAGGAGCGTTACCGCTGGGCGAGCAGCGCACCTGGCAGCCTGGATGCGCTTGAGGCCAGGCCAGCCCCGGCGGAGCCGCCCGCCGCCGGCGAACTGGAGATCGCCGTGGAGGCCACGGGCCTCAACTTCCGCGATGTGCTCAATGCCCTCGGCCTGCTTGAGGCCTACAGCGCCGAGCTGGGCCTGCGGGATGGCAGTCAGCTGCCCTTCGGTGGCGAGTGCGTCGGCCGGGTGGTGGCCGTGGGTGCCGGGGTGTCGCCGGATCGCATCGGTGAGCGGGTGCTGGCGGCCCTGGCGGTGGGCAGCCTCGCCAGCCACGTGCGCTGCCGCGCCCAGCTCTGCCTGCCCCTGCCGCCGGAGCTCAGCCCCGAGCTGGGGGCCTCCTTGAGCACCGCTTTCCTCACGGCGATTCACGGCCTCATCGATCTGGCCCAGCTGCAACCGGGTGAGACGGTGCTGATCCATGCGGCCGCCGGTGGTGTCGGCCAGGCCGCGCTGCAGGTGGCCCGGCGCCTGGGGGCCCGCATCTTCGCCACCGCCAGCCAGGCCAAGCAGCCGGCGCTGCTGGAGCAGGGGGTGGAGGCGGTGTTCGATTCCCGCAGCACCGCCTTCGCCGAGCAGCTGCTTGCGGCCACCGGCGGCCGTGGTGTCGACGTGGTGCTCAACAGCCTCAAAGGCGAGTGGGTGGATGCCGGTTTCCGGGCCCTGGCGGCGGGCGGACGCTTCGTGGAGCTGGGCAAGCTCGAGATCTGGAGCCGTGAGCAGGCCGCCCAGCGCCGGCCCGATGCCCGCTATCTGCCGTTCGATCTGCTGGAGGTGGCCGCCGCCGAGCCCCGGCGCATCCGTGATCTGCTGGCCTCCCTGCTGGTGGATCTGCAGCAGGGGCACTACAGCCCGATCCCGCTGCAGGTGTTCCCGGAGGAGCAGACCAGCGAGGCCTTCCGGCTGATGGCCCAGGCCCGCCATGTGGGCAAGTTGGTGATCAGCCGTGGGCTGCAACCGGCGCCACTGCGTCTGCGCCCTGATGCCACCTACCTGATCACGGGGGGTCTGGGGGCGCTCGGCCAGCAGCTGGTGGCCTGGCTGGTGGCCCAGGGTGCGCGCTCGCTGCTGCTTGTGTCGCGCTCGGCGCTCGAGATCCCAGCCGCTCTGCTGGCGGAGCTGCCGGCCGATGTGGACTGCCGGCTTCTGCCTCTGGAACTGGGTGGTGCTGCGGCCGATGCAGCGACCGGTGCATCGGTTGAAGAGGCCCTGGCCGAGGCGATCGCAGCGCTCCCCCCGGATCGACCCCTGCGCGGGCTGTTCCATGCGGCTGGTGTGCTCGACGACGGTCTGATCAGCGGCCAGACGCCGCAGCGTTTGCGCCGTGTGCTGGCTCCGAAGCTGCGGGGCTGGCAGCAGCTCGAGCGGGCCGTGGCCCTGGCGGCGCCGCCGCTGGAGTTCGCCGTGGCGTTTTCCTCGATGGCGGCCCTGCTGGGCTCACCGGGGCAAAGCAACTACGGCGCCGCCAACGGGGCGCTCGATGGCGCCTGTTCCAGGTCTGGTGGGGGCTTTGGCGGAACCCAGGCCGTCACCCTGGCGATGCAGTGGGGGCCCTGGGCCGGTGCCGGCATGGCGTCCGGGCAGGGCCGGCGGCTTGAGGCCCTGGGGGTGGGCCTGCTGCCATCGGAACAGGCGCTGGCGGCCCTGGAGTTGGCCCTGCAGCGCGGGCGCGGCGGTGTGCTGGCGGTGCTGGCCAACAATTGGCCCCAGCTGGCGCGACAGGCGCAGCCGCGGCAGGCAGCGGCCATGGCCCCGTTGCTGGGCGATCAGGCCGGCGGCGATCAGGCGGCCGAAGGCCCGCTCGAGCGCAGCCGCTTGCTGGCCCTGCCGGCCGAGGAGCGCGCTGCTGCCCTGCTGCAGCTGCTGCAGCAGCGGCTGGCGGCGGTGATGGGGCTGGCGGATCCCACCAGCCTCGACCCGGCCGATTCGCTGTTCCAGATCGGCCTGGATTCGCTGATGGCGGTGGAACTGGCCGCTGGCGTCCAGCAGGACCTCGGCGTGAAGCTGGAGCTGGAGTCGCTGGCGGGTGACCCGAACCTTGAGTCGCTGGCGGCGATCGTGCTGCGCGGGCTGGAGGCCGCCGATGGATCTACCCGTGAGGCGGTGCTCGATCTGGCGGACGAGGCCCGGCTGCCCCAGGGCTGGACGCTGCCGCCCCTGCCACCGGCCTGCGCGCCCGGCGAGGCGATCCTGCTCACCGGCGGTTCCGGTTTCCTCGGGGCCTATCTGCTGGCGGGTCAGCTGGAGCGCTGGCCGGCGCTGCAGGTGAAGGTTCTGGTGCGGGCCGCCGATGCCGATCAGGGGGCTGCGCGGTTGCGCCGCAACCTGGAGCTCTACGGCCTCTGGCAGGAGGGCTGGGGCAGCCGCATCGAGCCGATTGCCGGTGATCTGGCCCTGCCGCGGTTCGGGCTGTCGGAGGGGGTGTTCGCCACCCTGGCTGCCGGCATCAGCGGCATCCTGCACAACGGGGCCCAGCTCAGCCAGATGGCGCCCTACAGCCAGCTGGCGGCCGCCAATGTGGGCGGCACCCGCACGGTGCTGGAGCTGGCGGCGCTGCGGCGGCCGCTCCCCGTGGAGCTGATCTCCAGCGTGGCGGTGTACGAGGCGATGGCCTATCGCGACCGTGAGCTCCTCGAAACGGACGACCTGGCTGAGTGGCGGGGCATTCACATCGGCTATTCGCAGACCAAGTGGGTGAGCGAGCGGCTGGTGCTGGCTGCCGGACGCGCCGGCCTGCCGGTGCGCACCTACCGGCCGCCGCTGATCGCGGGCCACTCCCGCAGCGGCCTCTGGCATCAGGACGACCTGCTGCACCGGCTGCTGCGCGGCTGCCTGGAACTCGGCCAGGCACCGGACATCGCCTGGGAGCTCGATCTGGTGCCGGTGGACTATGTGGCCGATGCCGTTACCGCGATGGCCTGGCAGCCGCCGGAGGCCGGCCGTTGCCTGCACCTGCACCATCCCGAACCCCTGCTGCTGGCTGATGTGCTCGGCGGCCTGATCGACCGCGGAGCGCCGCTGGACCTGGTGCCGATGGCCCGCTGGCTGGAGGCCCTGGAGGGCCAGCCCGGCAATCCGCTGCATCCGATCCGCGCCTTCTTCAGCCGCCGCTGGGGCGAGGAGCAGCTCACCTACCCCGAGCTGAATCGCGCCGGTGTGCGGGCTCGCCCAGCCAGTGCCATCACCGTGGCCGCCCTGGCGGAGCGCGGTGTGGTTTGCCCGCGCTTCGAGCAGCTGATCGATCCCTACGCGCGCACCTTCCTCGGCAGCCTCAGCCTTGGTTGAGCTGCTCAGCCTGCTGATGGCGGCGGTGCTGCTGCTGCAGGCCCTGCTCACGGGCTGGTTCGCTCTGCTGGTGCGCCGCCGCCTGGCGGAGCCGGCTGCTGCGGCCACCTGGCCTGCGGTGGAGGTGCTGCTCTGCCTGCGCGGGGTGGATCCCGCCCTGCCGGCCACGCTGGCGGCCCTGTCCGCCCAGCGCTACGGCGGCCCCTGGAGCCTGCTGCTGGTGGTGGATAGCGAGCAGGATCCGGCCTGGCAGGCCGCCTCCCAGGCCATCGCCGAGCTGGAGGCGGCTGGCTCCGCCAGCTGGAGCGCCGCCCGGCTCACGGCCCTGGCGGCAGCGCCGCGCAGCGGCTCGCGCAAGAGCGCGGCGCTGCGCCAGGCCTTCGCTGCCCTGCAGCCGGCCACCGAGCTGCTGGCGCTGGTGGATGCCGATGCCGTGGTGCGGCCGGACTGGCTGGCGGATCTGGCCCACGGCTGCCTGCGCTCCGGCGTGGGCGCCGCCGGTGGTAACCGCTGGTACCTGCCGGCCCAGCGCAGCGGCGCGGGCATGGTGCGGGCGATCTGGAACGGCGGCGCGCTGGTGCTCATGACCCTGTTCGGCATTCCCTGGGGCGGCAGCCTGATGGTGCGGCGCCAGTTGATCGAGCCCAGTGGCTGGCGGGCGGTGCTGGCGCACAGCCTGTGTGAGGACACCGCCCTCACCACCCCGTTGCGGCGCAGCGGCTGGCGCTTTCGCTTCGGGCCGGAGCTGATCGCGCTTGACCGCGACGACAGCATTGCCCTGCGGCCGCTGATCCGCTGGATCGCCCGCCAGCTGCTCACCGCACGCCTGCACCATCCCGCCTGGCCCCTGGTGGCCCTGCATGGCCTGGGCACCAGCCTGTTGCTGCTGGTTGCTGTGCTGGCTGTGTTGGGCCTGTTGCTGGGTGGGGATCCAGCCAGCGCCCTGCGGCTGAGCCTGGTGCTGCTGGGCTACGAGCTGGGCTGCGGCCTGCTGCTGATCGGCATCCAGCAGGTGGTGGCCGGTGCGATTCCCCTCGATCAACGCCTGCCGCTGGCGCTTTGGCTGCGCTGGTTGCCGCTGGCCCAGTTCGTGTACGGGATCGCGACGCTGCGGGCCCAGCTGGCGCGGCGGGTGGAGTGGAGCGGTGTGGTGTATCGGGTGGTGCTTCGGGGCCGGGAACGGGGGGTGGCGGCGATGCAGCCCTGATCTCAGGATTTCAGCATCAGCCGTTTCAGCACCCGCATCGATTCGAGCAGGTTCTCTTCGCTCAGTTCGTAGTACGTGGACCGCAGGAAGCCGGGAACGTCCGGATCGATGGCGATCTGGTGCTCCAGCCGGATGCCGCCGGGAACGGGGGTGATCGTCCAGCTGCCGCTGAGGCTGCGGATCCGCTCGCCGCTGATCAGGCTGTAGCTGAGTTTTTGCGGTGCGGTTTCCTCCAGGCGCAGCCGTGCCTTGATCGGCAGCCCGAAGGTGTAGGCCGCCTGATAGGTCTGGGCCAGCTCCAGCTGGCGCCCGCTGCGGCTGATCACCCGGGCCTGCTTGATGTCCGGCATCACACCCACCAGCGCCTCGTAGCCGGTGAGCACCCGCCAGGCCTGCTGCGGGCTCACCGGCACCACGATCGAGGCGCGGTAGCGGCCGCGGCTGCCCGTGATCTGCTGGGCGGCGGCGGGCGGCAGCAGTGGGGCCGAGGCCAGCAGCGGGGCTGACGCCAGCAGGGCCCCTAGGCTCAACCCCAGCACTGTTCGAGTGGCCGGCACGGATCAACGGGATGAACGCGGAGCCCAGTCTCGACCCCCAGCGGCGGGTGTATTTCCTGAGCGGCTTTGATCCGCGGGGTGGGGCTCACTACTACCGCCTGTTCGCTGAGCAGCTCGATCGCCATGCCCACAGCAGCGGCAGGGACCTCCGGCTGGGCCGCAGGCGCAGCCGCGCGGATGGCCTGCTCAGCCGCTGGCCGATCCGGGAGGGCGGGCAACCATGCCTGGAGCTGGCCTTTCTTCACTGGGACGACATCGCGCGCAGCAACTGGCCGCGGCAGCCGCTGGCTCTGATCCGCGATGCCCTGGGCATCTACGTCTGGTATTGCCTCGGCGGGGGCTACCGCCGCATTGCCCGCTGGTCGCCCAGCGTGGCGCTTTGCGGCTTGTATCCCTTTCTGTTTCTGATTATGGCTCTGCTGGCTGCCGTTGCCGCGGCTGCTGGGGTGGAGCTGGTGGGGGCTGTGCTCTCTCTGAGTTCTCTGCCTCTGCATGCGGTGGCTCTGTCTGCGGCGCTGCTGCTGCTCTGGCAGGCCTGGCGGCTGGCGGATGCTCTGGGGGTGGTGTGGCTGTTCCGCTCGATCCGCTTCACCCATATGCTCGGCCAGGCCCGTGATCAGGAGCTGCGCCAGCGGGTGCGCCAGCTGGCTCGGCGCCTGCTGGAGCTGGAGCAGGAATCGCCGGCCACGGAGTTGCTGCTGGTGGGGCACAGCTCCGGTTCGTTCGTGATGGCGATGCTGGCGGCGGAGCTGCGGCGTCAGCCGGCGTGGCCGCAGCTGGTGCCGCGGCTGCGGTTGCTGAGCCTTGGTCAGAACCTGGCCAACCTTGGTGTGCATGGCGGTGCTGATCAATTTCGTCGGGATCTGATCGAGCTGGCGGCAGAGCCTCGCCCGGCCTGGC
>CAIZNP010000300.1 GCA_903934375.1 uncultured Synechococcaceae cyanobacterium
CCGCCTGTTGCCCCCGTGCCCTTCCCAGCTGAGGGGGCTTTGGTCTTGGGAGGGGGCAGCAGGGACAGAGGCGGCGGACCGTTGGGATCTGCCAGCAGCAGCCCCACCATCACGTCCTTCCGGGCGCGCTTGGCCACCTTGATCCCCCTCTGTGCGCAGAGCTCCTGGAAGACATCGCCTTTCAGGGCCAGCAGCTGGGCTTCCGTGGCGGGAACGCCGCCCTAGGGCTGGATCAGGGCGGAGCGCATGGTGTCGGCGATCTCACCCATGGTCGTTAGCTCCCTTGGCTTGATCCTGGGGCTGCAGCTGCGGCTGTCAGTCGGCTGGTGCTGAGAGCTGCAGCATCAACGTCGAGGCGCTGAGCGGCGAGGAGCGAAACCCGAGCGAGCTGTAGAACGCAGCCGCCTGCGCGTCGATCGCGTGCACCAGCAGGGCTCTGGCTCCGATCAGGCGCCTGGCGGCAAGGCTCCGCCGCAGCGCGTCGGCCACCAGGGCGCGGCCCAGGCCCTGGCCTTGCTGGCGACGATCCACCGCCAGCCGGCCCAGCACCACAACGGCAAGGGGGTCGGGCCTGTTGCGGCGCAGGGCACCAGACACCGCCGCCAGCACGATCGCCCCTGCCGACAGGCAGGCATAGGCGATCACGGCCGTTGCTGCAGCCAGCGGTTCAGGGCGGCGTTGCCGCAATCAAAGCCATCCAGCTGATGCTGGCCTGATCCTGGGCAGCGGCGCTGGGATCTTCCAGATCAGCCAGCAGGGCCGTGGTCTGCTCTGGCGTGAGCGAGAACAGCGTGCGATCCAGGAGCACATCCCGCGCCCGCGCCTGGCAGCTGCGCAGGATGAATTCGGTGCGGCTGATCCCTTCCGCGGCAGCGGCCTGATCAATCAGCTGGCGCTGCTCAGCCGAGGCCCGCAACTGCAGCACCTGATCGCGCGCCATGACCCACCGCTCTGGCTGTCATGACATTTAGCGCGGAGCAACGATTGCGGCTCAAGGGCGCCCCGTGCCATGGTGCTGCAGAGTCCGACTCTGGCACGACCAGACCATGAAAGTGACCGTCGAGCTTTCAGACCAGGAGATGGCCGAAGTCCTGGAGCTGACCGGCGAGCGCAAGAAGGGCCCGGCCATCCGCCGCCTGATGGAGGAGGCACTGCAGCAGCGGCGGCGGGCGCAGATCGCCCAGCGCTTCCTCAGCGGCGAGTGGGGCGTGGAGCTCGAGACCTACGAGGCCGACCAGGAACGCGAGCGCCTGCGGGCACAGGAGATCGCGTCATGACTCTGCTGCTCGATACCAGCCTCTGGATCGACTTCACCCGGACCCGCAGCCCGGTGGCCCTCAAGCAGTGCATCGCTCCCTACGTGCTCGACCCTTCTGCCCATCTGGCAGAGCCGGTGCGCTTCGAGGTGCTGCGTGCTGCCCGCCCACAAGAAGCTCGCCTGCTGGAAGCCCAGTTCGACACGCTGCCCATGCTGCCCACCCCAGCGGATCTGTGGCAGCAAGCGATCAACCTGGGCCAGGCCTGCCGCCAGATCGGCCGCACCGTCCTCAGCCTTGATCTGCTGATTGCCGCCGTGGCCCTGCATCACAACGCCAAACTGGTGAGCTTCGACGCCGACTTCGAGACCATCGCCTCGGTGAGTGCCCTGCGCCTCAACCGCCTGACCCGCCCTGGCTGATGGCGCCACACCAGAGGGTTTGACAAGGAACGGTGGACAGCTGGGGATCGGGGGTGAGCAGCACCAGACGGTCCAGTTCGGCCTGGGCGGCCAGCATGCGATCAAACGGATCGCGATGGGGCTGGCTGTACGCCCCCGCCCGCAGGCCATGGGCCAGGGAGATCGGCAGTGCCTCGAAGCCATCGGCCTGCAACAACCCCGGCAGATCGTCGATGGCGCCGTTCAGTTCGGGCAGCTTGCCCTGGTGGTGCTTGAGGGTTGCGTCCCTTGGAGTGGTGTAAAAGCCGAGGCCTGTGATCTGACGGAGATCAGTGATCAGGCAGCTGCGGTAAGTGCAGCTGTTGGTTGATCTTGGAGCTGATCGCCGGTCTTGTCCAGCTTGGCCATCGACAGTTCCGAGAAGACGCGGCGGCCATCAAGCTGCCACTCCTCCTGCTGCTCCAGCAGCAGCGCACCCACCAGGCGGATGATCGCGGCGTCGTTGCGAAAGATGCCGACGACGCGGGTGCGGCGTTCGATCTCCTTGTTGAGGCGCTCCAGCGGGTTGGTGCTCCAGACCTTGCGCCAGTGCTCCGGTGGGAAGGCCCGGAAGGCCAAGACGTCTTCCCTGGCCTGCTCCATCAGGGCCGCAGCGGCCGGGAAGTTTTCGGTGAGCATCGTGATCACTTGATCCCACTGCTGCTCCACGGCCTGGGCCTCGGGCTGCACGAACACCGAGCGCAGAGCAGCAGCCACCATGTCCTGGCAGCCTTTCGGCACCTTGGCCAGCAGGTTCCTGGCAAAGTGCACGCGGCAGCGCTGCCAGGTCGTGCCCTGGCAGCAGCGCGCAATGGCCTTCTTGAGGCCGGCATGGGCGTCGCTGATCACCAGCTGCACGCCTGATAGGCCGCGCTCGCGCAGACGGCGCAGGAAGGCGGTCCAGAAGGTCTCGTCCTCGCTGTCGCCCACCTCGATGCCCAGCACCTCCCGCTGGCCCGTCGCCGTGATCCCGACGGCCACGATCAC
>CAIZNP010000301.1 GCA_903934375.1 uncultured Synechococcaceae cyanobacterium
CCACCATCACGTCCTTCCGGGCGCGCTTGGCCACCTTGATCCCCCTCTGTGCGCAGAGCTCCTGGAGGACATCGCCTTTCAGGGCCAGCAGCTGGGCTTCCGTGGCGGGAACGCCGCCCTAGGGCTGGATGTTTGACGACAATTACGTAGGCGGGTCGCGCCAACTAGATAGGCGGGTCTCAGAACGCGACAACAGGGCTCCGATCACGGTCTGGAGCCCCAGCGATGCCCGCCCCTCTGTCGTTGCGGATCAAGGAGCGGTACATGGCCAAACGGGCCAGTGGCATCAGCCAGCAGGTGGCTGCTGATGCGGTCGGGATCTCGGTGCGCAGCGCCCAGCGCATCGACCGTGGTGAGCCGCAAGCCAGTCGTCAGCAGCAGCGGCAGCGTGGTCGGAACTGGCGCACCCGCGCTGACCCTTTGGCAGAGGTCTGGGACAGCGTTCTGGTCCCCATGCTCGAGAAGGCTCCGCAGCTGGAGCCCCAGACGCTGCTGCTGCACCTGGAGCAGAGCTTCCCCGATCAGGAGTGGTACCGGCGCAAGCGCACCCTGCAGCGCCGCGTTGAGCAGTGGAAGGCCCTGCATGGCCCAGCCCTTGGCGTGATGTTCCTGCAGCACCACCAGCCCGGTGTGACGGGCATCTCCGATTTCACGCTGCTCAAGGGTGAGCCGATCACCATCGCCGGTGTGGCGCTGGAGCACCGGCTGTTCCACTTCCGCCTGCCTTACTCAGGTTGGTGCCATGTGGAGGTGATCCACGGCGGCGAGAGTTTTGTCGCCTTGGCAGAAGCCCTGCAGAACGCACTTGAGGCCTGCGGCGGTGTGCCGGCTGAGCACCGCACCGACAGCCTCAGCGCCTGCTACCGCAACCGCGACGGCAGCTACGCCGGCGATTACACCAGCCGCTACCGCGAGCTGTGCGCCCACCTGGGTGTGATCGCCACCCGCAACAACCGCGGCATCGCCCACGAGAACGGGGCGATCGAGGGCCCGCACCGGCACTGGAAACACCGGCTGGAGCAGCAGCTGCTCCAACGCGGTAGCAGGGATTTCGCCACCGAGGCCGAGTACCGGCAGTTGGTGGCACGCGTCACCGCCACCCTCAACAGCCGCACCGAGGTCAAAGGACGGCTGGAGATCGAGCAGCTGCACCTGCAGCCGTTGCCCATCGAGCGCTTTGGCGACTACGACCCACTGGTGTCGCGTGTGCGCAGCACCAGCACGATCGAGGTGAGGTCGGTCACCTACAGCGTGCCCTCACGGCTGATCGGCCAGCAGCTGACGGTGCATCTGCACCATGACCGGCTGGATCTGTTCCTGCGCAGCCACTACCTCGAAACCCTGCCGCGGCTGCACCGGCGCGCTGGCGAGAGCGGGCCATGGCGGCGCATCGATTTCCGCCATGTGATCGAGAGCCTGCGCCGTAAGCCCAGAGCCCTGCTGCGCGCCCAGCTGCAGGACGACATCCTCCCCGGTGAGAACTGGCGGCAGTTGTGGCGACAGCTGCTGGCGGCTCTGCCGCCGGATGAGGCCGCCAAGGTGATGGTCGATGCCCTCCATGTGGCCGCCAGGAGCGATGACCTCACCGGCGTGGAGCGGTATTTGCGGCGTCAGCTGCGCAGCGGCGAACTGAGCTTAAGCGCCCTGCGCGAGCACTACGGGCTGCGGCCCCCACGGGGGGTGGGGGCGCTGCCCCAGCTCCAGATCCCTGAACACCACCTGAGCAGTTATGACGAACTCCTGGGTCGAACCCCCGAGCCGGCCAGCACTGGAGAGTGCTCTGCCATCGCTGTTGAAACAGCTACGGCTGGCGCAGTTCCGCAGCCAGTGGCAGGCAGCCGAGCAGCAGGCCCAGGCCGATGGTTGGACGCCAGCCAGTTACCTCTACGTGCTGGCGGAGCAGGAGCATCAGCAGCGGCATCAGGCGCGGCTGCGGCGGTTGTTGCATGAGGCCCAGCTGCCGCTGCCGAAAACCCTGGCCGATCTCGACTGGGACGCCAACCCTGATCTCAGCCGCGCCCAGATCGAGCAGCTCGCCCACGACACCGGCTGGCTGGACCGTGCCGAGAACCTGCTGTTGTTCGGCCCCAGTGGTGTGGGCAAAACCCACCTGGCAGCAGGCATCTGCCGCAGCTTGATCAGCCTGGATCGCTCAGCACGGTTTTTCACCGCCACGACGCTGGTGCAGGAGCTGCAACGCGCCAAGGCCGACTACGCCCTGGCCAAGGCGCTCAACAAGCTGGATCGCTTTGCCCTGCTGGTGATCGACGACATCGGCTACGTCCGCAAGGACGAGGCCGAGACCTCGGTGCTCTTTGAGCTGGTGATGCACCGCTACGAACGCCGCTCCCTGCTGGTGACGAGCAACCAGCCGTTCAGCGAGTGGGAGAACGTGTTCTCCACCAGTGCCATGACCGTGGCAGCGGTGGACCGGCTGGTGGACCACAGCACGATCATCCAGATCAATGGCGAGAGCTACCGCCGCAGACGGGCCAGGCGGATGGGGAGGACCGTGGCGAGCGAGGGCTGATTTGGCGTCCTGACCAGGCGTCAATTACCCGCCAACCGAGCCCCAAAGGCAGCGCGCGCCCCCCCCTGCCATGGCAGGGGGGGTGGGGCCTCCTACCCGCCTACGTAATTGATGCGAACCGCCTACGTAGTTGACACCGGGCAAGCGCGGATTGAGCGGAAACCGTTGCAGCGCAGCAGGTTGAGCGCCAATGTCCGCAGTAGTGC
>CAIZNP010000302.1 GCA_903934375.1 uncultured Synechococcaceae cyanobacterium
ACCAGGCCGGCACGCCCCGGCTTCAGGTGGAGCGCCACTGGGATGGTGAGGCCGGCAGCCTCACGCTCACGCTGCGCCAGCGCACGCCGTCCACCCCGGGCCAGCCCGAGAAACTGCCGGTGGTGATACCTCTGGCCCTGGGGTTGGTGGGTCAGGGCGGCGATGCTCTGCCGCTGCGTCTGCGCGGTGAAACGGCCGCCGAGGCCGAGGCTGCCAGCCGGCGCATTGATCGCCACTGGGGCCTGGGAACCCGACTGCTGGTGATCGATCAGCCGGAGCAGACCATTCACGTTGAGGGCCTAGAACCCCACAGCCATGCACCGGCCCTGTCGCTTTTGCGTGGTTTCTCCGCTCCGGTGCAGCTGGAGCTGGAGCGGCCGATCAGCGAGCTGCTGCACCTGCTTGCCTGCGACAGCGATCCCTTCGCCCGCTGGGATGCCGGCCAGACCCTGCTGCGCCGTGGCGTGCTGCTGCGCGCCGCAGGCAGCCCGGATGATGAGCTGGAGGAGGGCCTGGTGGCCGCCTTCGAGCGGATCCTGGCGGAGGTGGGCCTGTGCGACGCCAACCGCAGTGCCCTGCTGGCCCTGCCTGGCCTGCCGGAGCTGGAGGATGCCGCCGTGGCCGGCGGTGGCCCATGCGATCCGCCAGCTCTCTTCCACGCTCTCCTGGAGCTGCAGGCCCGCTTCGGGGCCGCGCTGGAGCGGTCGCTGGAGGAGAGCCTGGAGCGTTGCCGTCCCCAGTGGCTCGAGGCCTGGCCCCACGGCGTGGGGGATCGTCTGCTCACCGCCACAGCCTGGAGCCTGCGTGCCGCCGCCGGCGATCTGGGTACCCGCGCCGAGGCGGCCGCCGCGGTGCATGGCCCATCGATGACCCTGGCCCGTGCCGGTCTGCGCGCTCTGCAATGCCAGGACACGCCCGAGCGCAGTGCGGCGGTGGCCGCCTTCCATGACCGCTGGCAGGACCGGCCGGTGATTCTTGATGCCTGGTTCAGCCTGGAGGCGTCTGCCCCCTTCGGTGATGGCGTTGCCCGCGTGCAACGGCTGATGCAGCACCCCCGCTTTGATCCGGCGGCCCCGAACACCATGCGGGCCGTGCTGGGGGGCTTCACGGCTAACACGCCTCAGTTCCACGCTCTCGATGGTGGCGGCTACCGCTTCATGGCCGGGCAGATCGCCGCGCTCGATCAGCGCAATCCGATCACGGCCTCACGCATGGCCAAGGTGTTCAGCCGTTGGCAGAGCTATGGCACCGAGCGCAGCACCCGCATGCGTGAGGCTCTCGAGCAGCTCGCCAGCACCTCTCTCTCCACCAACAGCCGCGAGGTAGTGGAGCAGTGCCTCGGCCGCGGCTGAGTCAGGGCGGACCTGTCAGGCCGGGCGTCTCAGCGGGGTAGTTGCTGATGCAGCTGGCTGAAGGCGCTCTGGCGCAGGGCCGGACCTTCCTCGCCGGCGTGCACGCCCCAGAGTCCCTCCCAGTAGAAGTAGATGACCCCATGGCCGCGCTGGCTTGCCAGCCGCACCTTCTCGGCCAGGGTCGGCATCTGGGTGGTGCGGCCACCGAAGCCCGAGAGGATGCCGATCTCCACCGGGATGCCCCAGCTGCTGGCCTTCACCAGAGCCGGCTGGCGCAGATCCCTTGCGAATCCCGCCAGCGAGTAGGCGTAGTTCTGCACCACCAGCTCATCGATCAGTCCACCCAGAGCCCAGATCTCCCAGTCCTGCAGCCAGGTGTTGTAGGCAAAGCGGAACGGCCCCGGCGACAGGCTCACGTAGGCACTCCCCGTGCCACTGCTCTTGAGCACCCGCCGCAGCTCCCGCAGCAGGTCCGTGAGCTGATGGCGGCGCCAGGTCATCCAGGCGCGGTCCGTGTGGTTGTCGGGAGGTTCACGGCCCGTGCTCTGCCGGTAGAGGTCGCGGGTGTAGGGGTCATAACCGAGTTCCACCGGCCAGGCGAAGTGGTCATCCAGCTGGATGCCATCGACCTTGCAGCGCTGCACGATCTCGCCGATCAGGCCGAGGAAGCGCTGGCGCACCCCCGGATGTGCCGGGTTGAGAAACACCATTGGCCGGCCGTGCATCTCGAGGGCGGTGCTGCCGTCGCGTTTCTGCAGCACCCAGTCCGGGTTCTGCAGGACCACCGCGGCGCTGGCGGGCTCCATCAGGCCGTACTCAAACCAGGGAATCACCTGCAGGCCGCGGCGATGAGCCTGCTCCGTCATGCGGCAGATGGGATCGTGCGACACCCCGGCCTGGGCCAGGGCAGGCTCCAGTGGCGCCCAGCGGCTGCGGTGAAAGGTGGCGCCCCGGCTCCACACATTCGGATAGAGGGTGTTGAAGCCCGTCGCCGCGAGCTCCGCCACCGCCTGGTCGATCCTGCGCGTCTCGTAATAGAGCGGGCTGGGGCTGTTGGTCAGCCACACACCGAGCCGCCGCGGCGCGGATCGGGCCTCGAGGGCACCGACCAGCTGCAGGACGCCCGTCAGGGCCAGGGTGGCCAGGACAGGCAGGGAGCGCTTCAGGCGCGTCCGCATCGGGAAGGACTGGCTCAGCGGAACATCGAGCTCACGGAGCTCTCCTCGTGGATGCGCCAGATCGCCTCGCCGAGCATGTTGGCCACCGAGAGCACCTGCAGCTGCGGGAACAGCCGTTCATCGCCCATCGGGATCGAGTTGGTGACGATCACCTCCTCGAACAGCCCCGGCGCGGAGAGCCTCTCCACCGCCGGCGGGGAGAACACGGCGTGGGTGGCGCAGGCCAGCACCCGTGTGGCGCCCCGTTCCCGAAGCAGACGGGCTCCGGCGCAGATCGTGCCGCCGGTGTCGATCATGTCGTCGATCAGGATCGCCGTTTTGCCGGCCACATCGCCGATCACCGTCAGGCTCTCGGCCACGTTGTGGCCGGAGCGGCGCTTGTCGATGATCGCCAGGGGGGCGTCCTTCATCTGCTTGGCGAAGGCCCTGGCCCGGGCCACGCCCCCCACGTCCGGCGACACCACCACCACATCGCCGAAGTCGCGGCCGGCCAGATAGTCCACCAGAACCGGTGAGCCGTAGATGTGATCGCAGGGGATGTCGAAGTAGCCCTGGATCTGGGCGGAGTGCAGATCCATGGCCAGCACGCGGTCGACACCGCTTTTGGCCAGCAGGTTGGCCACCAGCTTGGCGGTGATCGATTCGCGCCCAGCCGTCTTGCGGTCGGCGCGGGCGTAGCCGTAGTAGGGGATCACAGCCGTGATCTGGCGGGCGGA